>JBIOTQ010000015.1:0-28507 GCA_044866075.1 Actinomycetota bacterium | reverse complement strand
TTCGCGGGGCAGAGGCATCCCGCCTGGATCCCGCTCAGACGCAGCGACACGGCCTGCAAGAGCTCGATCGAGCTGCTGGCAGACGGACGCACGGCCGGCGGAAGCTTGTCGGCGATCACCTCCAGCGCATTGCGTTGCGCGTTCGCGAAGTTGGTGAGGCGCTGCAGCGGAAGCTTGCGCGACGTGTCGCGGTAGAGGGCGACTATCAGTTCGGTCGCGTCTTGCGTCCGCGCGTCCATGTCGTTGAAGGCGATGCGGTAGAGCGCCGCATCGTCGACCCCGCGATTCTTCAGCTCCCGGATCTCATCGAAGCGTTCGCGCGCGAGTTCCATCTGAAGGTAGGCGCGCTGCTCCGCCCCGCGCGTGATGAGGAGCCGCGCGTTCTCGTGGAGGCGCTTCGCCCAGTAATCCCAGTCGCCCGGAACGGCGGTATCGGCCACCGCGAACATCGCCCCGCTCGTGAGGAGGACCAGCGCGGCGACCCCAGTGGCGAAGACGAACCGGAAGTTCCGCTTCAGCGACCTGTTGCGCTCGGTCCACCGTTCGGCGACGCGATCGATCCACGAGCGGCGCAGCGCGGCCTCGGCCAGGACCCGGTTGCGCAGCTGGTTGCGGAACGCCGGTGACGGGCCGGTGGTGGGACGCGCGTGCTCGAGCGCCTGCGCGAGCCGGGCCAGCTTGTCCATCTCGCCGGGCGCGTCTGCCCGCAGACCCTCGAGGAGGTCTGCGAACGCCTGTTCGTCCCTGTTCGCCTTCATCGGTCGCTCCACCAAATGCAACGAATCCCGGGCGGGGTTGGACACGTCGCCCCAACGGGTGGTTTTTCGGGTAGTTCGAACGGACTACGCATCCTCGCCAACCACCACGAGCTTGTACAGCGCTTTGACCGCTCTGTACTGCAATGCCTTGATTGCTCCGTCACTTTTGCCCATCGCTGCGGCGGTTTCCGCCACCGAGTATCCCTGGAGGAACCGCCAGTAGATGACCTCCTGCTGTTCGGTCCCGAGCTGGCCGATGGCCTTATAGAGGTCTTGAGCCGAGACGCGGGACAGAGCCTCGTCCTCCGCGTCCATAATCCGATCGCCGGCGGCTGCGGGGGCCTCGATCCCGAGGACCTCCAGCCGGGCCCGGCCCGACTTGAAATGGTCCAGGACGAGGTTCCGAGCGATCGTCAGGAACCAGGCCCCGACGTCGCGTCCCTGCCAGGTGAAGCCCTTGATCTTGCGCAGCGCCCGGAGGAAGACCTCCGATGTCACGTCTTCGGCCAGGGCGCTGTCCCCATGGACCCGGTAGAGAACGAATCGGTAGACGCGCTCGACGTAGCGGTCGTAGAGGGCGGCGAAGGCGTCGGGGTCTCCGTCCCGGGCGCGGTCGACGAGGGCGACGACGTCTGCCTCGCCCACGGCCCCGGTAAGGACGGGGGCAGGCGCGTCGGTGGCAACCGTTTCGAGGGGTCCCTTCATCAGACCGTCCTCATTAGCGTCGGCCGGTGCCAGTTGTTGGTTGACCGCTCTCCGCAACGACATTCCTTCTAGGAATACGCAGAAGCCGCTCTTATCTGTTCAATACGAGCTGGAGTGCCACGGCCACGAGGAGCCCCACCAGGAGTCCGACCAATGTGATCGCGGTCCCTCGTCGCAATGCCAGCAATCCCCCCAGCTCGCTCGATACGAGGGTACGGGCCCTTCTTCCGGGGGGGAAGGGACGTGCGGATGGTTTCTGCGTAGGCGGAACGGGCCATATTCGGCGACCGTCGCGCTCCGGACGTGCCATCCCCGTCTTCGGCGAAGGCTTCCGGCCCCTCCGTTCCCTCGCCTCCTCTTGCCAGGGAAAGCGCTGCAGGGTTCCTTGTGGATTACGTAGAAGGGCGTGAAGGCCCCGAGCCGCCTGATTGTGGAAGTTCCTGCGTTCTGCCCGGAAGGTCGTAGGAACCTTCCCGGCTCCCGCGTAGTTATCTCATTGGTGATAGCGCCGCGAAAAGTGTTGCGGCTCGAAGGATGAAGCGGCCCTCCGGGGACGCGAGGGATGAAGAACCAGGCAACTGCGCGATCACCTCAATCGAAGAGTTTGAAGCCTGAAAGGCGAGTCTCGGTCGCGGCTCGCCTTTCTTGTTTTGCTCAGGGGTCCTGGGTGGCGATCGCGTCGATGACGGCGGGGAGGAAGACCGGGAGGTCGTCGGGGCGACGCGAGGTGACGAGGTTGCCGTCGACCACCACGGATTCGTCGACGTAGTCGGCGCCGGCGTTCATTACGTCGTCCTTGATCGCGGGCACGCACGTGACCCGGCGGCCCTTCAGGATCCCGGCCGAGACGGCGACCCAGGGAGCGTGGCAGATCGCGGCCACCGTCTTCCCTTGGTCGTGGATCTCGCGGACGAACGCGAGGAGCTCTTCGGAGCGGCGCATGTGGTCGGGCGCGTAGCCGCCGGGGATGACCACGGCGTCGAAGTCCTTCGCTTTGAGTGCGGTGATCTGTGCGTCGACGGTGACCGGGTACCCCTTCTTGCCCTTGTACGTCTCGGCGCCGATCCCGGCGACGACGACGTCGGCCCCCTCTTCCTTGAGGCGGTAGAGCGGGTACTGGAGTTCCATGTCCTCGTAATCGGGGCCGCAGAGGATCGCGACCTTCTTGCCTTGAAGCTTCATCGGGTCTCCCTCAGTTGAGCAGTTCGATGCACATCTCAGAGATACGCCGTTCCAGCTGTTCCAAACCTTCGACCTTCCCGAGACACAGAGCGGCGCCGGCTTCGCGAGCGAGCGCTTCGAGATCGTCGTCGAGGTAGGCGGTGTACAGGATCACCGGCACGTCCGGAACGAGCTTGCGGATCTCTTTGGTGGCCGTGATGCCGTCCATCTGCGGCATCTTGTAGTCCATCACGATCACGTTGGGAGCCGAGGCGCCGACGGCGTCGATCGCTGCCTGACCCCCGTCCAGCTTCGCGACGACGTCGAAGCCGTCGAGCTCGAGCATGGTCGCCAGCATCTCGCGAACGTGTTCCGTGTCGTCCACCACCATCACGCGGATGGACATAGTGGGTCAGGCGTCCGCGGGGGCCCCGAGTTTCTCGAGACAGTACTCGCGGTTCTCGCGCAGCATGGCCGCGAGCTTGACCGGGTTCGACGCCCACGGCCGGATGTCCAGCTCGAGCGTGATCGTCCCCGAATAGCCGGTCGCCCCGAGCCGCTCGAGGAACGACGCGATCGGCAGGACACCTTGTTTCAGGGGCGCGTGGCTGTCGCGGCCGACGCCGAGGTTGTTGGACAGGTGGATGTGCACGATCCGGTCCTGGAGCTCCTCGTAGGCGCGGATGATGTCGATCCCGGTGACCGCCGCGTGGCTCGTGTCGAGTGTGACCGCACCGAACTGCTTCATGTCTTCGATCCCGGTCGTGCGATGCACCGTCAGCCCGCGGCCCCGGATCCAGATCGGGAACATGTTCTCCATCGCGATCGTGATGTCTTCGCGCGCTTGGAAGTCGTCGAGCTCGGCACGGAGCCAGCGCTGGTATCCGCGCTGCCACTGGAACGCCGGGTGCACGATGATCAACGGCGCGCCGGCCTCCTGCGCCAGCTCGGTCGAGCGCTTGATCTTTTCGAGGGGGTCGGTCGAGAAGACGCGGCGCGTCAGAAGGAGGAACGGCGCGTGGATCGCGCGCACCCCGACGCCGAAGTCCTCGGCGAGAGCCTTGAGGGCAACCGGGTCCTGGCTCTCGCGCTCGCTCGTCACCATGACCTCGGCGCCGGTGAACCCGGCCTTCGAGATCGCCTCGAAAACCTGTCCGAGCGGGAGCATGTAGAAGGGCCCCGTCGCGCAGACAACGCGGGCGAGCGGCTTCACGTAGGTCTCCCGTCGGAGGCGGCTTCGCACCCATCCTACTTGCCCCGTGAATCTGCTGCGTCCCTGGTCAGACGCGTGCGGGACGCGGCGGAGCGACGCAGATTCGGCCTCAGGTTTGGTCGTACGTAGGATTGGCGAAAGGGAGGATTCGGACGATGGTCGACCGGTCTCTCGGGCGCGCTCTCGCGGATCCTTCCGCGAGCGTCACAACCGCAGACGGGATCGACGGCCTCCCGCGCTATCCGTCTCCGTCTTTGCGGGCCGAAGAACGTCTCCGCGAGGCATTCCGCGTCTTCCCCAAGCGCGTCAGATCGATCAGCCGTATGCGGCGATGGCACATCGCGCTGGTCGTGATGGCCATCCTGCTCACGAGCGGCGTCGGCGTCGTCTACTACGGGCCGGCCTCGCTGGACGCCACGCCGCCGCTGCAGACCGCGTTCCTCTTCGACCACGACGGCAAGGCGCTCGGGCAGATCAGAGCCGAGGAGAACCGTGTGGTCGTCCCCCTCGACACGGTGCCGAAGATGCTCCAGGACGCGTTCATCGCGGTCGAGGACGCGCGCTTCTGGAGTCATGTCGGCGTCGATCCCCTCGCGATCGGACGCGCGGTGTTCGCCAACGCGCGCGGCCGGCGGGAAGGCGCCAGCACGATCACGCAGCAGCTCGTCAAGAACCAGCGGGTCGGCGGGAGGCGCAACCTGTGGACGAAGCTGAGCGAGGCCGTCACCGCGATCCGGCTCGAAAGGCGCTACGCGAAGAAGGCGATCCTCGAGGCCTACCTGAATTCCATCTACTTGGGGAGCGGCGCCTACGGCGTCGAGGCGGCCTCTAAGATCTACTTCGGGCACGGGGTTTCCCGGATCAAGCTCTCGGAGGCGGCGCTCCTGGCCGGCATAACCGCCGCGCCCGAGGCGTTCTCGCCGCGCGTCAACAAGGAGGCCGCGCGGGCCCGGCGCGACTACGCCCTCCTGCGGATGTTCGAGCAGCACAAGATCACGGCAGCGCAGCGCGACGCCGCCATGAACGAGCGCATCAAGCTGGCGAAGGTGCGCCGGGCGCCGGTGAAGTCGCCCCTCTTCGTCGACTGGGTTCGCTCCGAGATCAAGCGGCGCTTCGGGGACGACGTCCTCTACCGGGGCGGTTTGCAGGTACGGACGTCGCTCGACCTCGACGTCCAGACCGCAGCGGAGGACGCCGTGGCCGACATCCTGGATCGTCCCGGCGATCCAGACGCGGCAGTGGTCGCGATAGACGTGTCAACGGGTGAGGTTCGCGCGATGGTCGGCGGGCGATCTCCTCATCCGGGCGACTTCAACCTCGCGACGCGGGCGCACCGGCAGGCCGGGAGTGCGTTCAAGCCATTCGTGCTCGCCACGGCGCTCGACGACGGGTTCAGTCTGAACAAGTCTTACCGCGCGCCGGGGTCGATGCGCGTCCGCTTCAAGTCCGGTCAGGTATGGCCGGTCCGCAACTTCGACCGGCGAAGCCACGGCTGGATGAGCCTGCGCAGCGCGACGGCGAACAGCGTCAACACCGTCTTCGCCCAACTGATGCGCGACGTCGGCCCGCGCCGGGTCGCCGAGCTCGCGCACGATGTCGGCATCGAGAGCAGCCTGTCAGCGGTCCCCTCGCTGGCCCTCGGAACCTCCGGCGTCACGCCGCTCGAGATGGCGTCCGCCTACGCCACGTTCGCGAACGACGGTCGCTATCTGTCGCCGACCGGCATCTCGTGGGTGAAAGACGGGAAGGGCGACCTCGTTTACGGCGACCATGAGAGGAAGGCGAAGCGTGCGATCTCCGAGGACGTCGCCGCCGACGTGCGGGAAGCCCTCGGCGCGGTCGTGAGGCGTGGAACCGGTTACACGGTTCGCATGCGCGGCGTCGACGTGTACGGCAAGACCGGGACGACCGAAGACCATCGCGACGCCTGGTTCGTCGGGTTCGCTCGCGGCTACGCGATCGCCGTCTGGGTCGGGCACCGCTCGAACCGGCCGATGAACCACGTCCACGGCATCAGGGTGACCGGCAACTCGTTCCCCGCCCAGATCTTCAAGCGGACGCTCACGGCGATGCTGGATAAGTATGAGTTCGACAAGGGGACCTCCAACGAGAGGTCGGCCCGGCGATCCGGCGCCGATCCGGAAGCGTCGCCGAACCCGTCGCCCTCGCCGTCTCTGGAACCGAGCGAAGAGCCGATGCCGAGCCCCGACCCGGAGGAAACGCCGCGGCGGTGCTTGATCTTCTGTCCGTGATCTGGCCCTAGAAAAGGGGCCGGCCCCGGGGCACGGATGCCCCGGGGCGCGGAGATGGGCTTCTTTAAACCCCCATGGCGGCGCCGGTCGCAGGATCGACCTGACGCGCGTCCATACCAACGAGCTTCACGAGGACGGAAACCGTCATCGGTGTCGCGTGGAAGACGGGCGCGGGCTTCGGCTTCGGTTTGGGCTTCGGCTTCGGTGCGACGGCCCTATGCGTCGCCGGCGTCGCCGTGCGGCGGGTGGTGGTCGTCGTCGTTCTCTTGGTCGTGGTCGAGGTACGCCGGACCGTCGTCGTGGTCGAGGTGCTCTTGCGACCGGCGAACACCACCGTCACGTACACGGTTCCGTCCTTGATCACGACGCCAACGCCGACCTGGTTGTAGTCCTTGTCAAGGATGTTGGCCTTGTGGCCCGGCGACGCCATGAACGCGTCCTGGATCGAATTGCAGTCCGGACCCATCCCGACGTTCTCGCCGAGGGCCCACCAGTTCCCACCGATCTCGTTGCCGAGGTTGTTGTTGTGGTAGATGGTGCCGTCGTTCGCCATCTCCTGGCTGTGGTGACGGGCGTTCGACGTCAGGTCGCTGTAGAGAGCGAGTTTCTTGATCCCGCGCGAGGCCCGCTCGGCGTTCGTCGCACTGTAGAAACACGATTCGACGCTCGTGAGCGCGCTGGCGGATGGTGCGGAAACCGCGATGAATCCGGCGACGAGTGCGCCGAGGATCAGTATTGAAACGGTTCGCTTGCCCATCTGTTCGGCCCCCTACTTCTCGGCCCGAACAGACAGCCCGCCTCCCCCGAACGACTCAGCATCCCTGCTGACCTTGCGCCTTCGGGTTCGACGGGCTCGCGATCCCGTCGTCCCCATTCGGCAACCCGGCCGACCCCTTTGCGTTCCCTCTGCGGGGTCCCGTGGCTTTGCGTCCCCGTCTTGCGACGGGTTTGCCTTTGTCGTGGAGACTGACTGCCTATCGGGATTTCAATGTTCGAAGCGTGTATCGGGTCGCCTCTCCGTAGTCTTGACCACGTACCGTGACCAAAACTCCCTAGCTCCTTTTCGCTATGCACCGGCGGATCCGCGCCCGGTTCGCCGGGAAGACACGCGCTTGGCACGATGGTGGCTCGCCCGTTTCGGTGCGTTGGCCGGGCTTCGGCGGTGGCCCTACACTGCGCGGCGCCGCACGAAAAAACTTGGATCGAGGACCGGAGTCCCGATGCCGACCAACACGTACCATCTCGCCGAACGGGATGCACCGGTCATCCTCGAGGTCGACGTCGCGGTGGTCGGCGGCGGATCGGCGGGGCTCGCGGCGGCGATCGCGTCCGCGCAGTCGGGGGTCCGCACGGCGCTCGTCGAGCGCTACGGCTTCTTCGGGGGCAACGCGACCTCGGCCTGGGTCGGCACGGTCTGCGGCCTCTACAAGAAGGCGGGCGACGCGTTCGACCTGGTCTGCCGTGGTTTCGCCGAGCGCTGGGCGGAGGGTCTGAAGGCGGACGGAGGCGGCATCGGCCCCATCCCTTACAAGGAGTCTGCCGTCCTCCTCTACGTGCCGTGGGCGTACAAGTGGCAAGCCGACCGGTGGGTGAGCGCGGAGGCGATGCTCACGCCGCTGCTCCACGCCACCGTCACCGAGGTGGTTCGGACCGGCCGGACGATCGACGCGGTGATCGTTGGGTCCAAACGCGGGCCGGTCGCCATCACGGCCAAGATGTTCGTCGACGCGTCCGGCGACGCCGACGTTGCGTTCCACGCCGGCTGCCGCGTCGAATCCGGCGGCCCTGGCCAGCGGCAGTTCCCGTCGATGCAGTTCGTGATGCAGAACGTGGACGTGCAAGCGGCCTACGCGGCGGGACTCGATCGCCTGAACGAGCTGATCGCGAACGAAGGGCAGGCGCCGGAATGGGATCTGTCGCGCTCGGGCGGCGCCGTGCTCCCGACCTTCCGGCCGGGGGAGGCGCTGGGGGCGATGACGCGTATCGGCGTCGAGGGACACGCGCCGGACATGACGGATCTCTTCGAGGCCACGGCGGCGGAGATCGCCGGCCGCGCCGAGGCGGAGAAGTCCGGACGCTTCCTCAAGGCGTACATGCCCGGCTTCGCGGAGTCGTTCTTCGCGGACACGCCGACGCAGCTCGGCGTGCGCGAGACACGCCGCGCGACGGGCGACTACGTGCTGACCGGTGAGGACGTGCTCGGCGCCGCTCGCTTCGACGATGCGGTCGCCTGTGGCGCGTGGCCGCAAGAGTTCCACGTCGAAGGCAAAGCGACGGAGTGGCGCTGGCTCGACCCCGGCGCCTATTACCAGGTCCCGTATCGATCCCTCGTCGCCGGCGAGGTCGATAACCTCCTCGTCGCCGGGCGGTGCATATCGGCGACGCACGAGGCGCTGGCGTCGACGCGCGTGATCGCGCCGTCGATGGCGCAGGGCGAGGCGGCGGGGGTCGCGGCGGCACTGGCCGCTCAGAAGGGGCTCTCCGCGCGCGGCGTCGACGTCGCGGAGGTGCGGCGCATCCTCGGCGAGCGTGGCGCGTTCCTGGGGTAAGGCATCTAAGGCATGGATGCGGAGACGGGTTGGATGAAGCGGTGAACGTCGCGAACCTCGTCAGGGAGACGGCGCGCCGCGTTCCGGACAAGACTGCGCTCATCTTCCACGACCGGGCGATCCCCTACGGGGAGGTCGATCTCGCGATCGACCGCGCCGCCGCGGGTTTCGCGTCGCTGGGGATCAAGAAGGGCGATCGCGTCGCCGTTCTGGTCCACAACATCCCGCACTTCGTCTATGCGTATCAGGGGCTTCTGCGCGCCGGCGGCGTGATGATCCCGCTCAACACGATGTACACGGCCGAGGAGGTCGCGTACATCGTGGCCGACGCGGACGCGCGCGCGATCGTCGCCGCCGAGCCATTCGCCGCGACCGTCGACGGCATTCGCGACACGCTGCCGATGCTCGAGCACGTGATCGTCGCCGGGACGCACGCGCCCGTCGGCGCGATGACGTGGGACCAGATGACGGGCCGCGGCGCGGAACCTCCCGCGGTGGATATCGGAGCCGATGATCTCGCGGTCCTCGCGTACACGAGCGGGACGACCGGGAAGCCGAAGGGCGCGATGCTGTCGCACGGCAACCTCTTGGCGAACCTCGATCAGATGGCGAAGGCGCCGCTTCTCGCCGAGGCCGAGGACGACGTCGTGCTGCTGACGCTCCCGATGTTTCACATCTACGCGCTCAACGTGATCCTCGGACTGACGATGCGCGTCGGGGCCTCGGCCGTGCTGCAAGAGCGCTTCGACGCCGTCGGATCCCTCGATGCCATCGAGCGGCACAAGGTGACGGTATTGTTCGGCGCGCCGCCGATGTTCATCGCGTGGCTCAACACGCCCGGCGTCGAGCGCTACGACCTGTCGAGCGTCAGGGTGGCCGTGTCGGGCGCGGCGCCGCTTCCGGGCGCTGTACTCGAGGACTTCCGGCGCAAGCTCGGGATCACGATCTGGGAGGGCTACGGGCTGACCGAGACGGCGCCGGCCGTGACATCGACGGCGATGGGGGAGCAGGCGAAGCCCG
The DNA here is from genome assembly GCA_044866075.1 of Actinomycetota bacterium. GTDB lineage: Bacteria > Actinomycetota > AC-67 > AC-67 > AC-67 > JBASRP01. The sequence continues at coordinate 18,849 of JBIOTQ010000015.1, read as the reverse complement.
GGTCGATCGGCAAGCCGCTGCCCGGCGTAGAGGTCCGCATCGTCGATCACGACGGCGATGACGTCGAGGACGGAGATCCCGGCGAGATCCTCGTACGCGGCCCGAACGTGTTCAGCGGGTACTGGCGTCAGAAGGAGGCGTCCGACGAGGCGATCCGCGACGGCTGGTTCCGTACGGGCGATGTCGGCTACGCCGACGAGGACGGCTACATCTTCCTGGTCGATCGCATCAAGGACCTCATCCTCGTCAGCGGTTTCAACGTCTATCCACGCGAGGTGGAAGACGCGATCTTCCGGCATCCGAAGGTCGCCGACGTTGCGGTGATTGGCGTGCCGCATCCCTACACGGGCGAGGCGGTGAAGGCGTTCGTCGTGTTGAAGCCGGACGCGACGGCGACCGAAGAGGAGCTCCTCGAGCACTGCAAACGGTCGCTTGCGCGGTTCAAGTGCCCCGAGGTGATCGAGTTCGTGGCCGAGCTCCCGACCCTTCCGACGGGCAAGGTTTTGAAGCGCGTTCTCCGGGACGGCGCCGACCGGCAGCCGGAACGCTCGTAAGCGTGGTCGCGTTCCCGGCCGCTGCGGCACTCGTCTCCACGATCTTCGCGATCCAGCTGCTGACGCAGTACGCACACCGCAAACGACTGCCGCAGCTGGCGTGGGGGATCGCGATGACGATGTACGCGATCGCCTCTCTCGCCGTCGCCGCCGGCGTCAGCGGCGGCTGGGACCCCACGTTGTTCCGCGTCTACTGGCTGTTCGGCGCGTTGCTCAACGTGCCGTTCCTCGCGCTCGGAAGCGTGGCGCTGCTGCAGCGGCGTCCGCTGATCGCGCTGATGCTCCTGCTCGTCCTCGCCGCCGCGGTGATCGCCGTCGTCGCGGTCGCGTCGGCGTCGGTGCACCTCCCCGCCGACGCCGGACGCAACATCCCGAAGGGCAGCCGCGCGTGGGGGAGCGATACGTTCGTGGCGAAACTCGCGACGTATCTCAGCATCCCGGCGTACGTGATCGTGGTTCTCATCGCCTTCGCGTCGGGGCGCGGCGGGCGGTTGCCCGTGTATCGGATCCGCGGGAACTGGCTCATCGCGTTCGGGGCGACGGTGGTGGCGATCGGAAGCTCCGTCGCGCGCTACGGTCGCGGGTCGGTCTTCAGTGTGTTCCTCGCCGTCGGGGTCATCGTGATGTTCCTCGGGTTCCGTCTGGCCTCGCGCGCGCCGCGGCCGGCGCCGGCGGATGAGGAGTCGTGAAGCCGCGCGAGTCGCTCGTCCTCTACACGAGCGAGAACTGCGGCCTATGCGAGCATGCGAAGGACGCGCTTGCCGCGCTCGGACTCTCCTATGAAGAGGTCCTCGTTTCCGACGAGCACGAATACAGGTTGCGAACCCCCGTGCTCGAGGTCGGAGGACGCGTTGTGGCGGAAGGGCAGATCGACCAAGAGGCTCTCCGCCGGGCGATGCGACGAAAGCGATGATCCGTCTCTAGCGCGGCTTCAGGACGTCTCCGCAGCGAGCCTCACGTTTCAGACAACCCCCATCTTTTGGATGACCCGCCTTGTCGCGCTTGGTGACACGACGACCCAATTCTCACGAAGTGAATGACGATTCAAGCGATGCGTATCCCTTGACTTCTGGAACGAATGCTTCAACCATCGCAGGAGCGATTATTTCCGCAGTCGCGTGCGCTGTGATCACTTCCCCGCCGCCCGGGCAACCATTTGACCGTTGCGAGAGTGGGGGCCCTCGCCGTTAGTAGGAGGATCAATGGCGGCTGAAATCGCGGCTCTCGAGCGCGACGCGTCTCCGATCGAGCTTTTGGCGGTCGGTGATCACGAGGCCACGACGGACCCCTTCGCCGTCGTTGGGGACCTCATCGAGGCGACGAAGCTCTACCTGGGGGCGGATGCGGCCTACGCCGGTGAATTCAGCGGGAATCGGCAGGTTTTCCACTGGATCGCCGGCGAGGCCGCGTCCTTCGGGCTTCGGCCCGGTGCGTCGCTTCCGATCTCGGAGACCTTCTGTCAGGCCGTCATGTCGGGCCTTGCGCCGTCGGTTGTGAACGACGTAGGACAAAACGAGACGGCCGCGGCACTCGGTGTGACACGCCGCGCCGGCATCCGTGCTTTCGCGAGCGTTCCCATCACCCTTCCCGATGGTTCGCTGTTCGGCACGCTATGCGCGGTCAGACACGAACCGGCAGCGTGGGAGGACGACATCCACGAACGATTCCTGCGCCTCATGAGCCGCTTGGCTGCGGGCGAGATCCAGCGCGTCCGATCCGATGCGGCGCATCGCACGGCCCGGATGGACCGGATACGTGCTGCGGCGCACGCGACGCAAGACGTCCGTATCTCACTGCAACCGATCGTCTCGTTGCGTTCGCGCGTGGTCGTCGGCGAAGAGGCGTTGGCACGCTTCGCGGACGGCCGTCCCCCGGCTCTCTGGTTCGCCGATGCCTGGGAGGCCGGATTCGGCCTGGAGCTCGAGATCGCGAGCATGCGCGCCGCGGTCCGGGCGCTCGACGAGATCCCCTCGCACGTGTACCTGTCTCTGAACGTCTCGCCGGCGACGCTCCTGTCCCCTCAACTCGAGGCGGAGCTGAGCGACGTCGACGCAGAGCGGATCGTGCTCGAGCTTACGGAGCATCGCCCGGTCGACGACTATGACGTACTGCGGGAGCGGCTCCGGCCGATGCGCGAGCGGGGCATGCGACTGGCCATCGACGACGCGTGCGCCGGATTCGCGAGCCTGAAGCACGTCCTTCAATTACATCCGGACATCATCAAGCTGGACCTCTCGTTGACGCATGGCATCGAGCACGATCCCTCGTTGCAGGCTCTCGCGTCGAGTCTCCTTGCCTTCAGTACGCGGATCGGCGCCGCGATCGTCGCGGAAGGGATCGAGACGGAGCGCCAGCTCGATGCGCTCAGCGTGCTCGGGATCGGGTTCGGGCAAGGAGTGCTTCTCGGCGCTCCCGGGCACGGCATCGCCCGTCGCCTGCCGCACGCCGTCGAGTTCGGACCGATGTGGGCGGAGGGACTGCCGAACGCGAACGAAAACCCTCACGTCCGCTAAGGAGGCTTCAGGGCTTGGATCCGCACTAGAAGGTCGCTTCCCGCGACAAAGGCAAACCCGCTGCAAGGCGGGGACGCAAAGCCACGGGACCTCGACACGACGGGGTCGGCCGGGCTGCCGAAAGGGGAGAGATGGGTCGGCGAACGCTTTCCATCGTGCTGGTGTCGGTGCTGGTTTGTGGCATGGCCGCGGTCGCGACACCGGCGCACGCGCTTACCTCGATCGAGTCGTGTTTCTATTCGGCGATCAACCGGGAGCGAGCCGGCGTCGGCCACCACAAACTCGCGCTATACAGCGACCTCACCGCAATCGCGCGCCGTCACAGTCGCAAGATGGCCGAGGACGGCACCATCTATCACAACAACAATCTCGGGAACGAGGTCGGTGGGAACTGGTGGGCCGCCGGCGAGAACGTCGGAATGGGACCCAGCTGCAAGTCGATCCACGACGCCTTCATGGCCTCGCCCGGCCACCGGTCGAACATCCTCGACACCGACTACAACCAGGTCGGCGTCGGGGTCGCCGTCAAGGACGACACCATCTACGTCACGGAGGTCTTCGCGGGCCGACGAGCGGCGCGGCCGCACCTCAAGGCTCCCGTTCGCCACGCGTCGAGAGCTCGCGCGCCGGCGCCCGCTCCGAAACCGAAACCACGGCTCGTCCGGCCGCCCGCCGAGCCGAGAACCGTTCAACTGCTCCTGCTGCTGGTGGGGCTCGACGCCGCGCGGGTCAACCCGGCGACGGGCGAGGCGCTGGGCGTCTAGATCCCACTCCGCGGCTCGGCCTCGAGCACTTCAGCGAGTCACCGCTGTTCGGCGAGCTCGCCCAGCTGATCGTGAAGTACGGAGGCAACCCCGCCCTGTTCGACGGGTAGCGCGGGCTGCCGAAATCGCCATACGACAGAACACAGAGGACCCTCAAGCGCCCCTCCGATATTCTCCCTGAGCAGCGGGAATGCGTCCGGGGGCGACCCTCTCCGCTGGTTAATAGGGTTTGAGAATGCGCTCACAAGCTTCTAGAATCGGTGGGCAGGCACCCTTCCGCGGGGCCCGACGTCGGAGAATTACGTGAGAGAGCGCGCGATCCCTGAAGCCACGGTCGCCCGCCTTCCGCTGTACCTCCGCAGCCTCTTCGAGATGACCGAACGAGGCATCCACACGGTCTCGAGCGAGTCTCTCGCTTTCTCGGCCGGAGTGAACTCGGCGAAGGTGCGCAAAGATCTGTCGTACCTCGGTTCGTACGGCACCCGGGGTGTCGGGTACGACGTCGAGTACCTCATCTATCAGATCTCGCGCGAGCTCGGTCTCACGCAGGACTGGAACGTGATGATCGTGGGCGTCGGAAACCTCGGTCACGCGCTCGCCAACTACAAGGGTTTCTCCGCGCGCGGTTTCCGCGTCGTCGCTCTCGTGGACGCCGACGAGCGGAAGATCGGCGAGCAGGTCGGCGAGCTCGCGATCGAAGACTTCGAAGACCTCGAGCGCATCGCGAAGGAGCGGCAGGTCTCGATCGGCATCATCGCGACGCCGGCCGGCGCCGCGCAGGAGGCGGCCGACCGTCTCGCCGCGGCCGGCGTGAAGAGCGTTCTGAACTTCGCTCCTGCCGTGATCCAGGTCCCCGACGACGTGTCGTTGCGCAAGGTCGATCTCTCCATCGAGCTGCAGATCCTGTCCTTCTACGAGCAGCGCAAGTCGGCGCTGGAAGGCATCCGGCGCGGCAAGCGTCTGACCGGGAGCGCCGCGAAGTCCACCCGTCCATGACCACCGGCTACCCCGCGATCCTGCTTCTCGACGGTCGCCTCGCCGTCGTGATCGGCGGCGGTCACGTCGCCGAGCGCAAGGTGCGGACCCTTCTCGAGGCCGGCGCCAATGTGCGCGTCCTCGCCGAAGACCCGACGCGCGGGATACGGGGCCGGGCGAAGAAGGGCGAGATCGAGCTGCTCGAGCGGCGCTACGAGACGGGCGACTTGAACGGCGCGGCCGTCGCCGTCGCGGCGACCGACGACGAGGACGTGAACAAGGGCGTCTACTCGGAGGCCACGACGAACGGCATCCCCGTGAACGTTGTCGACAACGTGGCGCTCTGCACGTTCATCGCGCCGTCGATCGTGCGGCGCGGCGATCTCGTCGTCGCGATATCGACCGGCGGGAACGCGCCGGCGCTGGCCGTTCGGATCCGCGAGCGGATGGAGCGCGAGTTCGGCGAGGAGTACGCGCGGTTCCTCTCCTTGATGGGCGAGCTGCGTGAGTCGGTACAGGTCCCCGGCGATCAGGACGAGCGCGCGAAGGCCTGGTACCGGGTGATCGACTCGGACGTGATGGATCTCGTCCGCGCCGGCGACATCCAGCGCGCGCGGACGCGCGCGACGGAGCTGCTGCTCGGCAAAGACATGTGATTGTGACCTCCAAGGGGGAGTGACGTGTCGGTCCTCGTCGTCGGACTGACGTACCGCGCGGCGCCGGTCGGGCTGCTCGAGCGGTTCGCGTTCGACGCGGCCTCCCTCCCGAAAGCATTGCACCAGCTGACGTCCGGCGAGCACGTCCGCGAGGGCGCGATCCTGTCGACCTGCAACCGCGTCGAGGTCTACGCGCTCGTCACCGGGTTCCACGCCGGGCTGGCCGAGCTGCGCCGCTTCCTGTCGGAGGCGCACCACATCGACGTCGACGAGGTCGGGCCGCTCCTCGAGTCGCGATACGAGGAGGACGCCGTCGGGCACCTCTTCGCCGTGGCGTCGGGCATCGACTCGATGGTCGTCGGCGAGCCGCAGATCCTTTCGCAGGTGCGTGAGGCGTTCCGCGTCGCCGGCGACGAGGGCGCGGCCGGGCCGGTGCTCTCAGCCCTGTTCCGCCAGTCGTTGCGCGTGGGCAAGCGCGCCCGCGCGGAGACCGCGATCGGCAAGACCGTCAAGACGTTCGCCGGCGCCGGCGCCGATTTCGCGCGCGCCGAGCTGGGCTCGCTCGGCGGGAGGACGGTCCTCGTCGTGGGCGCCGGCAAGATGAGCGACTTCTCGGCGCGGCGCCTCGTCCGGGAAGGCGCGACGGTTCTGGTCGCGAACCGCACGCCCGCGCGGGCGCGCGCACTGGCCGAGCGGATCGGCGGGACGGATCTGCCGATCACGTCGCTCGCTGTGGGTCTGGCGCGGGCGGACCTCGTGCTTTCCTCGACTGGAAGCCCCGAGCCGATGATCACGCGCGACATGGTCGCGGATGCGATGGCCGCGCGTGGCGACCGCCGTCTCGTTCTGCTGGACGTGGCCGTTCCGCGCGACGTCGACCCGGAGGTTCGCTCGCTCGACGGCGTCGCGCTTCGCGACCTCGACGACCTGCGCGCGGCTTTGACCCCGGGCCCCGAACAGCTGGCCGAGGTCGAAAAGGTGCGCACGATCATCGCCGAGGAGGTTCCGCGGTTCACGCGGTGGCAGCGCGCGCACCACCTCGCTCCGCTCCTGGCGGCGTTGCAAGAGCGCGGCGAGGACGCGCGGGCGCGGGAGCTCAAGCGCGCGGCCGCGCGGCTCGCCGAGCTGTCCGATCGGGAACGCGAGGCGGTCGAGCTCCTTACCCGGTCGATCGTGGCGAAGCTCCTGCACGGCCCGGTGTCTGCGGTGAAGCACAAGGCGGGAACGGCGGAGGGCGAAGCGCTCGCACGCGCGCTCCGCGAACTGTTCGACCTGGGCGAGACCGAGCGATAGGCTTCGACCCCGATGCCGCGAAGCGTGCTGCGCGTCGGAACGCGAGGGAGCGCCCTCGCGCTCGCGCAGGCCGAAGGCGTTCGCAAGGCGATCTCGCAGGTCATCTCGCACCGGAACTTCGAGCTCGTTCCGATCACGACGCGCGGAGACCTGCTCCCCGGCCCGATCCCGGCCATCGGCAACAAGGGCCTCTTCGTCTCCGACATCCAGGAGGCGCTCGTCAGCGGCAGGATCGACCTCGCTGTCCACAGCGCCAAGGATCTGCCGGCCATGGCGCCGGAGGGCCTCGTCCTGGCGGCGGTGCCGCCGCGCGAGGACCCGCGCGACGCGCTGATCACGCGACACGGCGGGGGCCTCGCGAAGCTCGGGCCCGGCACGACGGTCGGCACGTCGTCTCTCCGCCGTCGCGTGCAGCTGCTGGCGATGGGGCGGGGACTGGTGCCGACGCCGATGCGCGGGAACGTCGATACCCGGCTCCGCAAGTTGTCGGCGGGAGAGGTGCAGGCGCTCGTCGTTGCCCTGGCCGGGCTTCGCCGGCTGGGCAAGGACGGCCGCGTCGCGGAGGTTCTCTCGACGTCGGTCATGCTGCCGGCGCCGGGGCAAGGGGCCCTCGCGGTCGAGTGCCGTGCCGGGGACAAGGACATGCGCGAGGCGCTCTCCAAGATCGAGGATTCGCTCGCCCGGCGCGCGTTCGAGGCCGAGCGCGCGTTCCTCCTGTCGCTCGGCGGCGACTGCAACGTGCCTCTCGGCGGCCTCGCGACGCTCGACGGCAACACCATCCGGCTGCGCGGGCTGGTCGGCTCGCTCGACGGCGCGCGGATCCTGCGCGACGAGATCACGGGAAGCGATCCGATCGAGGTCGGGCATCAGCTGGCCGACCGCTTCCGCGCCGCGGGCGCCGACGAGATCATCGCGGCCGGCGCCGCCTCGCTCGAGTGAGTCCGCGGCGCCGCGCGGCGCCGGCACGGCGCACATCCCGGCGGCGGAGGCCGCCCGGGACCGTTTTCTTGGTCGGCGCGGGACCCGGCGATCCGGGCCTGATCACGATGCGCGGCCTGGCTGCGCTGCGCGCCGCCGAGGTCGTGGTCTACGACCGGCTCGTCGCGCCTTCTCTCCTTGATCTCGCGCCCGGCGCGGAGCGGGTCTTCGCCGGGAAGAGCGCGCGCCGCCACGCGATGACGCAGGCGCAGATCAATCGTCTGCTCGTGCGACGGGCACGGGCCGGCGAGACCGTCGTGCGCTTGAAGGGTGGCGACCCGTTCGTGTTCGGCCGCGGCGGAGAGGAAGCCGAGCGTCTCGCCGCCGAGCGGATCCCATTCGAGGTCGTGCCGGGCGTCACGTCGGCGATCGCCGGGCCGGCCGCCGCGGGGATACCCGTCACACACCGCGACTGGGCGGCGTCGGTTGCGATCGCAACGGCGCACGAGGCGCCGGGCAAAGCGGGATCGCGTCTCGATTGGGAGGCGCTCGCGCGCGCCGATACCACGGTTCTGTTGATGGGGGTCGAGCGGCTCGCCGGCGCGGCCGAGGCGCTCATCGAGGCGGGGAAGAAGAGGTCAACGCCGGCCGCGGTCATCGCGGACGCGACGCTCCCGACGCAGCGCACGGTGACGGCGCCGTTGTCGCGGATCGCGGCGGCCGCGCGCCGCGCCGGGATAAAGCCGCCCGCGATCACGGTCGTGGGCGAGGTCGCGAGGCTGCGCGACGTTCTCGGCGGCTGGGACACGCGCCCGCTGTCTGGGAAGCGGGTTCTCGTGACCCGTACGCGCGAGCAGGCGTCCGAGCTGTCCTCGGTCCTCCGCGAGCTCGGCGCCGACGTCGTCGAAGCGCCGGCGATCCGCGTCGAGCCGGCGCGCTCGACTACCGCCGTGGATCGGGCCGTCGCCCGCCTGCGCGACAGGCGATACGACTGGGTCGTCTTCACGAGCGCGAACGGCGTCGCCGCATTCTGGCGGCGTTTGCGCGCGGCGCGCGCCGACGCGCGCGCGTTCGGCTCCGCGCGCGTGGCGGCCGTCGGCGCCGGCACCGCGAATGCGCTGCGTTCCGTCGGTATCGAGCCCGACCTCGTCCCGCCGACCTTCACCACCGCGGCCATCGGAAAGGCGTTCCCGCGCGGCCGAGGGCGAGTGCTGCTCGCGCGCGCCGAAAGGACAGAGCCCGGCTTGGAGGAAGCGCTTCAGGCGAAGGGATGGACGACCGAACGCCTCGCGGTCTACCGCTTGCGTCCGGTCGCTCGACTGGCGCCGGCGGTGCGGCGAGCCGTCGTCGACGGCGAGATCGACGTCCTCACGTTCGCGAGCGGCGGCACTGTGCGCGCGTTCATGAGGCTCCTGCGCGGCAAACCGAACCGCCGCACGAAGATCGTGTGCATCGGGCCCGTGACGGCGCGGGCCGCGAAAGAGGCCGGCCTGCGCGTCGACGCCGTTGCGAAGGAGCACACGATCGCGGGCCTCGCCGCCGCCGCAGCGGTGCCTTCGAGCCGGCACCGCTGATATTTGTAGCTGGCTTCGGCCTGTGTGGCGTTAACACAACTATTGACTCAAGTAAATAGTTGTGTTAACGTCGCTTGCATGGGTGATCTCCTCTCATTGCCGGAAGCAGCAAAGCGGCTCGGGCTAAGCCGCCAGCGCATCCATGCGCTCGTCCAAGCTAAACGAATCCCATCGGTCCGTGTTGGTCGAGAATGGGTGCTGGACTCGAACAACATCGACCGATTCTTGCGACGCGCTGGTAGGCCGTTAAGCCATGCGAGCGGATGGGCGCTTCTCGCCATGATGGGGGGAGAGGAGCCTGTCTGGCTTGCACCTGCAGCTAGGTCGCGACTGAAGCGCCTCGTAAGAGATCCAGGAAGGGCCATCGATTTGTTGGCTCACAGTGAACCCCGATCCAGCAATCTTGGGTGGAGGGTTCTGGACAAGGATGTGCGCGATCTCCGAGGCGACCGGCGGTTCCTCCCAACGGGGCTATCTGCGGTTCCTGTCGGCATGGATATCGTCGTCGGCGATGAGCCTTTCGATTGCTACGCTCATGAACGCGTCGTCGAGGCGATCAGGCGGCGGATGGCACCGATCGAAGATCATGCGTCGCCGAACCTTATTCTGAGGATCCCCTCGCTCCCCTGGGTCCTCGATGGACACAAGGTCGCTCCGCCGCCGGTTGTTGCCGCTGACCTGCTTCAACACATTGATCCCCGGGTTGTTCGTGGAGCCGAACGCTTTCTCGAGAGACTGATGACAGCGTGATCGAGATCCCGGAGCGCGCGGCGATCCGTTCCACGACATGTGGTCCGACCTCATCGAGCTCAACAAGCGGCCGGTGGCTCCGTGGACGCTCATTGGCGCCCACATGGTCGCGCTTCACGGCTGGGCTTTGGGACGAAACCAGATTCGGCCGAGCCGTGACGCCGATGTCCTCGTCGATGTTCGAGCGGTTACACAAGGGACGTCTCAGCTCGCCAGGAAGCTGGAGGTGATCGGATATGAGATGGAACCACCCTCCCCTGAGGGCGTAGGGCACAGGTTTCGGAAGGGCGAGACTCGCATCGATGTTCTCGCCCCTGATGGACTCGGATATCGCACACCGCGCCGAACAGTAGGGTCCGCTCAAACCGTCATGGTTCCGGGGGGAACACAAGCCCTAAGACGAACGACGGCGATGGCGGTGAAGAGCAGGTCGACTACAGGAAAGGTGCCGGTCCCGGACCTTCTGGGAGCCATCTTGATCAAGGCGCGAGCGGTCGGCGTATCGGCAGACAAGGATGCGCAGATTCGAGACCTCGCGTTTCTTCTGACACTCGTTAAGGACCCGGATGCATTAGCGAGCCAAACGACGACCTCTGAACGAGGATGGCTCCGAAGACACAGTCGGCTCACTGACCCCCGGGACATTGCGTGGGCCGGGATAGCTTCGGCCGACGATGGCGTCATCGCGTTCCGTCGCCTTATCTGACCTTTGTTTCTCGTGAGGCACATTACGCGGCTGGCGTCACGGGCTCCACGCGCCGCGGTGGGATCGTCCGCCTAACGAACCACGCTGCGGCGACGGCCGGCGCCGCGAACACCGCGGTTGCGAGATGCGGCCCGAACGCGTCGGCCAGCGCTCCGTCGATCACCGCTGAGATCACACGCGGCCCGAGGAAGCTCGCCGTCCACAACGACATCACGCGGCCGCGAAGGCGCTCGGGAACGTCGTTCTGGATGGTCGTCACGAACGAGATCGTTGCGGTGATGTAGCCGAATCCCGTCAGCAGCGCCGCGGGGATCGCGCTTCCGATCGCGGGCGCAGCGCCGAGTGCCAGCAACCCGGCGGCCTGCCCGAGCAGGCCCGCCCATCCCAAGCCGTGGGACGACGCGTACCGGATCCAGCGGCGGCCGAGCGTGATGCCGGCCACCGCACCGCCGCCCCACGCCGAGACGATCCAGCCGGCCGAGCCGGTCGACAGTCCGTACGAGCGGGCCAGCGCCGGCGAGACGGTTGTGATCGGGTCGAGCGACACGCTGATCGCAACCACGGCCAGCAACATCGTCCGCGTCCGCACGTGGTTCCACGCGTAGGAGAGGCCCTCGCGGATGGAGCCGCCGGCTCCCTCCATCTCCCGCAGGAACGGCGGGCGGCGGATCACCACGAGCGCGATGATCAGCGGAACGAAGGACAGAGCGTTCAGTGTGAAGGCGAACGTGTACCCGATCGCCGTGATCGTCACGGCGGCCAGCACCGGCCCGAGCGCGCGCGCGATGTTGAACGTCAACGCGTTGAGCCCGATCGCGTCGGTCAGCTCATCGTGCGGGACGAGCGACGGGATCATCGACTGCATCGCCGGGATCGCGACCGCGATGGTCAGTCCCAACCCCGCAGCGATCACGACCAACGAGTACCGGTTCGCTTGGTCGATCGCGACGAGGAGGGCGAGCGTCGCTGCGAAGGCGCACGCGGCGACCTGACTCACGCGAAGCAACCGCAGCCGGTCAGTCCGGTCGGCGAGCGCTCCGGCGGGGAGCGCGAACAAGAGCACGGGTACGAACAGAGCCGAGTTGGTGAGGCCGACCCAGAACGACGAGCGCGTGAGGTCCAGCACGTAGACGCTGAGCGCCACGTTCGAGAGCCACGAACCGACGTTCGACGCCACGTTGCCGGCGAAGTAGAGCCGGAATTCCCGGCGCGCGAGGGGCCCGCGGAGCTGGCGCATGGTGGGGGCGAGCCTACCGCGATACGCTTGTGTCGATGTCCGGTTTCCCCACCCAGAGGCCTCGACGACTGCGCGCCACGCCGGCGCTGCGCCGGCTCGTCCGCGAGACGACGCTCGGCGCGGCCGATCTGATCGCGCCCCTGTTCGTGAAGGACGGCATCGCGGAGCCGCAGCCGATCTCCTCGATGCCGGGCCATGTACAGCACACGCTCGAGTCCCTGCGCAAAGAGGTCGCCGCCGTCGCGGCGCTCGGCATCCCGGCCGTCGTGCTCTTCGGTATCCCCGCGGAGAAGGACGCGACCGGTTCGGGCGCGGACGCGGAGGACGGTATAGTCCAGCGCGCGCTGCGGGACCTGCGGGCCGACGTCGGCGACGGCCTCGTGCTGATCGCCGATCTCTGTCTCGACGAGTACACCGATCACGGCCATTGCGGGGTCTTGGACGACGAGGGCCGCGTCGACAACGACCGCACGCTCGAGCGCTACCGCTCGATCGCCGTCAGCCAGGCGAACGCCGGCGCCCACATGGTCGCGCCGAGCGGGATGATGGATGGTCAGGTTGCGGCGATCCGCGGCGCGCTCGACGATGACGGCCGCGATCAGGTGGCGATCATGGCCTACGCGGCCAAGTTCGCGAGCGCCTTCTACGGCCCGTTCCGCGAGGCGGCCGAGTGCGCGCCACAGTTCGGCGATCGCGCGCAGTACCAGATGGATCCCGCGAACGCCGACGAGGCAGTGCGCGAGGCGCAAGCCGACATCGCCGAGGGCGCCGACATTGTGATGGTGAAGCCGGCGCTGCCGTACCTCGACGTGATCCGGGCGGTGAAGCAGGCGACGCGCTTCCCGGTCGCGGCGTTCAGCGTCTCCGGTGAGTACGCGATGCTGAAGGCCGGCGCGCAGAACGGCTGGATCGACGAGCGGCGCGTCGCGCTCGAGATGCTCACGGGGATCCGCCGCGCCGGCGCCGACATGATCCTGACCTACCTCGCGAAGGACATCGCACCCATCCTCAACGACGGAGAGATCTGACATGCGCTACCGCACGTTCCCGGGCACCGACATCGAAGCCAGCGAGATCGGCTTCGGAGCGTGGACCGTCACCGCCGGCTGGTGGGGCGACTACAGCGACGACCAAGCCGCCGCACTGATCCGCAAAGCCTTCGACCTTGGAGTGACGTTCTTCGACACGGCTCCCACGTACGGCGCCGACCGCCGCGGCGAAACGATCCTCGCGACGGCGCTGAGCAACCGCCGTGACGCCGTCGTCTACTCGACCAAAGTGGGATACGACACCGAGATCGAGTGGAAGCCGCAAGGCCATGAGGAGCGGCCGCACAACCTCGACCCGTCCGTCGTCAGGCGCTCGGTCGAGTCGTCGCTCCGCGCGCTCGCCACCGACCGGATCGACCTGCTGCAGCTTCACAACCCGCGGATGGCGCACCTGCAACGCGACGACCTGTGGGCGCTCATGGAAGATCTCAAGACCGAAGGAAAGATCCGCGGCTACGGCGCGGCCCTCGGCCCCGCGATCGGATGGCGCGACGAGGGCGTGTGGGCGCTCGAGAACCGGCACCTCGACGCGCTGTTCATCATCCATAACCTCCTCGAGCAGGATCCCGGCCGGGAGTTCATCGACGAGGCGCGCAAGCGCGACGTCGGCGTGATGGTCCGGGTGCCGCACTCGAGCGGGCTGCTCGAAGGCAAGTACACGAAAGACACGACGTTCGACGCGAACGACCACCGGTCGCACCGCAAACGCGAATGGCTCGAGACCGGGCTGAAGAAGCTCGGCAAGCTCACGTTCCTGACCGAAGGGGGCGATCTGACGATCGGGCAAGCCGCGCTGCGATGGCTCCTGGCCGACCCGCTGATCGTCACCGTGCTGCCGAACATCTACGACGAAGCCCAGCTGGTGGAGTTCGTCGACGCGACGGAGAAACGCGCTCTCTCGGGTGAAGAGCTCGCGCGCATCGCCGAGCTTTACGACAACGGCTTCTTCCTCGAGCCGGCCGTGGCTCAAGCCTGATCCGTGGACGACCCGGGCCGCGGCCCGCGGACACGCTGGACGCCCCGCGCGCGGCTCCTCGCCGTCAGCATCTTCGTCCTCGTCGGCGCCGGCGGCTTCGTGGCCGCTTTGATGAGCGCGGTCTGCGACACGCCGTCGCTGGACTGCCTGCAGGACGAGGGGCGCAACGCCGTCCGGATCGCCGTCGTCGCGACGCCGTTCATCGCCTACGCGGCGTACCGGATCACGCGCGGCCGCGGGCCTCGTTGAGCCGCTAGCATCATGCCGTGACCCGATCCGAGGATCTGTTCGCGCGTGCCCGTCGGGTGATCCCCGGTGGCGTGAATTCGCCGGTCCGCGCGTACCGCGCCGTCGGCGGGACGCCTCCGTTCGTCGCGAGTGCGTCCGGCGCCACGGTCACGGACGTCGACGGCGCGACCTACATCGATTATGTCCAATCGTGGGGCGCATCGATCCTGGGTCACGCGCACCCGCGCGTCCTCGCGGCGATCCGCGATGCGGCCGGACGCGGCACGTCGTTCGGCGCGCCGACCGAAGGAGAGGTTGAGCTCGCCGAGCGTCTCTGCGCGGCGGTGCCGAGCCTCGCGTCCGTGCGTCTCGTGTCGAGTGGGACCGAGGCCACGATGAGCGCCGTGCGCCTCGCGCGCGGCTTCACCGGCCGCGGAAAGATCCTCAAGTTCGCCGGCTGCTACCACGGACACGCCGACGCGCTCCTCGCGCGCGCCGGGTCGGGCGTCGCGACCTTCGGCCTGCCGGACTCGCCGGGCGTCACGGAGGCCCAGGCGGCCGGCACGATCGTCGCGCCGTTCAACGACCTCGCGGCCGTGGAAGAGGCCTTCGGCAAGGCCGGCGACGAGATCGCGTGCATCATCGTCGAGCCGGTCGCCGCGAACATGGGCGTCGTGCCGCCGATGAGCGGATTCCTCGAAGGCCTTCGCAAGGTCACCGACGCGCACGGCGCGCTTCTGATCTTCGACGAGGTCATCACCGGTTTCCGTCTGGGGCCCGGGGGAGCGCAGCAGCGTTTCGGCGTCACGCCCGACCTCACGTCCCTGGGCAAGATCATCGGTGGGGGGCTCCCGGTGGGCGCGTTCGGGGGGCGCGCGGACGTCATGGCGATGCTCGCGCCGGAGGGTCCCGTCTATCAGGCGGGCACGCTCTCCGGGAACCCCGTCGCCGTCGCCGCCGGTCGCGCCGCACTCGCACAGCTCGCCGAGGATCCGCCCTACCGGAGGCTCGACGAGCTGGCGGATTCTCTTTGCACGGGGCTCGCCCGCGCGGCCGGCGACGCCGGGGTCTCCGTCGTGATCAACCGGGAAGGTTCACTCTTCTCGCTGTTTGCGAGCGGAGAGCCCGTGATCGACTACGCGTCCGCGTCCCGGCAGCGCACCGAGGCCTATGCGGCGTTCTTCCACGCGATGCTGGGACGCGGCGTCTGGCTGGCGCCGAGCGCGTTCGAGGCGTGGTTCCTCTCCGACGCGCATACCCATGACGACGTCGATCGCACGATCGAAGCAGCGGAAGAGGCCTTCCGCGAGATCCCGGCGGCCTAGGCGCCGGTTCGAACGGTCGTAACCGTCGTCGTCGTCTCCGCCTCGCGTGCGCGCTGCTTGATCTCGTCGCGCGCGAGCAGCCACAGATGCAGCGCAAACAGCACGACGGAGGAGACGATGAAGTACAACGCCGGAAGGAAGACCGTGCCCTTGTCCCGCAGCGCGAACGCGGTGATCTCGGGGTGGTCCGCCGACGCGGGGAGTCGCACCCCGAACAGTAACCGGCCCTTCCCGGCGTCCTCGAAGCGGACCTCCGCGACGGGGACGGCCTTCTCTTCAGGGGAGAGTTTTTCTTCTTCCGCCGGGGTCCCCCGGGCGCGGAAGTTGTACTTCGTCGGGTCGGCCGACCCGAGGTTGTGGGCCTGAGCGTACCCGGCCAGCGCCGGCTCCAGGATTCCCTTGATGGTGTCGATCTCGCCTTTGGAGTCGATCGCTCCGGTCTTCTTCTTGTCGGAGTTTCCGAAGTACTGCTTCCCCCGCTCGTCCCACCCGTCCGGGAAGGTCGCGATCTCCTCCTTGAAATCGGTCGCGAACTCGGAGTTCGGGAGGAACGCGATCCAATCCGGCTCGCGCCCGCGCGGGCCGAAGCCGGGACCGGTACCGGGGATGCCGATGAGCCACACGAGCGACAGCAGGATCATGAAGCCCATCAAGCTGACCATGGTTACGTAATAGGCCCGCCGCCATCCGAAGATCGTCGTGAGGAGGTAGTAGATCGTCCCGATGAAGATCAGGGCGGCCGTGAGGACGACACCGACCGCGGCGGCACCGGACCACTGTCCCTCGAGAGCGAGCGGGATGAAGGCGATCATCGCTCTAGATCTCCTGGATACTCTTGATGAAATTGACGAGCGCGTGCACCGCGTCGTCGCCCAGGTGCCCCCAGGCCGGCATCGACGGCCGTTCGGTGTTCAGCCGCCCCTTCTTGATGATGTCGAAGATCTGCTGCTCGCTGTTTCGCTGGAACTCGACCGTGAGGTTCGGGCCCACGCTTCCCGTGGCCGACGCGCCGTGGCAGACGGCGCAGTTGTCGGCGAACAGCTTCGCCCCGTTCGGATTCGTGATCGGAGTCGCCCCGACCTGGACGTTGAGGATGTAGTTCATCAGGTCGTCGACCGCTTGCGAGTTCAGCGGCCCGCCGAAGTTGAGGCCCCACGTCGGCATCGGCGTTCCCGGCCGCCCCCGTTCGATCGCGTCGCGCAAGAGCTGCCTCACCTCGTCCACGGTCCGGCCGGCCGCCGTGTAACGCGCGACGGCGAGCCGGAGCGGCGGCTCGGCGTACTGCACCGAAACCGGTTTCCCGGTCTTCCGGTCGACGATCGTGAAGTTGCGGGTCCCGCCGACGCCGCCTGTCCCGTGGCACTCGGCGCATCCGACCGAGGTCAGCGTCGTGCCGGCAGGACTGAACAGGCCTTCGCCGCGTTCGACGGAGGCCTTCAGGAACTGGTTCTCCTTCGACGACAGTCGCGTCGGCTCGCGCAGCCAGTACACGGGGAGGAAGACGGCCATGAAGACCATGCTGATCGTCGTGAGCCCGATCCAGCGGTCGAGAACGCGCGTCTCGAGGTCGGCGTCGGCGGGGCCGGGGCGGAATCCGAACGGGACCTCCCCGCGCCGCGTTCGAGGACCGCCCAGCGCGGTGACGACGAGGAACCCGAAGAAGGCGACGATGGCAACGCTGACGATGATCGCCGTCGTGACGCGGTTATCGGTCGCTGCGAGCGGAACCAATGCACCCCCGGTCGCGATCGTCATCGTCTATGTGTGCGCCGCTTGGCGAACCTCGGCGCAGAACGCGCCCTCGCGTTCCTGGCCCGTCGTGTTGGTCCCGCGCGGCGGCCCGGTCACGACGAACGTCGTGTCGACCGTCACCGCGTCGCCTTCGACCGTGAGGGGGAACCGGTCGAGACCCCGCGGCGCCGGGCCGAGCTTGTACTCGCCGGCCTTGTTGTACTTCGAGCCGTGGCACGGGCACTCGAACCATTGCGAGGTCACGCAGAACGGAACCTTGCAGCCCAAGTGCACGCAGCGCTGATACAGGGCCATCATGCCGCCGGCCACGAGCCCGCCCTTGTAGAGGGTGTCGGCACCGTTGCCCGCGTAAGGGACCAGATAGAAACGGCCCGGCGCGTAGTAGAACGGGGAGCGGGACGTCGCCATCTCCGCCTTGATGTCGGCGAGGACCTTCGGGACCAGCACCTTGCCGCCGAACCCGCCCTTCGGGGTCGTCCATAGCATCGCCAAAGAGAGCGCGCCGAAGTCGAGGAGCGCGACGCCGAAACCGAGCCCGAGGATCCGGCCGAAGAAGCCACGGCGCGACATCTGTCGCGGCGGGCCGATGAGCGGCCGGTGGCTCTTCGGGCCTTCGCGTTTGGCCCGCATGATCGCCATCAGGTTGACCATGATGAGCCCGGCACCCGCGAGTCCGATGACGATCCCGAAACCGATCGCCACCCAGTTCCACGCACTGATCGCCAGCATCGTCGTCCTCACAGGTCGAAGAAGAGGCCCGTCTTCCAGGGCCAGATCCAGTTGAAGCCTGGGCCGCGGAAGAACGAACCGATGATCACGAGCACGGCCCAGAACATGATGAACATCGTGAACGCCACGATGGCGAACTTCCGCCGGTCGGGGAGCGCGCTCGGGTTCTTGTCGGCGTAGGGCAGGGCAAACAAGGCGAAGATCCCAAGGCCGGGCAGCGTCACGCCGGCGACCATCGGGTGGAAGTAACGCAGCAGCTCCTGCAGGCCGAGGAAGTACCACGGCGCCTTCGACGGGTTGGGTGTGAACGAGAAGTTGGCGAGCTCGCGGAACGGTGCGTTGACGAACGTCGAGAAAACCAAAAGAGCCGCGAGGACGACCACGAAGGAGAGGAACTCCTCGGCGAGGAGGTGTGGCCAGACGTTGACCTTGTCCTCCTGCCGCTTCTCGACGCGCTGGATCCCCGACGGAGGAACCATCGCGAGGAGCCGGTGCGTCTCACCCACCCCACGTCCCCGTCCGCCACCGTTCCCGGCCTTCACGCCCGTCGCCGCGGCGACGCGCGCCGCGCGTTCCTCCGGCGTAAGACGCGGAACCGCCGCGGTCGCAGCGGCGGGAGCCGCCGCAGCGGGAGCCGCCGCCGCAGGAGCCCCGGCCGCAGCCGCAGCCGGTGCGGGTGCAGCGGCCGCAGGTGCTTCCGCTGAAGCCGCCGCGGGCGCTTCCGCGGCCGGTGCCTCTGCCGCGGGAACCTCCGCGGCCGGGGCTGCGGGCGGCGGTGCGGCCGGCGCGGACGCGGCCTTCTGCTTCCTCACGAACGCCGACTTCGCGAGCGCGCGCGCGACGCGCTCGG
>JBIOTQ010000014.1:0-26131 GCA_044866075.1 Actinomycetota bacterium | reverse complement strand
CCCGCTCTGTACGGCTGGCGATGGGACGCCATCTTCGACACGCAGTTCGGGGGGCTCCCCTCATCGCTCATCGAAGACATCAAGACGGTCCCCGGTGTCGCCGAGGCGGTGGGAGGTCATTACGGCGAGGTGACCCTCGGGGACTCGACGATCCCGGCGGTCGGCATCGGTCCCGCGCCGGACAACCTCTTCCCTCGATTGATCGCGGGGCGGCCCCCGTCCTCCGACGACGAGATCGTCGTCGGCACCAAGACGGCGGACCGACTCGGGCTCCGTAACGGAGATAGCGTCTCCGCGCGTGTCGGACAGGATCCGCCGCAGACGATGCACATCGTCGGGATCGGCGTGTTCCCACTTCTCGGGCGTGGCAGCTTCGAACCGACCGGACTCGGCGAGGGCGCGGCCGTGACGGCCGCGGCGATGCCGGCAGAAGGCGGAACCGAAGAGTTCGCCTACTTCCTGATCGACTTCGCTCCCGGCGCCGACCCGAAACAAGTGGCGCAGGCGATCGAGAAGAGGCTCCTCTCCTTCCCCGACTGCCAGGAGAATCCGTGCTTCGTCAACAGGGTTCCGCAGCAACCGGCCGACATCGCCAACTACGCCCGGATACGCGGCACGCCGCTCGCTCTGGCCGGCGCACTCAGTCTGCTCGCGGTGGGGACGCTGGCGCACACGCTCGGCACCGCCGTGCGGCGGCGCCGTCGTGATCTCGCCGTCCTCAAGACGATCGGTTTCGTCCGCCGTCAGGTGTCGACGGCGGTCGTCTGGCAGGCGGCGACGGTCGCGCTCATCGCCGCGGCGATCGGCGTCCCCGCCGGCACCGCGGCGGGACGCTGGGCGTGGAAGGCCTTCTCCGATGAGCTGGGCGTGCCGTCACCGGCGAGGCTGTCCCTCATTGTGGCGGCGACGGCGATCCCGGCCGCCGTCCTCGTTGCGAACGCCCTGGCCGCGCTCCCGGCCCGTGTCGCAGCGCGAACGCGCCCCGCCGTCGTCCTGCGGAGCGAGTGATGGGCACCCCGGACGGAGTGAGGCCACCACGCATGACCGAGCCACGATGAGGTGACACCATGGAGACGACGATGAACACCGAAGCGATCGACGTGGGGGCCCCGGTCGGGGCCCCGGCCGGAGCTCGGTCCGTTCCCGCCACGGCCATCACGTTCGTTCTGGCGGGCGCGGCCGTCGTGATCGCGGGATACGCCGCGATCCTCTCCGGCCGCGAGGCCGTCGACGCCGAACACCTCGTCGGCGCCGGCCTCGTCCTCGTTTGGGCGCTCGCTGCGGCCGCTATCTCCGTCCGACGACCCGGCGATGCCGCCGGCGTCGTCGCCGGCTTGGGGGCGATGTTCGGGGCGGTCGCCGTGTACGCCGAAGCGACGATGTTCGAATACGTCGCGCCGAACGAGGTCGTGTCGCTAATCCTAGTTCGGCACGACCTCGCTGAGGTTGTCCTGCGGATGTCGCTCGTGTTGGCGGCCGCCGCGGGCATGCACCTGCTCCTTGTCGTTCCGCGCGGTGCGCTGGAAACCACGACCCGTCGCGTCTTCGCCCTGGGGGGCTACCCGGCCTTCGGCGCGGTCGGCGTCGCCATGATCCTGAGCAACAAGTATCGACTCCAGATCGCACCCCTCGCCGGGATCGCGATCGCGGCGGCCCTCGTCGGCGGCATCGGCCTCGCCGCGCGCTACGGGAAGGCGACGCCGACCGAACGCAAGCAGATGCAGTGGCTCGGCTGGGGCATCACGGTCGCGGCGGGGCTGTCAATCGCCGCGGTCGCCCTCGACGCGCTCGTCTCGTGGCCGCCGCATCTCGGCGCGGTCGTGCTCGGCGCGAGCGCCGTCGTCCCACTGGCGCTCGTCTTCTCGACGTGGCCGCGACTGTCGGCGGTCGTCGATCGTTTCCTCGCCGCGACGATCTCACTGGCGGGACTGGCCAGCGTCGTCGCCGCCGTGTATCTCGCGATCGTGCTCGGTCTCGGCCGCGTCCCGACCGACAGCGAGAAGACGCTCCTCGTGCTCTCGATGGTCGCCGCCGCGCTCGCCGCGCTGCTGTACATCCCGACCCGCACACGGCTGCAGAACATCGCGACGCGCCTGATCTACGGCGAGCGGCACGCGCCCGACGAAGTGATCCGCTCGTTCGGGTCGCGTCTCTCGCGCGCGATCCCGCTCGACGAGCTGATGCTGCAGATGGCCGAGTCGCTCCGCAAGACGCTCGGCCTCGACATCGCCGAGGTCTGGACGGGCACCGGCGGCAAGCTGGAACGCACGGTCTCGGACCCGGAGCGCCCGCACGCGAGGCTCACGCTCGAGGCGTCCGAACAACAGGTCGTCGCGCGCGCCGGCGTCTCGGGCCCGGCGTGGGTGAAGGTGTGGCTCCCCAAACTCCTCCAGCACGAGGACGAACAGCTGCGCGTCGCTCCGATCACGCACTCGGGCGAGCTCCTCGGCCTGATCGTCGTGCGCCGTCACTCCGACCGCGGCCTCTTCGATGAAGAAGAGGAGCGCATCGTCATCGAACTCGCGCGTCAGGTCGGGCTCGCGCTGCACAACGTCCGCCTCGACTCGGCGCTGCAAGCATCGCTCGACGAGCTGCGGCAGCAAGCCGCCGCGCTGCAAGCCTCCCGCGCGCGCATCGTCGCCGCGGCCGACGGCGAACGGCGGCGGATCGAACGCAACCTGCACGACGGCGCGCAGCAGTACCTCGTCGCGCTGGCGGTGAAGGTCGGGTTGGCGAAGACGATGATGAACAGCGACCCGGCACAGGCCACCGAGCTCCTCACCGAGCTTTCCGGCGACGTGCAGGAAACGCTCGACGAGCTCCGGCGTCTCGCGCACGGCATCTACCCCCCGCTGCTCGCCGACCGCGGCCTCACGGAAGCGCTGCGCTCCGCCGCCGAGCGCTCACCGGTGAACGTCACCGTCGAGGCGACCGGCCTGGGCCGCTACTCGCAGGAGATCGAAGCAGCCGTCTATTTCTGCTCGCTCGAGGCGCTGCAGAACGTCGGCAAGTACGCGGGCCAAGGCGTTCGGGCGCAGATCCGCGTCTGGGAGCAAGAAGGCGGACTGCTCTTCGAGGTGTCCGACAACGGAGCCGGCTTCGACGTTCGCAATAGCAAGCTCGGCGCCGGCTTCACGAACATGAACGACCGCGTCGGCGCGATCGGCGGAACGCTGCGCGTCGAATCGGCGCCCGGTCAGGGCACGACGGTCGCGGGACGCGTCCCGCTCCCCAAGGAAGCCCCGGTCACGGCCTAGAAAGAAGCCGCTTGCTTTGGTTCCTCCCCGTTCGGGGTAGAGGCCTCTCGGACCGAAGAATCATCTTCGGCGTCGAAGAGAGGTGAGGGCGATGGCGACCAAGACCAAGCGAACGCCCGAGAAAGCGCCCGCGGCGGAGGCGGCCGAAGAACCGAAAGCGCCGCCTGCTCGCATGTGTGAGGTCTGCGGCAACGAGTACGACAAGGCGTTCGACATCGTCATGTCGTCGAACGGCAACGAACAGCGGCATACGTTCGACAGTTTCGAGTGTGCGATCCATGCGCTGGCGCCCCAGTGCGCGCACTGCGGCTGTCGGATCGTCGGGCACGGGGTCGAGGCCGACGGCGTCGTGTATTGCTGCGCGGCGTGCGCTCGCTTGCTCGGACGACGCGAGTTGCGCGACCGGGCCGGATAGCTGCGCCTCGACCGACAGCTGCGGTTCTTAGGAAGCGCTCGGCCAGGCGGGGTCGCCGCGCGACTCCCAGAGCTTGGCCAGCAGCTGCGGCGCGAAATGCTCCTTGTGGATGTAGGCGACCGCGCCACACGTCTTCGCGTCCTCGGGCAGGTCGCCCTGCGCGTAGGTGGAGAGCAGGAACGCCAGGGTCTCCGGTCGGTCGGCATGGATGCGGCGCACGGCCTCGATCCCGTTGATGCCCGGCAGATTGATGTCCATCAGGATCAAGTCCGGCTCGAGTTGCTTGGACATCTCGACCGCCTCTTCGCCGGTCATGGCCTCGCCGACGACCTCGAAGTCCGGGGTCATCCCGACGACGCGTTTCGCCGCGCCGCGGAACGGCGCCTGATCATCGACGACGAGGACTCGCACCTGATGCACCCCTGGGGCCTCCTCCACCATCCCCAATCCTCCCGCCGAACCGGCGAAACGGCAGTTGTGAGGCCACGTAGCCTTAAGGGAGGGTTAGCCTCCCCCGTCCGCGGTCAGGAAAAGCAGCACCGCCTTGACCCGGCGGTGGACCTCCTTCTCCTCGGACAAACCGAGCTTCGAGAAGATGCTGTTGATGTGCTTCTCGACCGCGCGCTCCGTCAGGAAGAGCGACCCGGCGACCGCAGCGTTGTTCTTACCTTGGGCCATCTCGGACAAGATCTCGCGCTCCCGCGGCGTCAGGCGCGCCAACGGCGACTCCGCCGCCTTGGATCGGGCCGCGACGAGTACCTCGACCACCTTCGGATCGATGACCGAACCGCCTGAAGCGACCTCACGGATAGCGTTGGTCAACTGCTCTACGTCGGAGACGCGCTCTTTCAGCAGGTAGGCGCGACGCGCGGAGCCCTTCTCCAGCAGAGCCAGCGCGTATCCCGGCTCCGCGAACTGGCTGAGGACCACGACGCCGGTGTCCGGATGCGTGTCGCGAAGGCGCTCAGACATCTGGATCCCCTCGTCGGTGTTGGTCGGGGGCATCCGGATGTCGGTCAGCACGACGTCCGGTTTGTGCTCGTCGATCGCTCTCTCGAGGGCCGGGTAGTCCTCGCACGTCGCAACCAGATCGAGGTCGTCCTGCATCTCGAGGAGACGGCGGACACCCTCCCGGACCAGGTAATTGTCTTCCGCGAGCACCAGCCGGATGGCCATCGCCGCGCAGGATATCGCAGAGGCTCGCGCCGGCCGCACCGTCGGATCTGCCGCTTCACCCTGGTCCCTCCCTGGGCTTCCGATGTCATCGATGTTTCATTCGCACCGAGTGTCCGGGCAACCGTGGAAGGAAACGGCGGACGGGCGCGGAATCATCCCGTCGTCGGGAGCGCGGCGACGGCCACACCGCATAACGACCCGTCCGTCGGCTCGTTGGTTGGGCGAAGGCAGGGCCGCACCCCGCGGCCGGCTTTGGGGGAACGAGTGATGGGACGGAGATCCGCGCTCGCGGCCGCCGCCGCGGTCATCGCGACGATGGTGCTGGCGTCGAGCGGCGCCGGGGCGTCCCCCTCGCAGGAATCCGACTTCGTCTCCCGGATCAACGCCGAGCGCAGCGCGCGCGGCATCCGTACGGTCACCGTCAAGAGCGATCTCGTCGCTGTGGCCCGGTCGTGGTCGGACCAGATGGCGGCCGCGGGAGCAATCTCGCACGACCCCAACCTCCCGAACGAGGTCGACGGCTGGACCGCCCTCGGCGACAACGTCGGCAAGGGCCCGAGCGTTTCGACCGTGCACCAAGCCTTCATGAACTCGCCCGAACACAAATCGATCATCATCGACTCGCGCTTCAACCAGGTCGGCGTGGGCGTGACGCAGTCGGGCGACATCCTTTACGTGACCGAGGTCTTCGCGAAGCGCGGGTCGACGACGAAGGTCATCCGCACGACGACCACGACGCGGCGCCGCACCACCACCAGCACGACCCGTCGGACGTCTGCCGGATCGGCTCGGACGACGGAGTACGTCGTCAACCTCACCGGTGTCGTGTGGGAGATCGACCTCGGGACGCGGCCGCTTACGGTCGCGGTGCTCGAGCAGCTCGTCGGGCTCGACGCACGTCGCGTCGACCCGGCCACGGGCATCCCCGCGTAACCCGGGCGGGGCCGCTCCGGAACCACGCCGCTACTCCTCTCGCCGAGCATCCGCCGCGCGTCGCGTCGAACCAGCGCGCTGCGGCGATCGCTGCGTTCGTATCGCGTGCGAGCCGGAGGTGCCGCCCGGCCGCTCCGCGCACGCCGATCCCGAACAGAAGCATCCCGAAGCCGAGGAGCGCGAGCGGCCGCGTGTCGGACCGTCCCGTGGCGGGGAGTTGCGGCCCGGCCGGCGCGCCGGGCACGGGGGCCGGCCTGGTCGGACCCGACGCGGTCGTGACCGGACACGTATCGAACGGGCCGAGCACGAGGTCCTTGAGCTGCGCCGTGACCGACTGCGACGAGCGGGTCTCCGCCATGAACGACTTGAAGCAGGTCACGCCGGGAACGAGACGCGTGACATTCACGCCCCCTTCGTAGAAAGAGCCTTGCGGGAACACGCCCGCGGATCCCGCTTTCGGGACGTACGCCCACGGTGCCGTCGTGTTCGCCGTGTTGACGATCGCGCACGCGGGATCGTCCGCGGCCGCGACGGGGCAGCTCTTCGCGACGACCTTCAGATCGAGGGCGCCGTCCGATCCACCCGACCCCACCCACGCGTAGACGTTGACGTCGGAGACGCTACCGCCCTGCGTGAAATGACTGAGGACGAGGATGTCGCCCACGCGGTGCCTGCCCGAGAACGTGCCGTCGGATCGCATGCCGACCGTGTTGCGGAAGAACCAGAACCCGACTTGCGCGTCCCCGTTGTTCGCGTAGCGATCGAGCCCGAAGTACACGAGCAGATCCCCTACGTTCGTCTTCCCCGTGTCGCGCTGCGAGCGGTACGCGACGGCGAACGCGTTCGTGATCTCGTTCTTGTCGGGCGCGACGTCGCCTGTCGTGTGCGCCCAGGCGGAAACGTCGTTCAGATCCTTCGATCCGCCGCCGGTGAAGTAGGACGTGTCCACCGGCGGGTTCTCACCGTCGGGGACGAAGCTCGACACGATGTCTGTGCTGGAATGATCCGCCGGAACGACGAGGCTCCAGTCGTCTCCAGACGCGGAGGTGTTCCACGCGTTGGCGTCGAGCTCGAAGCTCCGGGCGTCGTGCGACGCGGACGCCGGCAAGGCGAGCACGACGGACGCTGTGAACGCGGAAGCGATGCAGGCAAAGACGAACGACCGCGGCGAACCGCGCATGACCCTCTCCCCTCGAGTAGACGCGCGCACGCGCCTGGTCACGCTTTTGGGATCAGCTGCGGCGTCCCCCAGTCCGCCAGGTTTCGATATCGGCACCCCGAGTGACCATCCGCATGGGACCGCCGTCCCGAGACGGTCATGCATCGCCGATTCGCGTAGCCTTACGCGCGGCCGCGCGCGAAGGAGGTCCTCATGTGTCACGAGACGCTCACACATCTATGTCTGCCCGTGGGCGACAAACTGCTCCGAACCGTGGCGGTTTACGCGTTCCTCGTGATCGGGTTTCGCCTCGCAGGGAAACGCGAGCTCGGGCAATTCAACGCGTTCGACCTCGTGGTGCTCATAACGATCGCCAACGCGGTCCAGAACGCGATCATCGGTCCAGAGAACACCTTGACCGGCGGCATGATCGGGGCCGCAACGCTCCTCGCCACGAACTACCTCGTTGTGCAGCTCGCGTACAGGTACCCGGCCCTCGACCGTCTGCTCGAGGGCAAGGAGGTCACTCTGTACGCCAACGGGCGTATGAATCACAAAGCGTTGCGGCGCGAGCTCATCACGGAGGAGGAGCTGATGAGCGTCGCAAGGCGGCAGGGTGTTCGGAGCTTGAAGGAAGTCGACCGGATCGTCCTCGAACGCAACGGCACCGTGTCGGTGATCCTGCGCGAGGACGCGACCATACAGAGGATCCTGGAAGAGGTCGGAGACATCAAACGCGCCCTCGCCGCGCGCTGAGTCGACAGGAGGACACATGTCGGTCGTCGTGATCAATGCGGTGCACGTCCCGTCCGCACGGCGCGAGGAGTTCGAAGCGCGCTTCGCCGCGCGCGCCGGACAGGTCTCGAAAGCCGAGGGATTCGAATCGTTCGAGCTCTTGCGGCCCCGCGAGGGCGATCGCTACCTCGTGTACACCCGGTGGCGGTCGGACGAAGACTTCCAAACATGGATGCGTTCGACGTACTTCGCCGAGGGTCACCGTCAGCATCGCGACGCCGGACCTGTGTCGACCGAGAGCGAGGTTTGGACGCTCGACGTGCTCCAGCATGAGGAGCCGGCCGGCTGAGCGCGTCCTCGTCGCTCGTCCGTCGCACGATCCGCTCGGCCCGGCGCGATCGCATCGGTGGCGTCTCGGCGGAGCTGGCCTTCTTCCTGCTGTTGTCGATCCCGCCCGCCATCCTGATCCTCGCCGGCCTGGCCGGGTACGTGGGCGACCTCTTCGGTTCGGAGACCGAGCGTTCGCTCCGGAAAGCGATCGTCGAAGGCCTGGGCTCCTTCCTCGATCCCTCGACGATGCGCGACTTCGTCCGTCCTGCCGTCGACGATCTGTTCGCGCGCGGGCGCGCCGACATCCTGTCGATCGGCGCCGTCCTGGCGCTGTGGTCGGCGTCGCGCGTCACCCGCGTCTTCATGGAGACGCTGAATCACGCGTTCGGCCTGCCCGAGTGGCGCACCGGCTGGCGGCGCCGCCTCGCGGCGCTGGCTCTCACGTTCTCGGGCCTCGTCGTGCTCGCGGTGGCGTTGCCGTTCATCGTGGCCGGGCCGCGGCTGGGGAAAGCGATCGCCGACAACTCGGCGTTGCCGTCGCAGTTCGGAACCGTGTGGGCGATCCTCTACTGGCCCGTCGCCGTGGCCGTCGGTGTCGCGCTTCTCGTCACCGTGTACCACGCGGCGCCGAACAAACGTACGCGCTGGCGAGATCACGTTCCGGGTGCTCTTGTCGCCGCCGCGACGTGGATCGCCGCTGCGTTCGGCCTCCGCCTCTACGTGTCGGTGGCGTTCGACCGCGGCTCGGCGTTCGGACCCCTCGGCGCGCCGATCATCCTCTTGCTGTGGTTGTACGTGAGCGCGTTCGCCGTCCTCGTCGGCGCCGAGCTGAACGCGACTCTCGAGCGCGATCGCGCGCTCGTCAAGGAAAACGAAGATTCCGACGATCCGGCGGCGGGTTCGGACCTCGCTCTGTAAGGACCAGCAGCGACGCTGCGGCGACGGCTGCGGCGAACAGACCCCACGACAGCGCCGCCGGGACGCCCGCCCCCGTCACGGCGAGCGCGTCTCGGTGCGGCGCCGGGCGTCGCGTGCCCAGAACCTTGGGAGCGACGCGGCGCCTCCGGGTCAGGAGGGACGGCTTCTCCGCCGCCGTGACGAAGCCCCGATAGGCGGCGACGATCGCGGGGTCGAGACGCAGGTCGTTGTGGTAGGTCAGGGGGAACGCGAGGTTGGTCGCGCCTTTCAGCTGCGGGCTCTGGGCGTAGGTCGGCCCGGCGAACGCGGGGTCACCCACGCCGCTGCCGTCGGAGACCGTCAGCCATTTGGCCGGACCGTACGTCTCGTCGTCGCCGTCGGGGCCGTTCAGCTCGTCGAGCCACGCGGTGCCGGCCGCGATCTCGTCGCAGCTATACACGACACCCTCGGAGCCCGGAGGGCAGAGTGACGTCCCGTGGTTGCCGCCGGCGATGCCGACGAACGCCACGAGATCGCGCCGCAACTCGGGATGCACCTTCAACGTCTTGCGCGCCAGCGTGACGCCCAGCGAGTGCGACACGATCGAGAACCGTGCCGAGCCCGTGTACGTGCGCACGGCGCGGATGAAGTCGTAAAGGTCGGGGACGTTCACGTCGTCGTTCGTGACCCGCGCCGCGCCGTCCCATCCCATCTCCGTGTGTTCGGCGTCGCGTTCCGGGTTGGGCGTGAACAGTGCGCTGCCGTTGTTCGCGCCGAGGCCGTTGTAGGAGAGAGCCCACACCTCCTGGTCGCTCCAGCCGGCCGCTTTGAACGCGTCGCGAACGGGATACCAGTCGGCGTGATCGACGTTGTTGCCGTGCACGAAGACCACGGGAACGTGACCGAGCGGAGCGCCTGGCCCCGCGCCGCCGAACCCGCCCAGCCGGAACCCCCACTCGTGATCGACGAGCGCCGGGAAACCCGCCGCGAAACGCACTTTCGCCGGCCCTTGCGGGGGCAGGTGTCCGACCTGATGGTTCGCGCCGGCCGGGAAGACCACCGCCGATACGACGGCGATCGCGAACGCGACGCGGAGCCGTTTCACACGCCGGCGGCCTTCCGGATCTGTTCGGCGATCGTGGCCGCGGTTTCGTCGTTGAAGGACATGGTGTAGTGGTTGACGCCGGGCAAGAACAGGTCGGTCATATGTGGGTTCGCGGCCAGGATCTCGCGAGCCCGATCGTCCGGGTAGAGCGGCGGGATCTCGTTGAAGAGGCCGCGTTCCGCCCGGATCCAGACCGTGGGGCAGGAGATGCGTTCGTACGCGCTGTAGGCCTCGGGGTGGACGAGCGTGTCGGCCGAGTCTCCCCGGACGGCCTCCGCCGACACGCGCGAGCGCAAGGGCGTGATGCCCGGCGCGAGGTCGTAGTCGAGGTAGTCCTCGACGACGGGTTCCCATGCGCCCTCCGGCTGGAAGGCCGGGTGCGCGCGCCAGAAGTCCAAGTACTCGTCGCGGCTCGCGAACGTCATCGACAGCCGCGCCATGGCTGGGCCGAGGACCTGGTCGAGCAGGGCGTCGAGGTCGACGCTTCCGTCGGTCGGCGGTTCGATGCCGAGGGGTACGCCGCCGTCCACGAGGACGAGCGAGGACACGCGGTTCGGGTAGAGCTCTGCGAACGTCGCCGCCACGAATCCTCCCATCGAGATGCCGGCGACGACGCATTCGTCGACGTCGATGGCGTCGAGGACCGCGGCCACGTCCGTCGCGTGCGCGGCCATCCCGTACGGCCCGCCGAGCGCGTGCGACCCGCCGCGCCCGCGGAGATCGGGCGCGACGAGCGTCACCTCACCGTTCAGGTGCTCGGCGATCTTCGCGAACAGCACGTGGGATGCGGTGACGCCGTGCAGCCCCAGGACGACCGGCCCGTCTCCCGGCCAGCGGGCGACCCTGAGCGATCCCCCGTTGACCGGGACGTCGAAGAATTCCTTGTTCATGGCAGCTCCATGTGGTCGAGGTCGGCACGCAGCACTTTCTTGTCGAGCTTTCCTACGCTCGTTTTGGGGATCTCGTCCACGACCACGACGGCGTCGGGCAGCCACCACTTCGCGAACAGCGGTGCGAGGTAGTCGCGAATCGACTCGAGGGTCGGCGCGTCGTCGCCGCGCGGCACGATGACGGCGACCGGTCGCTCGTCCCACTTCTTCGAGCGAACACCGATGACTGCCGCGTCGCGCACGTGCGGGTGGCCGAGGAGCGCGCCTTCGATCGCGACCGAGGAGATCCACTCCCCTCCCGACTTCACGAGGTCCTTCGCGCGGTCGACGATTTTGAACACGCCGTCGGGCTCGACGAACGCCATGTCGCCGGTGCGTAGCCAGCCGTCGTGGAACTTCTCGGCCGAGGCCCCGTCCTTGTAGTAGGCGCTGGCGATCCACGGGCCGCGCACCTCGATCTCGCCGACGCTCTTCCCGTCCCACGGCACCACGGCGCCGAGCGGGTCGCAGATGCGCATCTCGACGCCGGGGATGATCGTGCCCGTCTTCGCCCGCACCTCGAAGAGCGCCTCATCGGCGAACCCGCGGTGGGACCGGCGCGGGTGCGAGGCGCACGCCAGCGGTCCCGTCTCGGTCATCCCCCACAGCTGCACGATGCGGAGATCGAGCGCGTCGTACGACTCGATCAGGGGCTGCGGCACGGCGGAGCCACCGATGTAGATGCCGCGGACCGATGACCCATCCACCTCGCCGCGCTGCAGGAGTGGCAGAAGCTCCTTCCAGATCGTCGGGACGGCCGCCGTCACGGTCACGCGCTCGTCCTGGAGGAGCCGGCCGACGTTGCCCGGAGAAGTGTCGGAGCCGTGGAACACGAGTTCCGCCCCCGTGAACGGCGCGGAGTACGGAAAGCCCCACGCGAAGGCGTGGAACATCGGCACGAACGGAAGCACGCGATCGGATTCGCGCAAGCCGATGGCGTCGCTCGTGCAGGTCGCGAGCGAGTGCAGCCACATCCCTCGGTGCGACGACAGGACGCCCTTCGGCATCCCGGTCGTGCCCGACGTGTAGCAGAGGCCGCACGCGGCTTTCTCCGGAACCTCGGGAAGCGACGAGGCCGGCAGGGCGCCGCCGACGAGCTCGTCGTGGTCGAAGACCGGCGCGAGCCCGGCATCGTCGTCGCACTCCCCCATGCGCACGAACGCCTCGATCGACGGCGTCTTGGGCGCCATCTCGGCGAGCGTCGGGAGGAGGTTTCCGTCCGCGAAGACAAGCCGGTCGCCGGCGTGGTTGATGATGTACGCGACCTGCTCCGGGAACAGGCGCACGTTGACGGTGTGCAGGACGGCGCCTATCAGCGGAACCGCGTAGTAGAGCTCGAAGTGGCGCCCCGAGTTGAAACCGAACGTCGCGACGCGATCGCCGGGCCGGATCCCGAACCTCTCGGTGAGCACCGTGCAGAGGCGGAGGATGCGCTCGGCGATCGCCCCGTACGTCGTCCGTCCCTCCGGCGAGACGACCTCGCCGTCGGCGTACAGCGTTCGCATCCGGTCGAAGACGGAATGGAGCGTGAGGGGCATCTCCTGCATGAGTCCGGGCAGCGTCATGACGTCCTCCGCGGCGTGCGTTTGCGAGGCGTGGCCGGCTTGGCGGCGCGCACGCGGCGGGCCGCCGCCTTTCGCGGTTTGCTTCCGTTCGGCGGAGCGGCGTCGCCGCCCGCATGTACGGCCGGCGTCAGCAGCCGGCCGATTCCCAGGTAGCGAACCATGGCATCGTGGTCCATCGACGCGGTTTCGGACTCATACACGATCCGGCCCCGCTGCATGATGTGCGCGCGATGGGCGAGGCGCAGGGCGAACGGAACGTTCTGCTCCACGAGCAGCATCGTCAGGCCGGATTCGTTCACCTCGCGGAGCGTTTCGAGGAACTGCTCGACGATGATCGGCGCCAGGCCCGCCGTCGGCTCGTCGATCAGCAGGATCTTCGGGCGTGACATCAGCGCGCGCGCCAGCGCGAGGATCGCCTGCTCCCCTCCCGACATCGTGCCCGCCGCTTGCCGGCGCCTTTCGGCGAGGCGCGGGAACCGTTCGTACACGGACGCCAGCGCCGCCGCATAACCGGCGCGATCGCGCCGCCGTAGCAGGTACGCGCCGAGTCGGAGGTTCTCCTCCACGCTGAGGTCGGGGAAGACCTGCCGCCCTTGCGTCATCAATGCGAGGCCGCGGCCGACGCGCTGTTCGGCGGTGAGATTCTGGACCTCCCGGCCGTTCAACAGGACGCGGCCTTTCCAGCACGGCACGACGCCGGAGAGGACCTTCATCGTGACACTCTTCCCGGCGCCGTTCAGGCCGAGGATCGCCGCGATCTCGCCCTGGCGAACGGCGAAGGACGTCCCGTGGAGAACGGTCGTCGAGCCGAACCCGGCACGCAAGTCATCCGCCTCCAGGACGACAGGTCGGTCGGTCACGCGCGCACCACCTCCCCCGCCGTCGCGCCGAGGTAGGCGCTGACGACCTCAGGATGCGCGGAGATCTCGGCCGGCTCGCCGTGCGCGAGGATCTGCCCGTAGTCGAGAACGTACACCTCGTCGCAAACGTCGAGAACCATCGGGACGTTGTGCTCGATGAGAAGAACCGTGCGGCCCAGTTCGTCCCGCAGGTCGCGCAAGCGCACCGCGAGGTTCTCGGCGGCGCCCGGCGCCATCCCTGCCGACGGCTCGTCGAGCATCACGAGCTCCGGCGCCGTCACGAGCATGCAGCCGATCTCGACGATGCGCTGCTGCCCGTGCGAGAGGTTGTGCACCGGCTCGTCGAGGAACCGCTCGAAGCCGAGCGACTCGACGGCGTGGACGGCACGCTCCCCGAGCTCCTCCTCTATCCGCGCCGCGCCGCGCGAATAGGCGAGCGCGGATCCCGT
Organism: Actinomycetota bacterium; assembly: GCA_044866075.1. GTDB lineage: Bacteria > Actinomycetota > AC-67 > AC-67 > AC-67 > JBASRP01. The sequence goes on along the minus strand of JBIOTQ010000014.1, from coordinate 12,321 downwards.
GCCATAGGCGGCGACCTGGTGCTGCGCGAGCAGGAAGTTTTCCCGCACGGTCATGTTCTTCGCGAGCCCGATGTTCTGGAACGACCGTGCGATGCCGAGACGTGCGCGCGCGTCCGGGCGCAGGCCACCGATCTCCTGCCCGAGGAACCGGACGCGCCCGGTCTGCATACGCACCAAGCCGGAGATCGCGTTGAACAGCGTGGACTTGCCGGCGCCGTTCGGTCCGATGAGGCCGACGATACGACCGCGCGGCACGGCGATCGACACACCCGAAAGCGCCTGCAGGCCGCCGAAGCGGACCGAGACCTCCTGCGCTTCGAGGACGATATCCGCGGCGGCGGGGCGCTCCGGCAGCCCCGCGGGGCGCGGCAGGCTCGGCAGTTTGGGAAGGGCGCCCTCGTCCTCGATCTCATCGACCTCGGTGCGCGCCGTCTGCCTCTTCAGGCGGCGTTCGCGTCCCCCGCGAAGCGCCTGCGCGAAACCGCCGGGGTGCCGGGAGACGGCGAAGATGAGCAGCGCCGCCCCGACGATCTGCTCCTTGTCCTTGAGCCAGTGGATCAGCTCGGGGAAGACCGAGAACACGAGCGCGGCGGCGACCACGTGCGCGCGGCTGCCGAGACCGCCGATCACGACGACGATGACCAGCAGCAGCGACAGCTGGAGACCGAACGACTCGTTGTTGACGAAGCCGATCGTGTGTCCGTAGGCGGCGCCGGCGACACCGGCGAACGCGCCCGACAGGGTGAACGCGGTCAGCTTGTAGCGCGTGACGTCGACGCCGAAGGACTGGGCCACGGCCTCGTCCTCGCTGATCGAGCGGAAAGCGCGCCCGAGCTTCGTCCGGACGACGTTGGCGTCGACGATCCACACCAACAACAGCAGCACCAGGCCGACGGCGAGGAAGTCCCAGTTGTCGATCATCAACCTGTCGCCCATGATCCGCCGCGGCATCGCGATCCCGGCCGAGCCACCCGAAAGATAGTTCGTCCGGAAGACCGACTCCTGCATCGCGTACCCGAACCCGATCGTGACCATCGCGAGGTACAGCCCGCGCAAGCGAAGGGCCGGCAAGCCCACGATGAACGCGACACCGGCAGCGGTGAGCGTTCCGGCCGGGATCCCGATCCACATCGGCCATCCGAACTTCGTGGTGACGACACCGCTCGTGAAGGCGCCGGTTCCGAGCAGCGCCGCGTGTCCCAGGGAGATCTGCCCCGTGTACCCGAGGAGCAGGTTGAGCGAGACCGCGGCGATGGCGATCGCGACGCCTTCACCGAGCACGAGGCCGGTCGAACCGCGGAACCACTCGGGCATCGCCCGCGCCGTGACGGGCGGCAGCACGGTGAAGAGCAGTGCCGCGAGCGCGATGTTGGCGCGCCGCGGCGTCAGGAACCCCCAGCGACGATCGAGGTAGGGCGCGGCCGCGGTCATGCGCGACTCGCCAACAATCCGCGCGGCCGGAACAGGAGCACGACGACGATGACGGCGAACAAGCCGAGGGAGGTGATCCCGGGGATACCGACGGAGACGAGCTGCGACTTCACCAGTGCCTCGATCGTGCCAACCACCAGCCCGCCGACGAATGCGCCGGGCAGGCTGGTGAGCCCGCCGACGAGGGCGGCGGTCAACCCCCCGATGAACAGACCGGCGAAACCGCCGGGCGCGATCACGCCGATCGTCGGCTCGATGAGAAGCGCAGCGATCGCGCTGAGCGCGGCGGCCGTGCCCCAGATGAACGCGCTGACGCGACGCTGCGACACGCCGACGAGCCGCGCCGCGACCGGATCCTGCGCCGCGGCGAGGACCCCGAGCCCGAAGTCCGTGAAACGCAGGAACAGCGTCAGCGCGCCGGCGATGACGACCACGACGCCGGCGGCGAGGATCTGCGAGGGGCTGACGATGACGCCGGCGATCTTCACGCCGAGCCCGGCTACCGGCGGCGGGATGATGCGCGGCGACGGTCCGAACCCGACGATCTCCACGGCGATCAGAAGCGACAGAAGACCGATCGTCGCGACGGCGACCGTCATGCGCGGCGACTCGACCATCGGCCGGACCGCCAGGCGTTCGAACGCGAGCCCGATCACGACCGCCGTCGCGACGGCGGCGGCGGCGCCGGCGGCGTACGGGAGCCCGGTCTTCCCGGACACGAGCCAGGCGATATAGAGGGACAGCGTTCCGATCTCGGCTTGCGCGAAATTCAGCACGCGCGACCCCTTGTAGACGAGGACGATGCCGGCGGCGATCAGCGCGTAGATGCCGCCGTTGATGAAGCCGAGGACGAGCGTCTGGCCCATTCAGAGCCTTTCGACGCAGCGCCGCGTGGGACGCCAGCCGGGCCGCCCGCCCGGGCCGTTGAACGCCTCGAATAGGTTCACGGACCATCCGCCGTGGTGTCCGTCGCCGCGCGTGAAGTCGACGTTGCAGAAGGCGCCGACCGTCTGGTCGTAGGTGAGCAGTGTTCCGGCCATCCGGTTTCGCGTGCAGTCGACGCCGCACCGAGAGATGAGATCGGCGAGACCCTTGTACCCCTCCCACGCGAGGAAGAGAAGGTCGCCGCCCATGCCCGAGAGGTTCGCCGACGGATCGTACTTCTTGTACGCGGCCTCGAACTCCCGGATCTCCTTCGCGTAGGGCGCGAAGCCGCCGCTGTAGAGGCCGGGCACGTACGCGTCCCACGCCGCAACGCCGTAGAGCGGCTGCCGCAGGGCGGAGTCGCCGAGGGTGTTCGTCTCCAGGTTGAACGGGAAGATGAGCCACGACGGGAAGAACCGCTGCGATTGCGCCTGCTTGATCATCTCGACGGTCGCGAGCGCGTTCTCCCACGCGAAGACGACGTCGGCCCGGTCGGTCGCCGAGTTGAGCTGTGCGATCTCTTGCGTGTAGTTGGCCTGATCCTTGCGGACGGGGATGTCCCGAACCTTCATCCCTGCCGCCTTTACGATCTTGACGAAGAGGTCGTGCCCCGACTGCCAGTTCGGGCTTTGGCGCCACAGGATGCCGACGGTCTTCCCGCGGAACTTCTCCACGGCGAGGCGGCCGAACATCTCGCCCATCCTCTCCTCGCTCGGGAGGGCAGTGAACGAGTACCGGAGTCCCTCCGACCCTTCCTCGGTGACGATGTGGTGCATGTACAGCTGCCGGTTCGTCTCGGCCCATTGCCGGACGGCAGGGATCTGATCGAACCCGATGCCGCCGAGGATCATGAACGCGCCTTCGTCCTTGCAGGTCTGGGCGGCCTTGACGGCCTTGCTGGGGTCGTAGCCGTCGTCGACCAGGTCCATGTCGAGCTTCCAGTCGTTCGGGCCGGCGCGATCGTTCCACCACTGGAAGAAGACCATGAGGTCTTCCTCGCCGATGTCGAACGCCGGGCCGTAGGTCATCGCCGCGTGACCGCACAGCTTGATTCGCCGGTTCTTGAAATCGATGCCGACGACGTCGTCGCGCCCGGAATAGAGCTGGGCGACGGGCGCACCCCCGTTCGCGGGGAAGAACACCTTGATGTCTCCGATCTCGCGGTAGGAGCCCTGCTGAGGCGTGTTCGCGCCGCCGGCAGTCGAGCCGCCGCCCGGTCCGCCGAGCCCGCCGCCCGTTCCGCCCGGTCCCCCGGCGCCCGGCGCGCTGCTCGCGCTCGGGATGGTGCTCGTGCCCGGAGCGGTGGACGTTCCCGGCACCCTGTCGCCCTGGGCCGAGGCGTCGAGGCGCGGCGGCGCGACGATCACCGAGTACATCGCGAAGACCAGACCCCACGCCGTGGCGACAGTCGCAAGCGTGTAGGCGCGAGGATGGCGCGCGAGGTCGGCGCGCAGTCGAACCACCGGCGATCCGGCGCCGGCAAACGCCGGACGATGAGAGATCGCGAGGACGAGCGCGGCGAGTGCGACGCACGTCGGCAACACCCACATCCAGGGGCGCGCATGGGAGACCGGCTCCGGCGCCGGCGGTGCCGCGACGACCGTCGGAACCGGCTGGACGACCGGAGCCGCCGGGGGCGCGGTCGGGAACGGATACGGGCCGGTGACGGTCTTCGGGATGGGAACGTACGCCGGAGAGGAAGCGGGTTTCGTGTTCGAGTTGCCGCTCGTGGGTAGCGCGGGAACCTGGAATCCGACCTTAGCGGTCGACCGGCCCTTGAAGAACGAGATCGCCCACGTATCGGCGGGGCCGCCGGCGATCGGCAGCAGCGCGGCGCCCGTGTTCCCCGCTTTCGACCAGACCTTGACGAGGTTGGTGAGGTCGAACGTCCACGCGTCGCCTTCGCCCCGGACGCCGACGACCGACCCGTGCTGGCAGTCGTAGGAGGGAGGAGCGGCCGGATCGAACGGGTCCTTCAGCTCCTCCGTCAGAACGCACGCCTGCAGGAGCGCGGCCTCGGTGTTGACGTTGTATGTCTGATAGCCGCTCGTCGAGCCGGTCTCGGCCTGCTGCGTGACGTGCATCGTCACCACGACCGAGCCGATCCGAGCGTCCGCCGGGAGCCGGTCGAGCGCCAGGTGGATGAACGAGCGCGCGGCTTCCTGGCCCAGGGCCACGCCTATGTGAAGGGCAGTGGTTTCGCCCGAGTAGGGATCGGCCGGCGCGTCGACGACGTACTCCTGCCGGTCGACCGGCACCGCCCCGGTCAGGGTCTCCGACGACGCCGCGCCGCCGGGCAGGGGCGCGAGAATCAGAACGGTCGCGAGGGCGCCGAACAGCGCAGGGACGCCAAGACGCCGACGTTTCGCAGTCCGAGAGCCGCTCATTGGGCGCCGCCTCACCCGACATTAAGCTAACGAGCGTTAGCCCGACGAATGGAATTTTGCCCCCCCTTTTTCCCTATGTCAATAGGCGATTCCATGAGTTATCCTGCCGGGAGCTAGCGATTGTTCGCGGAGAATCCGCACCATGAGCATTCCGGCGACCCGCACCACCGGCGAAAACCTACTGCCAGACCGCGCGCGCTCGACCGGCACGCACCGGCGGCTGCTCGAGCAGGCCCTGCTCCTCTTCGGGGAGCGCGGGTTCCACGGTGTCAGCGTCCGGGACATCGCCGAGGCGGCGGGGATCCGGGCGCCGAGCATCTACAAGCACCTGGAGTCCAAAGAGGAGCTCCTCTTCCAGCTGCTGTTGACGGCACACGAGGAACACGGCGCCCGCCTGCGCGCCGCCCTCCTCGAGGCGGGAAGCGATCCGGTCGATCAGATCCGCGCTCTCGGGTACGCGCACGTCTTGTTCCACGCGGAGCATGCATCACTCGCGCGCGTTGCCAACCGTGAGCTTCACGCCTTGACTCCGGAGAACGCGGCACGCGTCCAACACATCCGCGACGACTCGACGCAGATCTTCATCGACGTGATCAACCGCGGCATCGAGCTCGGAGCCTTCCTCGTCGACGACTCGTGGCTCGCGACCGCGGCGATCGGCGCGATGGGACTTCGCGTCGCGGAATGGTGGGGACGGAACCCGAACTACCCGGAATACGCCGCCGAGCAGGTCGCCGAACAGTACGCGCGTTTCGCCGTTCGCCTGCTGGTGTCGCGCGACGTCTGAGCAGTCTTGCTTCACAGGACCGGATTAACCGTTTGGCCGGAAGTAACCGGGCTGCCGCGACATGTCGGACAGCACCACTCGCGATCGCACCCGGTCGTTATTCCGAGTGCCGATGTCCCCTTCGAGGAGAAAGCCGACATTCGCGGCAGCCGCGTTGCTGATCGCGGCCCTCGCCGTGCCTCTCGGAGCGCGCGCCGGAAGCCTTCCTCAGATCACCCTTTCGGCCGGAGCCGTCGTCGAGGGAAACTCGGGGACCGTGGCGCTGCCGGTGGGCGTGCGTCTGCTCTACAACCGCACGTCGTCCCGCACGATCAGCGTCCGCGTGCGCACACTCCAGGGAAGTACGTCGGCGGCCTCCGTCACGACCAGCGCGACCTCGGGCGCGGACTTCTACCCCCTGGACACGACGGTCAATTTCAAGCCGGGTGAGAACTACAAGCGACTCTACGTGAGGGTCATCGGCGACAGACGAGACGAACTCGACGTCGAGCATATCTACTTCTCTATGAGCCGAGCCGTGAACGCGACGATCTTTCCAAGCGTGGATACCGGAGAGATCCGAGACGATGAACAAGCGGTCTTGTGGCTGGCCGACGTGAGCGTCGCCGAAGGTGCGGGTGCGGCAACTTTCACGCTTCGTCGCACGGGGCCGACGGAGTTGGGCGTGCGAGGGCTCATCACCACGGAAGAGGGCCCGTTCGATAAGAGCAGGCTGCGCCCGGATCTCGCGGTGCCCGGCTGGGATTATCGGCCCCTCCGCTTCTATTACTACTTGCCTCCCGGAGAAACGCAGCAACGATTCACGATCCAGATATGGAACGACGACATCGGTGAGGTCGATGAGACGGTTCGGTTCCAGATCGAGCGGCCGTCGACGGCTCGCCTCGGCCACATCGGGCGGCTCACGATCCTGAACGACGACGGCGCGCGAGATGCCGTGGTCTCGGCCGGCCTCTTCTCCCGTTGGATCGGATCTGCGTCGCCGGTCTCGGCCGGAACTACGGCGCCGATCGACGTCTGGCTCGATCACCCGGTCGACTACCCCGTCACCGTGCGCCTGATCACGATCGATGGCGATGCTCACGCTGGCCTCGACTACGTTCCGACGAGCGGTGAGATCAAGTACGGCCCGTGGGGCGAGTCTGCGCTCAATGCCGTGACGTTCGCACCGGGCGAGCAGGTCGTCGGATTCCCCGTCCAAACGCTGCGGCGACCGTGCACCAACCAGGGAAACCTCGTATCCAGAACCTTCACGGTCTGGTTCGTTTCAACGGGAGCGCTGGTCGGAACACCGCCCCAGGCAGTGGCCGTGCAGGGTGCGTGCTAGGGCTCTTTCCCCTGTGAGATGAACCTTGTCGGTGTCATCGCCGACTCCCTCAAGACAAGACCCCCGTCCGGCTGGTGAAATCCATGGCGTCGCCTGTCATAGGAGGACGCCATGAACCCGCGCATCCACGTGATCACCCTCAGGGTCACCGACCTCGACCGCGCACTCGTCTTCTATCGTGCACTCGGCCTCCAGTCGGACGGCGTCATCGGCACCGAGTTCCCCGGTGACGAAACAACCGCGGGGGGAGCGGCGGCCATGTTCCGGCTGAAAGGCGACCTCATACTCTCGCTGTATCCGGACCTCGCGAAAGACGCGGCGGTGCCCGCTCCCCCACCCTCGTCGGGGGCGTTCAGCATCGGCCACCTTGTGCCGGACAGGAAAGATGTCGACGCGATCCTTTCGCAGGCGGAGGCGGCGGGCGCGACGCTCCTCGAAACGCCTCGCGAACGGCCGTGGGGGATCTACTCCGGATACTTCCGCGACCTCGACGGGCATCTCTGGGAGATCATCTGGAACCCGCAGTTCGAGCTGCCGGACTGAGCGTTGTAACTAGCCGACTTTGACGCTCTGCCCCCCGTCGACGGGGAGAAGAACGCCGGTGATGAACTGCGCCTCGTCGGAGGCGAGGAACAGCGCCGCGTAGGCGACATCCCAGGCGGTCCCCTGTTTCCCGCGAAGGGGAACCATCGCGTCCCGCGCGCGGATCAGATCATCCTTCGCAACGCCGGTCGCCTCGACGAAACCCTCGATCGCCATCGGCGTGTTCATCAACCCCGGGAGGATGGCGTTGCAGCGGATCCCGTGGCTGGCGTTCGCGATCGCGATCTGTTGGGTGAGAGCGTTGACCCCGGCCTTGGAGACCTTGTAGGCAAGCATGGGGGCCGCTGCGATCGACGCGAGCGAGGAGATGTTGATGATGCATCCCCAGCCCTGCTCGTGCATCTGCGGCAGGACGTGCTTGCACGTGAGGAACATCGCGGTCAGGTTGACGTCGATTATCTTCTTCCAGACCTCGACGTCGAGATGGGTCGCGCCACCGTCACCCCGTCCGATCCCGACGTTGTTGTGCAGGATGTCGATACGCCCGAACCGCTCCAGGCACGCGGCGGCGATCGCGCGACAGTCGTCTTCGCGCGTCACGTCGGCCTCGAACATCGACGTAGTGCCGCCCTCCGCAGCGATCATCGCCTCGGTCTCGCGCGCAGAGTCTGCGCGACGGTCGACGAGCATGACCCGCGCGCCCTCGCGCGCGAAGAGGAGGGCCGTCGCGCGTCCGTTTCCGATCGTGTCGCCGGGGGTCTGGCCCGCGCCGGTGACGATCGCGACCTTGTCCTTCAGCCTCATCGTGGGAATCCTGGGACGCCGGAATCGAGCTGGACACCGAAAGAGTTCAGCGCCATCGACACGAGCGTGTACTGGCCGACCGTGAAGACCGCGTCCATCAACTGCTCCGTCGAATAGCGCTCGCCGAGGTCCTTCCAGGTCGCGTCGCTTATGAAGTGATCCTCGTGTAGCTCGTCGGCGGCGCGCAGGAGCGCCGCGTCGAAGGGATCCCAGCCCGGAGCTTCTGACCCGTCCGCGATGCGGAGGATCTCGTCGTCGGAGAGACCGACGGCCTTGCCGATTATCACGTGCTGTCCCCACTCGTACTCCGCACGGCAACGCCATCCCGTCCTCAAGATGAGGATCTCGCGATCGCGCGGCGGGATCGTCGACCTGAAGAGAACGTGATTCGCGAAGACGAGCCACCTCTTGAAGAGCTTCGGGTGCCGGACGAGCGTGCGAAAGATGTTGACGGCCGGGCCGAGCGACGTCGCTCTGAGCAGATCTCGCGCCTGGGTGTCGAGGCTCGACTCGTCGGTCACAGGTGGGACGCGGGGGTTCGAAAGACGCATCGGCTCCTGCCTTCCTTGCTCGGATTCCGCCTATTCTCCCCGGTCCCCCGCCGGAACGAGAAACAGGTGTTCGCTGCCCGGCACCGAATTGACGAACCGAGATGCGCGGCAAACGTGGGACGGCGGGATTGGCCGCGGCTGCAGCCCTCGTCGCGACGTTGGCCGCCGGCCCGGCGCACGCCGCTCAGGTGATTCAGAGCCAACGCTTCGTCGCGTCCGACGGGGTCTCGTTGCAGACGCTCGTGGGTGGCGAGGGCTCGCTGGCGCCGCGTCCGGTGATCGTAGAGTTCAGCCCGTACCGCCCGAGCTGTTGCCCTACGTTTGCCGGACCGGCATACAACTATCTCCAGGTCCACATCCGCGGGACCGGTGACAGCGACGGCCGCTTCGACTCGCTCGGACCCCGCACGCAGGCCGACCTCGTCGAGGTCCTCGAGTGGGCGTGTCATCAGCCGTGGAGCAACGGGACGCTCGGCGTCTTCGGCTTCTCGGCGAGCGCGATCACCTTCTACAACTCTTTGCATCTACGGTTGCCCTGCGTGCAAGCGGCCGTCATGTGGTCCGGCACGCACGAGCTGTATCGCGACCTGCTCTTCCCCGGTGGCGTCCCCAACGCACTCCCGGGGCTCGGCGTCCTGGGCCTGATCGGCGGGCCGGCTCTCGCCGCCACCCCGGAGCGGCTCGGCCGCGACCCGGTCGCGACCGCGAGCGTCGCCGGCGGGCTCGTCGATGCCGGAAGCAATGCGCTGATCCATCAATCGCTCGACTCTTACTGGCAGGAACGCGGCATGCGCGGAGACGTCAACCATCTTCCGATCCAGATGGTCGACGGCTTCTTCGACGTCGAGTCGCGCGGCGCGTTCCAGGCCTACCAGGCCCTCCGCGGCGACGGCGCACACTTGATGGTGATCGGCGCCCACGACGGAGTTCCCGAGCGCGCCGAAGGGCTTCGCGAGGCCGAGGACGCGGCCTGGTTCGATCACTATCTCAGAGGCATCGACAACGGAGTCGATCTCCAGCCACGCGTGAAGTTGTGGCTCTCGGACGGTGATCGCGAAGACGACCTTCACGGCGCATCCGTCCGCTACGACGGAGCGGACTGGCCGGTCCCCGGTACGCGCTGGGAGTCGTTGCGGCTCGACGCGACGCAAAGCGGAACCGCGCGGTCGCTCAACGACGGTTCTCTCAGCCTGAACGCATCCCCCGCGACGGCGATGCAGTCCTACCCGACGATCCCCACATACCCAGGGGCCTCCGACCAGCCGAACACGGCCATCGTCGGACCGAACGGCGTCAACGCGCTCGCCGATGCGTTTCCGGTGCTGACGGAGACGACGCTCGCCGAGCCGCTCGGTCTCTCGTACACGACCCGACCGCTCGCGAGCGCGGTCCTGTCCGCCGGGCCTCTGTCACTCGAGCTGCTGCTCTCGAGCACCGCGGCCGAGTCCGACATCTGGGCTGTGATATCGGATGTCTCGCCCGACGGGGCGCCGCATCCCGTCGCCACCGGCCGGTTGCGCACCTCGTATCCGAACATCGACGTCGCACGCTCGCTGACCGACCCGGTGACCGGCGACATCGTTCAGCCCTACGGGATCTACTCCGAGAAATCTCCGGCCGACATCGGTGAACAGCGCCGCTACTTCGTCGAATTCTGGCCGATCGGCAATCGGTTCAAAGCCGGCCATCGCATCCGGCTCGACGTCGTCGGCGTCTCGGCCGCCTCGACGCCGGCGGGCGTTGCCGTCAACACTGTCGCCGTTGGAGGTATCGACGGCTCACGGTTGCTTTTTCCCGTCCTCCCGGGCAGCAGCCTGTCCGAGGCCCTCGGGTCCGGTTAGCGGCGCCGAAGGACCAAGGCGTCGCCGCACCAGAGAGCTGCTCCGGCCGAGATCAAGAGCAACGCGAGCGTCGTTATCGCACGAACGTTCGCTCCGGTCGCTGCGACGGCCGGCCGCTTGGTCGAGATGATCCGCTTGTTGAGGACCGACGGAGACTGCCCGCGGACCACGACGGTCCCGTTCATCATCGTGATGGGGTTGTTCGGGTTCGCTCCGCCGTGGACGGTGCAGAAGTAGCGGTACGTGCCCGGCTTCGTGAACCGGTGTCGGAAGGGGAAGCCCCCCGCGCGGTGCACACCCGAGTCCCACAGCCTCTTCCCGGAACCGTCCTTGGCGTCGGACGTCGTCGAATGCCCCGGGCAGGTAACGCCGGGGATGCCGAGCTGGAGGTACGGCGACTCGCAGTTCGGGACGGGATCGGTCGATGACTCGTCGTAGGTCCACACGACGGTGTCTCCGACGTCGACCGTGACGTCCATCGGCATGAACATGAACTCTTTCATGCTTACGCCGACGTCCTTGGCTGCGGCCGATGTCGCCGGACCGAGGACGGCGAGGGTGGCGAGAACGAGTCCGAGCGCCGGTGCCAGGCGGAGGCCCCGGCTTGGTTTGCGGCGCATGGCCATCACTAGCGGCCTTCGACGCCCGCTAGGCGATTCCTGCAATAGAACCTCTAGCCGTACATCGCTTCGATCGTGTCCGGAAGCATACTCGGCCGAGAGCACGCGCTATGAGCTCGAGATTCGCGGCCAAGCCGGCACGTCGATCGCGGCCGAGTCATCGCATCCGAAACCATCCTGGTCGAGGCGCTTTCGTGTTTGTACGGAGTGCGGAGAGGCATCCCGCGCGCACCATGGCAACGGTCTATGCGCTACTTGGGCGGCGTGCCAATACGCTCGCGACCGCCGAGTGCGGGAGCTGCTAAGCAGTCTCACACCACAGAAGGGATCCGTCTCGAGAGCCTAGGTCGGGAGACCTCTTTGCAGCGTCGATTGTCGACCTCTCGGTTTCCTCTCGCATTCCTCTCGAAGGCCACTCGCTTCCTTCGCACCCTGGCAGCGAGAGGAGATCATTCGCTACTGGGCGCCGAGCGACTGAGGCGGTACGGAGCTCGACGGGCTCGGCCTTCGCCTAAGATTGCCGCCGTGGTCTACGAAGGGACCCGCGGATCGCATACGCGAACCTCTTTGAAACCCTACAACCGGTGCGCCGGGGTCGAGCCGCTGGGTGGGTAGGTTCGATTCCTTCCACCTCCGCTGAGCAGCGAAGATGCCAGGCCGTTCGGACGGCAGCGAGGAGGCGGAGGGTGTTTTCATCAAACGGTTCTCAAACGGACTGGCCGACGGCAGAGATGACGACATACGAACCGCGGTTGCTGACAAGCGCGCGCGGCATCGTGCTCGTGATCGACACCCACTTCATCGACGACCCCTCCCACGCCGCCGTGGAACTGCGTCGCCTGCACGGTCAGGGGCCGCAGATCGCGCTTGCTCGGACCGATGTCATCGATACCGAACTCCTCGGCGTTCCACCCGAGAAGAGCGAACTTGCAACGCGTGCTGCTGAGTATCCTGAGGTCCTCGGTCTATGGGTGCTCGGGCATTCCAGGCTGGGGTCCACGAATCTCGGATCGGATGAGGATGCCGCGCGACATGCCCGCGTGTTCGAGATCGTCTACCCGGTAGTGGATGATCGCTCCGAAGCCCGCGACCAGCACCACCGCGAT
>JBIOTQ010000013.1:0-13213 GCA_044866075.1 Actinomycetota bacterium | reverse complement strand
TCCTTCATGCGCCGCCTTCTCCCGGGGAGACCCCGGGTCAGTGACGGCGATGAACTGATCCCCGGAGCCGACACGGTCGTAGAAGTACGCCGCGTGGGAGCGCGTCTCGATCGTCTCGCCGCTCTTGCTCGCGACGACGAAGAGCGTGCGCTCGTCAATGCCCTCCGCCGCTGCGGTGATCTCGTCCGGGTCGGTGGAGTCGACGACGGTCAGGCGACGCGTCGCCGCCGCGCCGTACGTCGCTGCGAGGACCTCGGGCGCAAGCGACGACCCGCCCATCCCGAGGAGAACGACGCGGGTAAACCCCCGCACGTCGGCCGCGAGGGCGCGCAACTCGGCGAGGTGCTCCTCGGCCCAACGCGGCGCGTCGAGCCACCCCAGGCGGTTGCGGATCGCGTTCTGCGCGGCGGCGTCGCCGCTCCACAACGCGGCGTCGCGTTGCCAGATCCGGCCGGCGACGTTCGCCGCGCGCGCTTCGGCAAGAGCGTCGTCGACGGCGCGCCCCGCCGGACCCCACCGGGCGGCGAGCACGGGAAAGTGCGGTCGCTAGGTGGTCTTGACGATGAGGACGTTGCACGGCGAGTGATGCGAGACCTGGTTCGGAACGCTCCCGAGCAGGAACCGCTTGGCACCCGTCATGCCTTTGTTGCCGACCACGATCAGGTCGGCGTTCTCGCGCTCCGCGACCTCGCAGATCATGTCGGCGGGGTCGCCCGAGACGGATACCGTCGACACCGCGACGCCGGATTTCGCGAATCCCTTCTCGGCCTGCGCCAGGACCTTCTTCCCGTCCTTCGGGTCGCCCACGTGAAGGAGCAGCGCCTCGGCTCCGGAGGCCTTGGCGACGTCCATCCCAACCTCCGCCGCGTGCGACGCCGTGACGGACCCGTCCGTCGCGATGAGGACCTTCTTGTACATGGGGACCCTCCCCTGTCTACGTCGTATGCACGATCAAGACGTTGCAGGGCGCGTGGTGCGAGACCTGATTGGGAACCGAACCCAACAAGAACCGCTTGGCGCCCGTCATGCCTTTGTTGCCGACGATGATCAGGTCGATGCCCTCTTCTTCGGCGACGTCGATCAGGCCCTCGGCCGCGTCGCCCTCGCGGAGCACGGACTTGATCTTGAGCTTGCTGCCGAAGTGTTTCTCGGCGTCGCGAAGCACCGCCTGGCCGATCTCCTGACCCGGGTACGCGTCGGCCCTCCCGAAGGTCGAACCGACGTCCGAGCGCGGCGACGGGTACACGTGGATCAGCACGAGCTCGGCGCCCATCGCCTCGGCCATCTCGGCCGCATGCGAGACAGCCTTGGTCGCCGAGTCCGACCCGTCGGTCCCGACGAGGATCTTCTTGAACATACGTCCCCCCTATGACCACGTGCGCGCGCCCGCTCGCGTCGCCGAAACCATACCGTGATGCCCGTAACGGCCGGAAATCTACCCCTGCGATAGACGCGGCAACGGTGACGTGCCTCCACCGAGCGTTTGTGACCGGTCATTCTCTTTACCTCCAGGAAAGCAACCTCTACCATCGGGCCAACGCGGGAAACGGGGGGACCGTGGAACGCAAAGAGCTCATCGCAGGCGTACCTCTTTTCCAGTCACTGACCGAGGCCGACCGAGACGCCCTCTCACGCTCATTCGTCCGCCACGCCTTCGATCGAGGCGAGATGATCGTCCGGCAGGGGGATGCGGCGGCTCACCTGTACCTCATCGAGTCCGGACGGGTGAAGATCACGACGCTGGCGCCCGACGGCCGCGAAGCTTTCGTCGCGATCATGGGGCCCGGCCAGGTGTTCGGGGAGCTGTCGCTCTTCGAGAGCCAGCAGCGCACGGCAGACGCCCGCGCGATGGAACCGTCGGTGCTACACGCCCTTGCACACGACGATTTCCGGCCGTACGTGGCCGCGCACCCCGAGGTCGCCTGGCAGTTGCTCGGCGTCCTCGCGCGCATGGTGCGTCGCCAGGACCAGGCGATCCAGGACATGGTCTTCCTCGACGTCGGCGGCCGCGTCGCGCGACGCCTCCTCGATCTCGCAGATCAGCACGGCGAGCGGGCCGGTGAGGGAACGGTGCGCGTGTCGGTCCCGATCACGCAGGAGGAGCTCGCGCAGATGGTCGGCGCCTCGCGCGAGAGCGTGAACAAGGCGCTCGGATCGTTCATGGACCGCGGCTGGGTGACGCTCGAGGGCCGGCACTACGTGATATCGGATGCAGACTCGCTGCGGAAACGTCTGAAGTAGCTCAGGCCGCGAGCAGCTCGGTGAGCCGCGCCGTTTGCGCTCCCGACGGGAACCGATCGAGTAGCTTCCGCGCTTCGTCGAGAGTCACGCCGGCTTCGTCGTGCCGCCCCTGATCGTCGAGAACCTTCGCGAGCAGCGCCAGGATGCGGACCCGTTCCTCGTCCCAATCGCCTTCCTTCAGGGCCTCGCGCTCGTCGCGGAGCGCCTTCTCGGCCGCAACTTGGTCGCCCTTCAGGTGATGCGCCCGCGCCAGAGCGCGCAGGCACCACGCCCGGCCGACGACGTCTTCGCCGGCGCCGTCGATCCCGCGCTGAGCCGTCGCGACCGCTTGGTCGTAGTTGCCCTCGTCGCTCTCGATCTCGGCGAGCACGGCGACCGCACGCGACTCCTCGTACAAACCGTTCGGGACCTCCTTGATGTCCTCGAGGATCGCCCGCGCCTCTTTCGTCATGCCGCGCTCGCGCAAGATCAGCGCCTTGAGCGACTTCGCCGGGATCTCACTGATCCAGGAGACGCCGGTTCCCTCTGTCAGCTCCATCGTCTTGTCCGCGAGCCGCAGAGCCTCGTCGAGGTTCCCGTCCTGTGCTTCCACCATCGCCATCCCGTGCGTGCAGAGCGCTTTCACCATCGGGTCGCCGGACCGCTCGGCGGCGTCGATCGCCAGCCGGAACGTCTCGCGCGCATCGTCGAGGAGCATCCGCGTGAGCTGCGCGACGCCGAGCGGGAAACGCGCCATCGCGAGCCCCCATACGGCGTCGGACTCCTCGAAAACGGTCAACGCCTGGCGTCCCAGCTCTTCTCCTTCGGCAAAGCGTGCGCGATCGATCGCGATGAACGACCGCGCCACGCGACCGATCCCCCAGCCGAAGCTGCCCATGCCGCGCGGCGTCGGATGCATCGCCTGCGCGATCATCCCGTCGATCTGGACCTGCAGCGCCTCGGCCTCGGCCAGCTTGCCCTGGAAGAGCAGGACCCAGACGCGCAGTCCGAGGCACCACCCAACGCCCTCGGTGTCGCCGATCTCTCCGAAGATCCTCGCCCCCTGTTCGAGCTCCGACATCGCGTCGTCGAGACGTCCGAGCAGTAGGTCGACCCACCCGAGGTTGACGAGGCTCCATGCTTCGCCCCGTTTGTCGCCGAGTTCGCGGAAGTGCGTCAGCGACTCGCGGAACCACTTTGTGGCCGACTCGAGTCGCCCCTGGAAGAGGTCGGTAAGGCCGTGCGAGCGCATGCCCTCCGCCTCTTCCTGCCTGTCGCCGAGGCCGTGCGCGATCTCGAGCGCCTGCGCGAGCCTGACCCGACCGTCCTCGATATCCCCGCGCATGCGCAGGAGGTCGCCGAGGAGCCGCAACGACTTCGCCTCCGCTCTGCGGTCGCCGATCCGTCGCGCGTTCTCGAGTGCTTCGTTCAGGTGCTGCTCGGCTTCGACCGGGCGCCAGCATCCGACGAGCGCCTCACCGAGGCGAAGCTGAAGGTTGAGTCGGTCTTCCTCCCCGCGCGCGAACTCGAGCGCGCGTTCGTAGAAGTCGGCCGCCGCCGCGGCGGCGTCCATCCCCATCGCCTGGTCGCCGGCGCGCTCGAGGTACTCGCGCGCCTTCTCACGCGACTCGGGGAGGTCGATGCCGACCTCGGACGCGAGCCGCGCGGCTCGCTCGTAGTGATGGGCGACGAGATCGGCGAACTGGCTTCGGAGCTCCTCGCTTTCTGAAACGAACTTCTCCAGCCACGCGCCGAGTTCCGCGTGCTGCCGGGCGCGGATCTGTTTCGGCACACTGCCGTACGCCACGTCGCGGACGATCGCCTGTCGGAACCGGTACGCGTTCTCGTTCGGCAAGCTCGGATGTTCGACCGGCTCGACGAGTTCCCGCTCGAGCAGCTCGGACAATGCCGCGCGGACCCCCTCCGGACCGGCGTCGGGTTCGAGGGCCGCGAGCGCGCCCGGCCAGAACTCGTCGCCGATCACCGCCGCCGTCTGCGCCGCCCTCTTCGCGCCCGGCGGGAGCGCATCGAGACGCGCGAGCACGAGCGCCTGCACGGTCCCGGGGACGGCGTTCGCATCGGGGGCGTCCGAGGCGGGGAGTCCGCCCTTCTCGAGGAGGAGCCGCACGAGCTCCTCGATGAAGAACGGGTTGCCGCCTGCGCGGTCCAGGATCGACTCCCGGACCGCCGGGTGGATCGTTCGTCCGGTGGCGAGGGTGTCGAGCAGTGCGGCCGCGTGTTCGCGCGGGAGCGGCTCCAGCACGTGCACCAGAGAGCCGGGCCGCCCCGTCCAGACCGGCGCGCGCTCGAGCAATTCCGGGCGCGACACGCACAGCACCAGCATCGGGACGTCGCGACCACGCTCCAGTAGATCGCCGACGAATCCGAGGAGGAGATCTTCCGCCCAGTGCAACTCCTGGAAGACGAGGACGACGAGCTCCTCGCGCGCGGCCAGCGCTTGGAAGAGCGCACCGGCCGCGTCGAGCGACTCGCCGCCGCGCCCCGACGGCGCGCCGGAGGCCGCGGGACCGACGCGACCCGTGTCGCGCTGCCCCACCGGATTTTTGAGCCCGGCGAACGTCAACAGCCGGTCGGCGTCCGCGACGAGCCCCAGCGACGCGATGCGTTCCGCCGCCCGCGCGGTCGCCGCTGCCGGCGGGTCGCCCGGGTCGATGTCGAGAGCGGCCCGCACCATCTCCTCGACCGCGAACGAGGGCGAGGCGGTTCCGTAGGGCAGCGAGCGTCCGGTGAAGACCGGGGTCCCGCGCGCGGCCATCCGCGCCGCGAACTCGTCGGCGATGCGGCTCTTCCCCATGCCGGCCGGACCGAGGATCGTTGCCACGGCCGCACGGCGATCGCGCTGCACGATGCCGGCGAGCGCGTCCAGCAACACGCGTTCCTCGTCGCGGCCGATTATGGGCGCCTCGAGGCGGTGCACGTGCTCGCCGGGCAGCGCTTGCTCGGACAGCGCCTGCCAGACCACGAGCGGCTCGGCCTTTCCCTTCGCGACGATCGGCGGCAGAGGCCGGTACTCGATCGCACCGGCGGTCGCCAGATACGTCTTCTCCCCGACCAGCACCTGCCCGGGTTGCGCCGCCGTCTCGATGCGCTTGGCCGCGTTCACCGCGTCGCCGATCACCGAGTACGACTCGGCGCCGGCGCCGCCGACGATCCCGGCGACGACCTCTCCGGTGTTGACGCCGACGCGCATGCCGAGCTTCACGCCGCGTTCGC
This sequence comes from Actinomycetota bacterium, assembly GCA_044866075.1. Taxonomy (GTDB): domain Bacteria; phylum Actinomycetota; class AC-67; order AC-67; family AC-67; genus JBASRP01. The sequence goes on along the minus strand of JBIOTQ010000013.1, from coordinate 7,759 downwards.
GCTCGAGCTGGTGCGAGTACGTCTGCAGCTGGCGCTGCATCTCGAGCGCGCACCGAACCGCGCGCTCGGGGTCGTCCTCGTGCGCTTGCGGCGCGCCGAAAACGGCCATGATCTCGTCGCCGATGATCTTGTCGACGCGGCCGCCGTAGAGCGTCACCAGCTCGGCAAGGCCCTCGAAGGCGCGGTCGACGATGCCCTTGACCTCCTCGGCATCGAGCCGCTCGCTCAGTTCCGTGAACCCCGTGAGGTCGGCGAACAGCATCGTGACGACCCGCCGTTCCGCGCGCGGAGTCTCGAGGAGCGACAGACCGCAGTTCGGGCAGAACCGCGAGCCGAGCGGCACATCGAACCCGCAGCGGGGACAGGCCGTCGTGGTCAGGTCAGTCGCCATCGGTCTCCATCCTGGACCGCCCAGCCGCGCTGCGCGAGTTCGGCGAGATGCGCCCGGACGCTCATCGCGGCGACCGGGTGGAGGACCGGATCGACGTCGGTGTAGATGCGCGCGACCAGCTCCTCCGGCGTGGCCGAACCGCCGGCGAGACCGTCGAGAACCTGAGCCTCGCGCTCCTTGCGGTGCGCGATGTACTCGTCGACGACTCGGGCCGGATCGTCGATCACCGGCCCGTGGCCCGGATAGAAGCGATCGACGGGGAGACCGCGCAGGCGCTCGAGAGAACTCATGTACGCGGCCATGTCTCCGTCGGGGTACGCGACGACGGTGGTGCCCCGCCCGAGCACGTGATCGCCGGTGAAGAGGACGCGCTCCTCCTCGAGCAGGAAGCACAGATGATCGCTCGCGTGACCGGGCGTCGCGACGGCGGTGAGGAACACGGCGTCGCCGCCGACGCGCATTCCGTCCGCGACCGGGACGTCGTTGGGCCGCACGGGTTGGACGTTCGCGGCGATCACGGTCCCCAGCATCTCGGCGCAACGCTCGGCGGCTTCGGCGTGGTCGGGATGCTTGTGCGTGAGCAGCACCGCGACGGGGTTCGCGCCGGCGACGCCGGCCTCGATCGAGGCGAGATGGGCGTCGTCGTTCGGGCCCGGATCGATCACGACGACGGCATCGGGCCCGCCGACGAGGTACGTGTTCGTCCCCTCGAGCGTCATCGGTGAGGGGTTGGGCGCGAGGATCAAACGGACGCGATCGGAGAGCCAGCGGATCGCGCTCGTGTGGACCGGCGCGTCGCTCACGGTTCGTGCAGGGTCGCGTCGCCGGGGAGGACCACCCGCGCCTGGCCGTCGCTCAGCACGACCTTCGGCAGAACGGCGTCGATCTTCTTGCCTTTCGTCGATGCGATGACGTCGTCGGTCGTCTCGAAGCGCGTCAACGACTCGAGGCACTTGCGCGTCGGGAAGATGATCGAGAAGAGCCCGTCCGCCGCCTGCGTCAGGGCGTCGATGGGTCGGATCCAGGTGCTGGCGGTCGTCTCCACATCGTCGTGCAACGGCTCCTGACCCTCGGGCATGCCCGCGACGAAGAAGCGCGTGTCATAACGCTTCGGGGAGAACTCGGGTGTGATCCAGCGTTGGTAGTAGTGGAGAAGGTCGCCGGCGTAACGGATCCTTTCGCTCTCCGCCAGCGCGGCGAGAGATCCGCCGCGCGCGTTGAACTCCCGGCGGTACGCGGCAAAGCGGTCCCCGTCGTCGCCGCCGAAGCGGACAGCGTCGCCGGCCCGGCGCGCGAGCAGGACGCCCGCCTCCTCGAAGGTCTCGCGGATCGCGCACAGGAAGAAGGCAGGCGCCACGTCGGCGTCGCCGCGTTCGTCGAGCACCTCGGCCGCCGCCGGATCGGTGTCCCTGCCGTCGATCGTTCCACCGGGGAAGACGTACGCGCCGCCGGCGAAGTCCGAGCGGAGGTGGCGCTCGAGCATGAAGACCTCGAGCCCCTGCGGGCCGTCGCGAAGGAGGATGACGGTCGCCGAGTCCCGCGGCACGACCGGCGGGTCCGGCACCTCGACGGGGACGACGAAAGAGGGCCGGTCCTCCAGAACGCGCCGGCGGATCTCTTCACGCGATGGGCGCTCCGCCATGGCGCGGGCATCGTAGCAGCGGGCGCGTTTCGGCCGTTTGCGGGCTCGTCGGCCACGCGCATCGCGGCGGGTGCGTGGCGCTCGTAGAGCTCCGCCAGCCGCCCTCCGGCGACCCGCTCCCGTGTCCTCACCTCGGACCGCATCATGTCCGCATTGAGAACGCTTTGCGAGCCGTCCCGGTTCCATTCCCGAGTAACATCTTCCGGTCCGCTTCACCGTGGAGGCCTGATGGATTTCCGCGTCCCGCCCGAACTCGAAGAGGTCCGCTCGTCCTTCAATGCGTTCCTCGATCGTGAGGTGCGTCCGGTCGAGGAGCGCTTCCGGCAGCAGATCCAGGACGACGAGTGGACCGACGAGATGCGCGAGGCCGGTGCGGAGCTGCGCCGCAAGTCCGCGGAGATCGGCTACTACGGCGCGCACCTTCCCGAGGAGGTCGGCGGCTGGGGCCTTTCGGTGCTCGGCATGACGCTCCTCATCGAGGCCGGCGCGCAAAGCGGTTTGCGGTTCGCCTACTTCGTTCTCGGTCCGCCGAACCCGGAGGCGCCGACGCCGCTCCTACTCGACACGCCGCCGGAGCTTCAGAAGAAGTACCTGGTACCGCTGGTGAAGGCCGAGAAGACGATGTGCTTCGCGCTGACCGAGCCCGACGCCGGGTCCGACGCTCAGGCGATCCGAACCAAGGCCGTTCGTGACGGCGATCACTTCGTCCTGAACGGACGGAAGCACTTCATCACGAACGGGGCGGGCGCGGACTTCGCCGTCGTTTTCGCGGTGACGGACGCGGAGAAGAAGGCCGCGGGAGGGATCACCGCGTTCATCGTCGACCGCGACACGCCGGGCTACATCGTCGGCAAGCGGCAGAAGACGATCGCCGGCGACACGAACCAGGTGGAGCTGGTCTTCGAGGACTGCCGCGTGCCGGCGACCAACATCGTCGGGGAGGAGGGCTTCGGCTTCCAGACCGCGATGAAGTTCCTCAACGCCGGGCGCGCGTACATCGGCGCCATGTGTCTGGGTCTCGCCGACTACTGCGTGCGCGTCGCGACCGAGTACGCGAAGGAACGCAAGACGTTTGGCAAGCCGATCGGGAAGTACCAGGGGATCCAGTGGCAGCTCGCCGACTCGGTCGTCGAGATCGAGGCCGCGCGCTGGATGACGTACCATCTCGCGTGGATGGTCGACCAGGGCGAGCAGCCGATCCGCGAGTCCTCGATCGTGAAGCTCTACAACACCGAGATGGCCTCCCGGGTGTCGGATCGGGCGATCCAGGTGTTCGGCGGGATGGGCGTCCTCACCGAAGGCCCCGTCGAGCGCGTCTACCGGTTCGTGCGCATGATGCGCATCGTCGAGGGCGCTAGCGAGGTCCAGCGCCTGATCATCGCGAGGACGCTTGGGCTCTAGGCCGTTCCACGGCCTAGCGCTTAGTCCTGCCGGCCCTCGATCGCGCTGTGCAAGATCGCCATCGCGATTGCGAGGCGGCGGTCGAGCAAGCGCTGCGTGTCCGGCGAGAGGTCGATGGCCACGCGCATCACGAACGGATTCCAGTTCTGCTTGAGGTTCGCGACGTGCGCGTTGCCGACCTGCATGTGGAACTTCTGCGGGATGATGTTGATGAAACGACGGAGGATGGCCATGCCGACGGAGTCCTCCTGGAAGATGCCGACCTCTTGATCGTTCGCGTCCATCAGGATCCATTCGTCGCGCACGATGGACTTGAGGCCCTTGCGCTTGAACGCGCCGACTTTCTGATTGGTGGTCGAGTCGATGACGTCGTAGGCGGCGGAGAAGTCGACGATCTGACGGGCCTGGATCCACATGACTTCGGTCTGCATATCCTCGCCGGTCCACACCCGGATGTCCTCACGGAGCTTGAACGCCTTCTGACGGGAAAAGAGGATCTCCTTCTGGCTCGCGTCGAAGACGCGGAACTCGTTTCCGAAGAGCTTGAGGAACTTCCGGCGGATCACGTACGTGTCGTCGGTCAGCTCGAGTGTCATGTGGTCCTCCTTCGTCGGCTCACCAAAGCAGCGGTGCCCGGCCCCGTCAAGGACCGGATACGATTCGTCGCGTGACCGAGTTCGATCTTCTTCGACGCATCCCACAGGTCGACGCCGTGTTGCGGCAGCCTGCCGTGGTCGAGGTTGCCGAGCGGTGGGGTGCGCCCGTTGCGGGCTGGCTGGTCCAGGCTGAGGTGTCGCGCGCGAGAGAGTCCGCGGGTCGCGGCGTCGAGCCCGGCGACGCAGAGGCCATGGCCGATGCCGTTGCTGCGCGCGCCGCCGACCTCGATCGTCGCCGGATCAGGCGCGTCATCAACGCGACCGGCGTGGTACTGCACACGAACCTCGGTCGTGCCCCGCTTTCGACCGCCGCGGTCGACGCCGTGCGCGAGGCGGCAGGCTACGTCGCTCTCGAGTACGACCTCGAGGCGGGCGACCGCGGCCGTCGGGCACCGGTCGCTTCGACATTGCTGGCTGCGTTGACCGGCGCGGAGGCCGCGCTGGTCGTGAACAACAACGCGGGGGCGCTGCTTCTGGCACTCGCCGCTCTCGCGCGGGGTCGCGAGGTCGTGGTTTCGCGCGGCGAGATGATCGAGATCGGCGGCGAGTTCCGCCTCCCCGAGGTGATGGAAGCGTCGGGCGCGATCCTGCGCGAGGTCGGAACAACCAACCGCACGCACGCGAAGGACTACCGCCGGGCGATCGGCGAGCGGACGGGTCTGGTACTCAAGGTTCACCCGTCGAACTACCGCGTGGTCGGTTTCACGAAGGAAGCGGCGCTCGGCGACGTGATCGCGATCGCGCACGAGGCGGGCGTCCCGGTCCTCTTCGATGTTGGGAGCGGGTTGCTCCGACCGGACGGCCGGATGCCCGGCGAACCGGACGCATCGTCCGCGATCGCAGCGGGATGCGAGCTCGTGTGCTTCTCCGGCGACAAGCTGCTCGGCGGCCCCCAGGCCGGCGTGCTCGCCGGCCGCACGGAACTCGTCGAGCTCTGCCGGCGCAACCCGATCGCGCGCGCGGTGCGCGCCGACAAACTCACGCTCGCCGCGATGGAGGCGACCGCTCTCGCGCACTCGAGCGGGACGACGGACGAGATCCCGGCGGTCGCCGCGATCGATGCGAGAGTCGAGGAGCTCGGCGCCCGCGCGGAGCAGATCGTCGCGTCGCTCCCTCCCGGGTCGGCAACGGTTGAGGAAGGTGAGAGCGTCACGGGGGGCGGCTCGCTCCCGGGACACGCCATCGCCTCGCGCGTCATCGCGATCGCGTCGGCGCATCCAGATCTCATCGCCGCAGCGCTGCGGAACAACGATCCGCCGATCATCGCGCGCGTGGAGGGCGGTCGTGTCGTCCTCGACCTCAGGACCGTCGCGTCGAGCGACGACGAGGACGTCGCGCGAGCGCTTCGAGGCGCGCTCGGATCCTGAGCGCGAGCAGACCGCCGCCGTTAGCATCACCGCCATGTACGTCCTCGGGACGGCCGGTCACGTCGACCACGGGAAGAGCGCGCTCATCGAGCGGCTCACCGGCATCGATCCGGACCGTCTCGCGGAGGAAAAAGAACGCGGCCTCACGATCGATCTCGGGTTCGCGTGGCTCACCCTTCCGTCCGGCCGCGAGGTCGGGATCGTGGACGTCCCCGGACACGAGCGGTTCGTACACAACATGCTGGCCGGCGTCGGATCGATCGACGCGACGATCTTCGTTGTCGCCGCGAACGAGGGGTGGAAGCCGCAGTCCGAGGAGCATCTCGCGATCCTCGACTTGCTCGGCGCGCGGGGAGGCGTCGTCGCGCTGACCAAGAACGACCTCGTGAGCGACGCGCAGCGCGACGCGGTCGCGACCGACATTCACAGACGCCTGGAAGGAACGGCGCTCGACGGCGCGCCGATCGTTCCGGTTTCCGCCGTCGACGGCAAGGGCGTCGACGACCTGCTTTTCGCGCTCGACGCCCTGCTCGACCGCACGCCCCCGGCCCCGGACCGCGACCGCCCGCGATTGTTCGTCGATCGGTCGTTCTCGATGAAGGGCGCCGGAACAGTCGTCACGGGAACGCTGACCGGAGGCACCTTGGGCGTCGAGGACGAGGTCGAGATCCTTCCCGCGGGCCGTCGAGCGCGGGTGCGCACGATCCAGTCGCACAAGTTGAAACGCGACGCCGCCGAGCCCGGCAGCAGAGTGGCGCTCAACCTCGCCGGTCTCGACCGCACCGCCGTCGTCCGCGGCGACGCGATCGTGCGGCCCGGTCAGTGGAGGCCGACGGCGGTCCTCGACGTCCTCATGAGACCTGTCCGCAGCCTCGAGCGACCGCTATCAGGACGCGGTTCCTTCAAGTTGCACATCGGCGCCGCCGAAGTGGACGTGCGCGTCCGCTTCCTCGAGCCCGAGCGACTCGTTCCCAACACCGAAGCGTTCGCTCGGTTGTCGCCTTCCCAACCGGTCGTCGCCACGGAGTTCGATCGTTTCGTGATCCGCGACGCTGGACGCGGAGCGACGGTCGCCGGCGGAACCGTCCTCGACGCCCACCCCGCCGTCGCGCGACTCGGCGATGCCGCGCGCACACGACGCGTCGAGCAACTCCGCGCGCGTCTCGCCGCCGGTCGTGACGATCTTCCGCGGCTCATCGTCCAAGAACGGGGCGTCGTGCCCCTCAGCGAACTCGCTTGGCACACGGGATCCCCGGCGAGTATCGGACCCGTCCGCGGCTACGCCGTTTCCGATCGATGGCTGTCGGAGACCACCGGGGCCCTGGAAACCGCGCTCGCCGCGTATCACGCGTCGAACCCTCTCGCGCGAGGGATGGCCCGCGACGACGCGCGTGCTGCGGCGGGGGTTAAGGACCCGAAGCTCTTCGCGGCGCTCCTCGAATCCATCCCCGAGCGCGTCACGGCCGAGGACACCCTGGTCCGCCTGGCGCGACACCGGGTCACGCTCTCCCCTGCGGAAGCAGCCGCGCGCGACCGCGTCATGGCGGAGCTCGACGCAGCCGGGCTCGCTCCCCCGGCGCTGGAGGATCTCGCGAAACAGCACGGCGCTCCTCTGATCACCGCTCTCATCGACGCGGGCGATCTCGTGAGACTCTCACGCGACCTCGCGCTCACACGCGATCGCTACGAGCAGACGCGCAAACAGATCGCCGACGCGATCGCCGCGGAGGGGCCGCTTACGACGTCGCGCATCCGCGAGATCCTCGGGACCAGTCGCAAGTACGTCGTGCCTTTGCTCGAGCATCTCGACGCGGCGGGCTTCACGAAGCGCCGCGGCGACGTGCGGGTGCTCGCGTAGCGTTCAGCCGCGCAGGGCTGCGACGACCTCGACCTCAACGGGGGAGCCCAGCGGAAGCTCCGCGACTCCCACCGCCGATCGCGCGTGCTTCCCCGCCTCGCCGAAGACGTGTTGGAACAGCTCGCTCGCCCCGTTGGCAACCAGCGGCTGTGCGTGAAAGTCCTCGCTCGACGCGACGAAGACCGTCAGCTTCACGATCCGCTCGACCCGATCCAGCGATCCCGCCGCCGCCTTGATCTGCGCAAGCGCGTTCAGCGCGCAGTAGCGCGCTTCCTCGGCCGCGTCTTCGATCGAGACGTCCCGGCCGACCAGCCCGCGGCGCGGCAGCTCGCCGCCGCGCAACGGCACCTGGCCCGACACCCACACGAGGCCGCCGTGCACGACGGCCGGGACGTACGCGGCGACCGCGGCCGGCGCCTCGGGCAACGCGAGGCCGATCTCGGC
>JBIOTQ010000012.1:0-12677 GCA_044866075.1 Actinomycetota bacterium | reverse complement strand
GGCGTCTCGGCAACCGTCTGCGTCGTCGTCCGCGCGATCGTCGTCGCTCGGCCGACCGGCGCCGTGCGGGTGACGACCGTCGTGACGGATTGGTTGGCCGCGGGCCACGGCGCCGTCGAACGAGTCTGCGTGGACCCCCCAGAGTCCGTGCGCGACTCCGCGGCGGGAGCACGCACGGCTCCCGGGGACGGCACCTTCAGGCCCGCGACCGAGGCAGCGATACCCGGCCACGCGATCGCGGCCGCGAGAAGCACGCTCGCCGGGCGAAGGAGTCTGTGCAGCGGCGCCCGACGCGTGTTGCTCGCCGAACGGGTGGACGGCCGGACGCGGCCGGGCCGCCAGCGCATCGGCGGCAGCGCGATCTGCCACGGTCCGGCCACCTCACGTTCCGGCCGGCCGAGACGGAAGCCTTGCCCGCACCGCACGCCGAGCGCGCGGACGGCGTCGAGCTCGTCTTCGGTCTCGATGCCTTCGGCGACGAGCGTGCAGCCCGTTGCGCGGGAGAAGGACACCAGCGCGCGCACGAGCTCGCGCCGGCGGACGTCTCCGTTGATCCCGTGGGTAATGCTGATGTCGAGCTTCAAGACATCGGGGCGGAGCGCCAGGACGTGGCGCATGTTCGCGAAGCCGGCGCCCGCGTCGTCGACCGCGATGCGGACGCCGCGGTCGCGCAGCGAGGACAGGGCGGCTTCGAGGGCCGGATAGTCTTCGACCGGCGCGTGCTCCGTCAGCTCGAGGACGATGCGATGCGCCGGTGCGGCGCCGAGCAACGCGGCCAGACGGGGCGAGATCGCCGTCGACGGCGAGACGTTCACCGTGAGGTAGGCGCTCACCGGAAGCTCGCCGAGACGCGCGAGCGCCGTCCGGACGGCGTCGAGCTCGAGCTCGGTCCGAACGCCCTTCCCTTCGGCCTCGGCGAAGTGGAGATCGGGAGACCGGCGGTCGGAGAAGCGCGCCAGCGCTTCCGCCCCGACGACACGCCCGGTGGCGAGGTCGACGATCGGCTGAAGCGCGGCTTCCATGCCGGACTCCTCGGGAATGACTCGCGACGTGGTGGCGCGGCGAGGAACCCTTCGAGCGAGAGTGGTTGCGGTCACGACCTGCCCCCAGCAGCTTTTTCGCTGGAGCACAGGATGATGCCGGCGGGCACATCGGACAATGGCGACGTAGGACGGTTTTTCCCGTTCTTCGGGGCCCATCCGGACTAGTCCGTACGCAGTTCGCGTACCTCCGAACGCGCAGCGTGTGCGGACGCAGTTAGCGGCGGCGCGCGGCCGGTGCGAGCCAGGGAGGATCCCAGCCGCGGTCAGCGTCCTCGACGACCGAGCCCGGCGCGACGATGTCGTCGATCGCCTCGAGCGCGTCCGCGTCCAGCGTCAGCTCCGCCCCCGCGATCAGGTCGTCGAGCTGGGTCATGGTGCGCGGCCCGATGATCGCGCTCGTGACGGCGGGATGCCGGAGCGCGAACGCCATCGAGACGTGCGTGAGCGAGGCCCCGGCTTTGTCGGCGACGACGCTCAGGTCTTCGATGATCTCGAGCTTTCGGCGGTTGCCGGGACGGTCGAAGTCGAACCGGTCGGCGACGCGCGGGTTGAACTTCTTCACGCGGGAGACGCGCGAGTCTTCCGGCGGCTCTTCGCCCCGACGGTACTTCCCCGTGAGCCATCCGCCGGCGAGCGGGCTCCACACGATGACGCCCATCCCGTACCGCTGCGTGACGGGGAAGACGTCCCGTTCGACGTCGCGAACGAGGATCGAATACGGCGGTTGCTCGCACACGAAACGCTCGAGGTTGCGGCGCTCCGCCGCCCACTGCGCCTCGACGATCAGCCACCCCGGATAGGTCGACGACCCGAGGTATCGCACCTTCCCTTGCCGGACGAGATCGGTCAGCGCGCCGAGCGTCTCCTCGACGTCGATCGAGGGGTCGGGGCGATGGATCTGGTACAGGTCGATGTGGTCGGTCCCGAGGCGGCGCAGGCTGTTCTCGACCTCGCGCGTGATCCAGAGGCGCGAGTTCCCACGCTCGTTGATCCCACGGCCCATCGGGCCGTGCACCTTGGTCGCGAGCACGACCTCGTCGCGCCGTCCCTTGAGCGCCTTGCCGACGATCTCCTCGGACTCGCCGCCCGAATAGACGTCGGCCGTGTCGACGAAATTGACGCCCGCTTCGAGCGCGCGGTTGATGATGCGTACACACTCGTCGTGGTCCGGCTCGCCCCAGGCGCCGAACATCATCGCGCCGAGGCAGTACGCGCTGACCTGAATGCCGGTGCGTCCGAGCGGCCGGTACTCCACGGCGCGAGTCTACGCCCGCGGACCGGTCACCCGCGCTTCCGCCCCCCGGCCTTGGTGGAGCGCGCGGCGCCGTTCGCCGGCCCGCCGTTCTCCTTCGCGATCTCCGCCTGCGCGACGATCAGCGCGCGCAGCTCCAGCACGGCGGCTTCGAGCCGGCCGATGCGCTCGCGATCGCGGCGGACGTCGTTCGACACCAGCAGCCCGATTCCGACGATGCCGGCGAGGAGCCCGCCGAGGCCGCCGGAGACGAGGTACGAGAGTTGCCGCTCCACCTTCGGCGTTCCGCTCACGCCGTACCAGCCGACGGCGAGGAGCACGACCGACGCGACGATGAGCCCCCACCCGAGCAGAACCCGTCCCGTACCCATCAACTTGTCTTTCGTCACGGTGCCCTCCTGCTTAGGTTCGAATGAGCCGTTTGAATGCGGTCCGGCCGAAGACCAGGGTGGCGACGAAGATCATCAGCACGCCGTAGATCAGCTTCACGCGCCCGGCGATGTCGGACCGCAAGCCGCCCGATGCAAGCGCCGCGGGCTGCGCGGCGGGCGGCGCGGCCGGCGGGACGAGACCCGGCAGCGTGCCGGGGATCGTCGTGGTAGTCGTGAGGTAGCGATCCGGCGTGCCGGGCGCGAACACGCCGTCGAGATCGGGCAGCGGCAGACCTTCGACGAAACGGGCGCTCGCACTCGTGACGCCGAGGACGACGCCGGCGTCGACGGCACGATCGAACAGCACCCCCGTGCACGGGATCACCGGCGGGACGGGCTCCGACCCCTCGACGTCGCGCGGCAGCACGAGACCGAGCGGGTAGTTCTCGTCCCATGCTTTCTGGTAGGCGTCGTTGACCGGCGGCACGTCCTCGAGGTCGTAGTCGAGCGTGTAGAGCGCGCCGGGCGCCAGCACCGGGTTGTCCCCGTTCTGCAGCTGCGTGGCCTGCGCGCAGACCTGATCGGTCGGCTCCTGAAGCTGGGGCGGCGTCCCGGCGCGGACAAGACGGATCTGCAATCCGCCCGAGATCGCGGTGACCTCTCCCGAATCCGGGTCGACCGAGTCGCGGCCTTGCACGAGCTCGACGACGAAGCCTTCCGACGCGAACTGTTCGATCGCCGCTCGCACGCCCGGGTTGTCGTTGACCGGCGAGATGCCGTCCTCGTCGATTGTGACGGCTTGCCCGTCGAGCGTCGCGCCGGCGATCTGGATCGAGCGTTCGGTCTTGTGTCCGGCCGTCGCGTCGGTCGCTCGCGCGATCGACCGGATCTCGGAGATGTGTAGCGGGCCGAACGAAATGTCGCGCAGGACGGCCGTCGCCTCCGACACGCTCGCGTGGCCGTTCGTCGCACGGGTGTCCGACGCCGAGTGCGCGTGGGCGATCGTCAGCGCGTCGGGAAGCGGAACCGTCATCTGAAACCCGTCGGCCGCGCCGCTCGAGGTCAGGAACGCGCTCTCCGAGTGTCCCGCCGACACCTTGTAGAGCAAGGATCCGCCGAAGCCGCCGGTCATCGCCGCGTAGAACTGCTCGCAGCCGTCGAAGAGCGGCTTGGGGAAGTACTGCGTGATCTGTTCGTTGCGGCCCGATTCCTTGCAGAGGTTTCCGAAATCTGCGGTCGACACGTCGGCCTTCTGGGGCGGGTCCGGCCACTGGGTCTCGGCGAAGCCGAGGAGCGCGCGCCCCGGGCCTTTGAATCCGTAGAAGTCCATGAACGCGTCGAGGAGGAACCCCGGGTAGAAGCCGGCGGAGATCCCATGGCTCGCGCTCTGACTCGCCGAGTTCGCGACCTCGGAGAGGCTGTACGCGGGGTACAGCTCGAGGTTGGGGTTGACGCGGAAGGGCACGAAGACGGCCGCCGCCTCGGCGCGGCCGTTGACGGTCGCGTTGAGCTCGCGATCCTCGGCTCCGGCCGCGGCGGGAACGGCGAGGGTCGCGGCGACCGCGAGCGCAGCCAGGACCGCCGGAACAACCGTGCGCTTCACGACCGCCTCTTCCTCCTCATGCGCCCAGGTACGCCCCCGCGAGATGCCGCTTGTTCCTGCGCACCGCCGCGGCCGTCCCCGAAAGGGATACGCGCCCCCGTTCGAGCACGTACGCGCGGTCGGCGACGGAAAGCGCGATCGATGCGTACTGTTCGACGATGAGGAGCGACGTCCCCGCGTTGCGCAGGTGGGTCAAAAGCGTAAAGACGTCCTTCACGACCAGCGGCGCGAGCCCGTGCGAAGGCTCGTCCAGCATCAGGACCTTCGGACGCGCGATAAGCGCCCGCGCGATCGCGAGCATCTGCTGCTCGCCGCCGGACAGCGTGCCGGCCGCACGCCGCAGCAGACCCTCGAGATGCGGGAAGGCGTCGACGACCTGGCCGATGCGCGCGTTCAGCTCCGCGGCGGGCAACCGGTGCACGTAGGCGCCCATCTTGAGGTTCTGCCACGCGGTCAACCGCGGGAAGATGCCGCGCCCCTCGGGGATGTGCGCGATGCCGAGTCGCGCGGTCTCGTCGGGCGAGGATCCATTCAGGCGGCGCCCGTCGAACACGATGTCCCCCTGCGCGACCGGAACGAGTCCGGAGATCGCCCGCAGCGTCGACGTCTTGCCGGAGCCGTTCGCCCCGAGCAGGCACACGATCTCACCCTCGTTCAGCTCGAGCGACACGCTTCGCAGGGCCTGCACGTGGCCGTAGAAGACGTCGATGCCCTCAACGCGCAGCACGTTGCCTCCCGCGTCGCTCGCGTCGCGGTTCGTCCGCGAGAGCCCACTCGGTGCCGAGGTATCTCTCGAGCACGAGCGGATCGCGGCGGATCTTCTCGGGTGCGCCCTGCGCGATGATGCGTCCGAAGTCGAGCACGTACACGTGCTCGGCGAGGGCGGACACCATCGCCATGTCGTGTTCGACGAGGAGCACAGCGAACCCGTACGCATCTCGGAGCCGCGCGATGAGCGCCGCGAGAGCGGCGGTCTCGCTCTCGTCGAGACCCGCGCTCGGCTCGTCGAGGAGAAGCAGCCGCGGCCCGGCGGCGAGGGCCATGCCGATCTCGAGGATCCGCAGAGGCCGGAGCGGCAGGTCGCCCGGCAAGCGATCGGCGACGTCGGAGAGTCCGAGCTCGGCAAGGACCGCCGTCGCGCGCGAGGCGACGGCTCGCTCGCTGCGGCCCGAGCCGGCGATCCGGAACGCGTCGCGCGACGGGCCGGCGGACCGCAAGAGATGAGCCGCGACGACCACGTTCTCGAACACGGTCAGCTCGCGGAATACCTCGACGGTTTGGAAGGTGCGGCCGATGCCGAGAGCGACACGCCCGTTGGCCGGCGTCTCGGTGATGTCGCGGCCGTCCAGGTAGACGCCCCCCGACGCCGGCGGAACGAGTCCGCTCACACAGTTGAACAGCGTGCTCTTCCCCGCCCCGTTCGGCCCGATGAGCGCGCAGATCTCGCCCGGCGGCACGAACACGCTCACCCCGTCGAGCGCCACGATGCCGCCGAACCGAACGTGGAGATCGTCGACGGTGAGCACCGGCCGCGACGCCAGGCGGTCCAGCCGGGACCGGTAACGCCGCCGCGTCCCGTCGCCGGCGATCGCTGTCGCGGTTGTGCGGACCTCACCGGGGAGGCCGGGAACCGCGCGCCGGGCGCGCCAGCCGGCGAGTCCGCCGGGGAGCCGCCAGAGCACGAGGATCATCCCGATCCCGAACACGAAGAACAGCCGCTCGCCGCCGAACACTTGCAGCGGGCCGAAACGAACGACCTCCGGGAGCAACGCCATCATCCCCCCGCCGATCACCGCGCCGGACGGCGACCGGATGCCGCCGATGATCGTCGCGGCGAGGATCTGGAACGACAGGTCGAGGTTGAACGTTTCGGGGACGATCCCGCGCTCGAACGACGCGAAGAGGGCCCCCGCCGTGCCGGCGATGACGATCGAGGTGACGAAGGCCCCGATGCGGTAGCGGACGACGGGAACGCCGACGAGCTCGGCGGCGACCTCGCGCTCGCGCAGCGCCTGGAGGGTCCGGCCGGTCACGCCGCTTCCGATCTTCGCCGCGACGACGAATGCCACCACGGCAAAGGCCAGGCACAGGTAGAAGAACGACGTGTCGCCCTCGAAATGGAAGCCGCCGATCGATGGCCGCGGGACCGATACGAACGAGCTCGCGAACGGCGTCCCCGTCGTCGGCGTGAGCGCCCGCGCCAGGTTGCGGAAGACGAGTCGCTCGAAGATCAAACCCACCGCGAGCGTGGCGATCGCGAGCTCGAGCCCGCGGAACCGCACCGCCACGAGCCCGACGACGAGCGCAAGCGGGATCAGCGCGATCCCCGCGGCGACGAGCGCCCACCCGATCGGGACGTCGGCGCGGTACAGGGTGTACGCCGCGTACGCGCCCCATCCGAACCCGAGCGCCGCGACGTGGAGATTGAGCTGACCGCTCCAGCCCGTCAGCACGACGAGACTGAGCGCCAGCGTCGCGTAGATGAGGCCCAGCGTCAGCACGAAGGTCCAGTATCCGCTCAGCACCGCGGGCGTGAGAGCGAGGAGCGCGACGAACGCGAGCGCCGTCCCCCGACCGCGACGCGCTACCACGACTCGCCTCCGAGCGACGGCGCCGCCGTCCCGCGGCCGCGGCCGCGGAGCAGCAACAACACGGCAAACACCGCGATGAAGCCGAAGGTCTCCGGAAGCCCGGAGACGTGAACGTAGCCCGTCGTGAGGCTCTCGCCCGCGCCGACGAGCGCGGCCCCGGCCAGCGTCAACGGCAGACTCACGAAACCGCCGAGCAATGCCGCGGCGTACGAGCCAACCATTAGAAGCGTCATCTGGAACGGGTTCAGCACCAGAAGCGGCGTCACGAGGATGCCGGCGAACGCCGCCATGACCGACGCGAGGATCCAGGCGAGCACCGACGCCCGCGCCGGGTTCACGCCGAGGAGGCGCGCCGCTGCCGGGTCTTGTGAGATCGCCGACAAGCCGAGGCCCGTATAGCTCCGGCGCGTCCAGATCACGAGCCCCGCCCCGGCGGCGATCGCCACCAGCGCGGCGATCAGCTGCTGCCACCCGAGCGTTACCGCGCCGAACCGCGCGACCGACGTCGTCAGCGGGCGCACGAACGTCTCGCCACCTTTCCACGTCACGCGGATGATCGCGAGGATGACGAGCACGCCGCCGAGCGTCGCGACCGTGCGCGTCAGCGCGTCGGCCTTCCGGAGCGGCCGCATCGCGAGAATATCGATCAGCGCGCCGGTCGCCACCGACGCGAGGATCGCCACCGGAAGCGCCAGCCACGCGGGCCACCGCCAAACCGTGGAGAACTGGTAGTAGACGTACGTCGACAGGCTTGCGATCGCGCCCTGGGTGAAGCTCAGCACGCGCGTCGAACGGAAGATCATCACGACGCCGAGCGCGAGCAGTGCGGTAGCCAGCCCGCCGGCGAGGCCGGTCGCCGCGTACTGCAGGAACTCCGTCATGCGGGCCCTAACAGGGCTTCGGTTTTCCGGGGTTCGGCCAGGTCTGCACGTCGAACGCGTCGAACGGACCGGCCTCCTTCACCCAGCGGCCGAAACCAGATGAGAAGTCGGCGCGGACGATCCAGACCGTGTGGTTGCCACCGCTCTTGCACGCGGGGGGTGTCAGCGTGACGTCCTTGCAGAGCCCGTGGCACGCGTAGTCGGTGATCGACGCGGCGGCCGCGAGCAGGTTCCGGCGCGACAGTTGTTTGCCGTCGGCGACGAGCCTGGCGACGAGGTCGACCACCATCCGCGCGCTCGCGAACGAAAGCTCGGTGAAGTACCCGAAGCTCGCGCGCGGGAAGTAGCGGCGGATGATACTGCGCATCTCCCGCGTGGCCGGCGAATCAACGGTGTCGGGCAGCAAGCCGCTGTTGGCGATCAGCCCGTTCGAATACGGCCCGGCCTGTGCCAGCGTCAGGTCGAGATAGATCCCGTGCTGCCCGAGGAACTTTCCCTTCGGGAACCCGATGTTCTGGCATCCGTTCATCAGCTTGATGGCCGACGCCGGGTCCGTGATGATCCAGATCGAGTCCACGACGGCGTTCTGCATGTTGCGGCAGATGGTCTCGTACTGCGTCGTGGTGTACTGAACGAACTCCTGCTTTACGATCGAGCACCCGAGCTTCCTGCAGATCTCGTTCTGGAGCTCGCGCACGTACGCGCGCGCGGGTGCCACGTCGAGGACGACGGCGCCGATGCGTTTCGGAGCATGCCCCTGGCCCTCGAGCTTCTTGTACCAGTAGTCGATAAGTGCGTGAGCCATGGGCTCGATCGGGGACCCGATCGTGACGACGTTTGCGTGCGCGAGCCCCTCGATGTTGATCCCGTCGAACCCGGCCCACGGGACTCCGGCCTTGTCCACCTGATCGATGACCGTGTTCGAAAACGGCGTGAACGACGGCCCCATGATGAACACGCCGTCCTGGTCGATCAGCTTCTTCGCGCAGGTTGTGGACTGCGTGTCGACCGCCTGGTCGTCGCACGTGACGAATTGGAACCGCTTTCCCGGCACGAGGTTCTTCTCGTTGGCCCAGTTGAAGAACGCGGCCGCGCCTTGGTACGCCGGAAGCCCGAGCGCGGACAGACCACCGGACTTCGGAAACAGTCCGCCGACCTTGATCACGGAGCCCGTGACGACGCTGCCCTTCGTGCCCCTGATCAGCGAGGTCGTCGTGGTGGATCGGGCGGCGGTGCCGGGCGAAGGAGACGAGGCGGCCGTTGCCGGGCCGGTGCCGGTCGCCGGGACCCGGGGTGTCGCGGAGTCCTTGAAGCGCGGCGCGCAGCTCGCGATCAGCAGCGCGCAGGCGAGGCCGATGAGGGCGATAACGCGACGATCTGGTCTCCTGGACACGGCTTCTCCTGGCGGGACTGAGAACTATGCCGGGGTTGCGAAGAAGGGTCAAGTGGTTAACACCGTACTAATAGTGTAATTCCCTGCCGACGGCCCGGCTCTGCCGGACGGGCGGAACCCTAGGTCTCGGGGACGAGAGGGCTGGACGTCCGCACGGGGAACTTCAAGGACGGCATGGGGATGCGGCTCCGAGGTTCTTTCATCGCGGCGATCGTGCTCGCGTCGGGGCTCGCCTACACGGCGACCGAGACGACGGCGGTCGTGGCCGGGCCCGACTCGCACATGCAGCCTCTCCTCGACGGCTGTCAGCGCAGCCAGAGCTTGATCCTCGCCGGCTCGACGCCGGAATGGACCTACGTCAATGCGAACGACGTGCGTCAGGCGCGCCTGGCGGGCAACCAGGTCGCGGGCCGGCGGTCCGCGGAGGGCGTCGTGGTCGAGTCGCGGCCCGCAGGCGAGGACATCTACCTCTCGCACGACTTCCACGATTACAACGTGATGGTCAGGCCCGACGCGCCGTACGCGGGCCTTCTGGGCTCGGCGAACCTCGTTCCCGGCGAGGAGCACAACCTCATCGAAGGCGAGTGGGAGGTTCAGGAGATCCCGCTGTGGGCTTGGCCGGCGGCGGGCGATCGCGTGCGGATGTCGGGGAACTGGATCTGGGACTGCGGGCACTGGGGAAACTCGGCGCTCGACCCGACCGGACTCTCGCAGCTGACCGTCTACGACCCCGTCGAGACCTTCCAGGACATCGTCGCCGGTGGTGGGCTGCGCGGCGAGTCCACCGAGCTGCATCCGATGTACGAGGTCGCGAGCTTCCGCCAGAACGCGGCCGGGACCCTCCTGCGGTTCGGCCCGCACCGTTTGTCGCAGCTGGACGTGTGGATCAACGGCGATGGCTCGCCGGCCCACTCGCTCGAGGAGTGCGCCCTGATCGGCGTCATCAACTGGGTCACCGCACGCACGGTCTGTCCGCAAGGCCGCGACGTGTCCGGGACTTACACATACACGCTGACGCTTCCGAAGCGCCCCTCGGCGTCGTCGAAGCTCGTGGTCAATCCGACCGTGGTGCATCGGGAGACCACCCCGTCGCTTCTCGGCCTCCCGATCTCCGTCGTGCCCGACAAGCGCCGCGGGACGGTGCGCGTGCGGTTCACGATCCCGCCGGGCGTGTCGCAGCGCGTCGGGATCACCGTGAGAGCGGGCTGGTCGGACGATGAGATCCCGGTCTTGCACGCCGTCCGCTTGGAGCGGATCCACATCGCCCGGTCGCTCGACGGCGCCGGCGAGCCGAACCTGAACCCGGCGGGTGTGCCCGGCGAGCAGACCCCCGATCCCGGCGAGTGGGTCCTGTACGGGAACGTGTCCGGGCAGTGGTTCCAGCTTCCCGTCTCGCAGGTGCGCGACGGACAGACGATCGGGCTCGGCCAAACATTCTTGTTCTGGCTCCCGAAGGGCGTCCGGCCCACACTCTTCGTCAGTGGGCACGAGTGCGACGAGCCGCTGATGGACTGCATCCACGAAGGCACCGGGACGTCGCCCGACATCCTCGGGGCGACGGAGGCTGGCTTCAACGACCGGCCCGGCCGCATCGAGATACACGGCGCCGGCATTCCAATGTTGTACGGAACGCGCACCTACCGCCCGCCTGCCAACCCGGATCCGAATTCGGGGAACGAGGATCTTTCCGACGCGGTGTGCGGGCTCGGGGGCTGCTACCAGCTCACCGCCACCTGGCGGGCACGGTTCTTCGGCTAGCTCACTCGCGGATCTGCGCCGCGAGGTAGTTCTCGAGTCCCACCTGCTCGATCAACTGGAGCTGCGACTCGAACCAGTCGATGTGCGCTTCTTCGTCGGCGATCTTCGGCGCCAGGAACTCGCGCGTTCCCATGTCGCCGGCGTCGTTACAGATCTTGATCGACTGCGTCAACAGGTCGACGGCGCCGCGCTCGGCGTCGAGAGCGAGCTGAAGCTGTTCTTGCGGCGTCTCCCCCAGCGCCACGGTCCCGATGCGCTGCACGTTGGGAACGCCCTCGAAGTAGAGGATGCGGTCGATGATCTCCTCGGCGTCTTTCATCTCATCCATCGCGTCTTTGCGGAAGCGGTCGGCGAGACGTTTGTAGCCCCAGTTCTCGCACATGCGCGAGTGGACGAAGTACTGGTTGACGACGGTCAGCTCGAGCGTCAGCAGATCGTTGAGCGCGTCGATGACGCTCCGGTCTCCCCTCATGTCGTGCTCCCTTTCTCGTTCTGACCGTTGCCGTTCCCCGTGCCACGCCGCGCCGACAGGTCGGCGGGCCGCTCGGGGTCCCGCGCCCCGCGGAGCAGTTCCTCGATCGCGGGATGACAGTCGTGACACACGGTTCCCGCGGTGGTCTGCACCCCGATCTCGTTCACGGTGCTCGCCCCGGCTTCGATCGCAGCCCGGATCTTCCGGTCGCTCACCCCGCGGCAAAGGCAGACGTACACGCGGCGAGCCTAGCCGCCTTGACGCACCCCGGCCAGACGGCGCGCGAGGAAGCGGCGCTCGACATCGTTCGTCGTGAGCGCGAGCGCGCGCTCGTAGGCGGCGGAGGCGTCCGTCGCGCGGCCGAGCCGCCGCAGCAGATCGGCGCGCGCGGCGTGGAAGAGGTGGTACCCGTTCAGGGCGTCGCCGATCTCGTCGATCATGGCGAGGCCGCGCGACAGGTCACCCGCGAGTGCCACGGCGACCGCGCGGTTCAGCGCCACCACCGGCGACGGCGCCATCGCCGCGAGCTCCTCGTAAAGCCGCGCGATCCTCGGCCAGTCCGTGTCCGCCGCGCGCTGCGCGTCGGCGTGCAGCGCCGCGATCGTCGCCTGGATCTGGTACGGCCCGGGCCTCTCCATCTCGAGGCCCCGCCGCAGCAGGCGCATCCCCTCGACGACTTGGGTGCGGTCCCAGCGCGACCGGTCCTGATCCGCCAGCAGTACCAGGTCGCCGTCCGGGGACACGCGCGCCTCGCGGCGGGCGTCGTTGATCAGCATCAGCGCGAGGAGACCGAAGACCTCCGGCTCGGGCATCAGCATCGCGAGCATCGACGCCAAACGGATCGCCTCCGAGCACAGCTCGCGCCGCACGAGCGTCTCCCCCGACGTCGCGGCGTAGCCCTCGTTGAAGATCAGGTAGAGGACGGCGAGGACAGCGCCGAGGCGTTCGGGGAGCTGTGCTTCTTCGGGCACCCTGTACGGGATGTTCGCGTCGCGGATCTTGCGCTTCGCGCGCACGAGACGCTGCGCGAGCGTGGCCTCCGGCACGATGAACGCGCGCGCGATCTCGGGCGTCTGCAAGCCGCCGAGCGTCCGCAACGTCAGCGCAACCTGGGCGTCGAGCGCGAGCGCCGGATGGCAGCAGGTGAAGATCAGGCGGAGCCGGGCGTCGGAAAGCGTCTCCACGGCGGCGGCCTCATCCGCGCCGGGCGCGGCCGCGCGCTCGGTCGCCGCCTCGCGTTCGAGGATAGCGACCTTCTCGGCGAGCTTCTTGCGGCGCCGCAGCCGGTCGATCGCGCTGTTGCGCGCCGTCGT
>JBIOTQ010000011.1:0-14220 GCA_044866075.1 Actinomycetota bacterium | reverse complement strand
TGCGTCTTATCGCCTCGAAGCGGCTACGGCGTCCGGACGAGATCCGGCGGCGCCGGCGCGGCGGCGGTCGTCCGCGAGAACGCATCCAACAGCGAGGGCAGATCGCGCGTCAACGCCTCGCGGGCGTCGGGGTCGAGCTCCGCGAGCACGCTGCGCAGCTTCCGCCGGCGACAGTGCTGCACCGCTCGGACGACCTCCCGCCCTCGCTCCGTGACTTCGAGGATCACCTGCCGCCGGTCGACCGTGTCCCTCCGGCGGTGGATCAGCCGCCGCCGGACGAGCCGGTCGACGAGCTTCGTCGTCGCCGGACGTCCGACGCCGAGCTCCTCGGCGAGGACGCTCGCGTTCCGCGGCCCACGCAGCGCCAGCGACGCGAGCGCGCGGTACTGGGTGGCGCTGACCTCGTTGCCCTCCCCCAGCTCGGTGAGGCACTGCGTCATCAAGCGGAAGAGATGCCGCGACACCGCGGTCATCGCCTCGAGCAGGTCTTCCTGAGCCCCGGTCAGCGGATCCTCCGGAATAATCGGTTTGCCGATACGCGTTCCTAAGGATACCATTTCCTTAGGAAACTATCTGCAGGGCAGGAGGCAACGAGTGAGGGAGCGCGCCGGCGTCGCGGTCGAGCACGCCCTCCCCCAGCCCCCGATCCAGACCGCACCGGTCCCCATCGAGCAACCCCGCCCGCCGCGCCGGTTCCGGACCCTCGAGCCTCTCCGGCACCGCAGTTTCTCGCTCTTCTGGAGCGGTGCCCTCATCTCGAACATCGGCACCTGGCTCCAGAATGTCGCGCTGTCCTGGCTGGTTCTGGAGATCACCGACTCCCCCTTCTGGGTGTCGATGGTGACCTTCGTTCAGTTCTTCCCGACGCTCCTTTTCGGCCTGTTCGGAGGCCTGGTGGCCGACCGCCGCGACCGCCGTCGCGTGCTTCTCGTCACGCAGACCGTCGCTATGGGGCTCGCCTTCGCGCTCGCGGGCACGACGCTGACGGGCCACGCTCACGTCTGGACGCTGCTGCCCATCATCGGAGCGGCCGGCATCGGGATGGCCTTCAACGCGCCCTCGTTCCAGGCGATCATCCCCGATCTCATCCCGCCACGGCTCATCATCGACGCCGTCTCACTGAACTCGACCCAGTTCTCGGCCGCACGCGTCGTCGGCCCGGCCATCGGAGGCTTGCTGCTGGTCAAGGTGGGGGCCGGCTGGGCGTTCTTCGCGAACGCCGTCTCATTCCTCGCCGTGATCGTCGCTCTGCTCCTGATCCGAACGGAGCGCCAAGCGCCTCCGACCTCGTCGGGCGCGCGGGCTCTGTTCGGGGGCGTCCGGTACGCGCGCGGCACCCCCGCCGTCGGTGTCCTGCTCTTGACCACCGCGATCGTGAGCCTCTTCGGCGCGCCGGTCATCGCTCTGCTGCCGGTGATGACCAAGAAGGTTCTCCACCTCGGTGCCGGCGGCTACGGCGAGCTCTTCGCGCTGTTCAGCGTCGGCGCCGTATGCGGGGCGTTGTCGACCGGGACGATCGTGCGGCGCTTCGGTATGCGCGCGGCCACCGGCGGGGGGCTGGCCCTGTTGGCGGGGTTGATCGCGGCGTTCGGGCTTTCGAAGCACTTCGCCGTGTCCGCCTTCCTCCTTATGGGGATCGGCGCCCTTTACACGATGTCGGTCTCTGCCACGAACACCGGGCTGCAGAAATCGGTTCCGACCAGTAAGCGCGGCCGGGTTATGAGCTTGTACATGATGGCGTGGGGTGGCCTGTATCCCGTCGGGGCATTGATCGCGGGCATCCTCGCGACGCACCTAGGAGCCCCGACCACACTCACGCTGCTGGCCCTTCCCCTCGCGGTCGCGGCGGCGTCGCTGGCGCTATTCGGGGAAGGGCTCTCGCGGATCGTCCCTCCTCGCTCGCCGCGCTAGCGCTCGATCGTCAGCACCAGCCCATCGAGGATGTCCGCCTCCGACACCAGCACGTCCTGGAAACCGAAACCGTCCATGACGGCGAGGAGTATCTCAGCACCCGCGACGATCACGTCCTCCCGTCCGTGCGGCATCGCCGGCAGGCCTCGCCGCTCCTCCGATGTCATCGCCGCGAGCCGATCCGTGACCTCATCGACGTCGCTGCGCGCGAGCCGCGCGTGGTGGATCGCGTCGCGGTCGTAGCCCGGAAGACCGAGCGAGACGGCAGCGATCGTCGTGATCGTTCCGGCGACGCCGACCAGGGTTTGGGCCGCGGACCCGACCGTCCGCTGCGCCTCCTGGACGGCGTGAGCCGCCTCGGCGCGGACGGCGACCAGCTCCATGGGCTCTGGGGGGTCGTGGTGGACATGCCGTTCGGTGAGACGAACGGATCCGATATCGATGGAGATCGCGGCGTCCACCGTCCTCTCGCCGACCACGAACTCGGTGGACCCGCCGCCGATGTCGAGGACGAGGAAGGGGCCGCCTGCATCGAGGTCGTTCGTCGCTCCGAGGAACGAGAGACGCGCCTCTTCGTCGCCGCTCAGAACCTCGGCGTCCAGTCCCGTCGCGGCGCGGACGCCGTCGAAGAACTCATCGCGGTTGGCGGCGTCGCGCGCTGCGCTCGTCGCTGCGATCCGTACGGTTTCCGCCCCCAGCTCGCGCGCCCGCGCGTGGTAGCGCGCGATGGCGTCGATCGTGCGGCGGAGCGGTTCGGCGCCGAGCCGCCGGGTGTCGTCGACGCCTTCGCCGAGTCGCGTGATGATCAGATCGCGGTCCAGCTGTCTCGCGTCGCTCCCGTCGACCTCTGCCACGTAGACGCGCACCGAGTTGGTGCCGACGTCGATCGCGGCGAGCGTCGTCACCGCCGCGTGCGCGCGAACGCCGGATGTCCGGCGACGCGGGCGACGGTGCCGTCGTCGCGCTCGGCGACGCACGGGCCGGGGCAGCCGAGCGGCTCGATCTCGGCGCGGGCGATCGCGCCGACCGGGTTCCCGGCCGCGAGCTCGTGCGCGTACAGGGCGTGCAGGCACTTCACGCGCCCCGGCATGCCGCCGGCCGACTCCGTCGGCCCGCCGTCGCCGCCGTCGCGGTCGTGGCGGTAGCGCTCGTGCGCGTCGCGGTAGGCCGACGCGAGGTCCTCGTCGTTCGCCAGGTCCGCGTTCAGGTCCCGCATGCGGCCGCCGGACTCGAGCCCGCCGATCTTGCGCACCGCGAGCGGGCACGTCAGCCAGTAGAGCGTCGGGAAGGGCTCGCCCGTCTCGAGACGCGGGGCGGTGCGGATCACCAGCGGCAGACCGTGCTCGCAGGTCGTCGCGACGGAAACCGGGCCGCGCGGTTCGCGGCCGATCTGAGCGGCGACGACCGCCCGCATGTCCTGGCGCGAGGCTTAGCCGCGCTTCGCTTCGCGCTGACGCCGCCAGTCGACGAGTCGCTCCTCGGACTGGCGCATGAACTTCTTGAGCTTCGCCTCGAACTCGGGATCCTTGGTCCGGGACTTGCGCGGAGCCTCCGGTTGCCAGTCGGGAGCGGCCTGTTTGATCGAGAGATCGATCTTGCCGCCCTCCTTGATCCCGATGACCTTGACGGTGACCTTGTCGTTCTCACGGAGATGCTCGCGAACGTCCTTCACGAAGTTCCGATCGATCTCCGAGATGTGAACGAGTCCGGTCTCGCCGGTCGCCAAAGAAAGGAACGCGCCGTACGGCGCGATGCGACTAACCGTTCCCTCTACGATCTGACCAACCTCAACAGGCACTACGAACCAGGCTCCTTCCATCAATCGGCCCGGATTCGGATACCGGGACGGGGGTCATCGTACGGCCGCTCAGAAGCGGCGGTCAACGGGCACGGAACGCGCCGCGCGGTCGCGCTACCGGATGCCGGTGAAGGTGTCGACCACGGCACCCCACCAGCGCTGATACCACGATTCGCGGGTTGCGTCACCGGACGTGGGCGCCCGCTGCGCCGTCGGCGCAGCGGCGGCGGTGCGGGCCTTTCCATCGGGCAGAACGGCGAACGCGACCTCGCCGGGACGCACCATCCCGAGCTGCTCCCGGGCGATGCGTTCGATCTCGTCGTCGGAGAGCAGCAGCCCTTGTTGGGTGCGGAGCTCGGCGATGCGTCCGGACAGCTCCGCCTGCTCTGCGACGAGGCTGCGCACGTGCGACTTCTGCCCGATGTACTGGCGGATCGGATACAGAGCCGACATCAGGAGGACGGCGAGCAACGTCAGGACCACGGCGCCTCGCGGTTTCACGACGCGCCCCCGGCCAGCAACTCGGTCCCCGCGTACCGCGCGGAGTCGCCGAGCAACTCCTCGATCCGCAACAGCTGGTTGTACTTCGCGACCCGCTCGGACCGCGCCGGTGCGCCCGCTTTGATCTGCCCGACGCCGGTCGCGACGACGAGGTCGGCGATCGTCGCGTCCTCGGTCTCCCCCGAGCGGTGCGACATCATCGCCGCATAGCCCGCGTTGCGCGCCATCTCGATGACGTCGAGCGTCTCGGTGAGCGTCCCGATCTGATTCACCTTGATGAGGATCGCGTTGGCCACACCGCGGCTGATCCCGTCGCCGAACCGTTCCGGGTTCGTGACGAACACGTCGTCGCCGACGAGCTGCACGTCGTCGCCGAGCACGCCGGTGACGTTCGCCCACCCGTCCCAGTCGTCCTCGGACATCGGATCCTCGATCGAGACGATCGGATAGCGTCCGGCCCAATCGGAGTACCGCTGCGACAACGCGGCCGCGTCGAGCGTCGCCCCTTCACCCGCGAACGCGTACGACCCGTTCTGGAACAGCTCCGTCGCGGCGACGTCAAGCGCGATCGCGACCTCCATGCCGGGCTCGAGGCCCGCGGCGCGGATCGCGTCCATCAACGCGTCGATCGCGGCCTCGTTCGACGCGAGGTTGGGCGCGAAACCACCTTCGTCCCCGACGCCGGTGGCCAGGCCGCGGTCGAGCAGCACGCGCTTGAGCGCGTGGTAGACCTCGGCGCCCCAGCGCAGACCCTCCGAGAACGAGGCCGCGCCGACCGGCGCGATCATGAACTCTTGCACGTCGACGTTGTTGTCCGCGTGCGCGCCGCCGTTCAACACGTTGAAGAACGGGGTGGGAAGGAGATGGGCATTCGGGCCCCCCAGATACCGGAACAGCGGCAGGCCTTGCGACTCCGCCGCGGCCTTCGCGACCGCGAGCGAGCAGCCGAGCGTGGCGTTGGCGCCGAGCTTGCGCTTGTTCGCCGTGCCGTCCAGGTCGAGCAGAACGCGGTCGATCGCGCGCTGGTCGAGGGCGTCGTGCCCGCTCAGCTCGGGACCGATCCGGTGCGTGACGTTCTCGACGGCGGAGAGCACTCCCTTCCCGCCATAGCGCTTGTCGTCTCCGTCGCGCAGCTCGAGTGCTTCGTACGTTCCGGTCGAAGCGCCGCTCGGAACGATGGCGCGCCCGAACGCGTCGTCGTCGAGCGTGACGTCGACTTCGACCGTCGGGTTGCCGCGCGAATCGATGACCTCACGCGCGCGGACGGAGGAGATCCGAGCCATCGTGCGCGATTCTAGCGCCGGAGGTGCGCGCTCTCGTGGAGGCTGTGATCAGGGCTTACACGGTCTCCCATGACGGCGCCGGCACCACTCGAACGTCGGCTGCGGTTGCGGCTCCGAGACGGGGATGTCGATCGACCGGCGGGGCTGGTACCCGAAGTCGCCGCCCCGCAGCGACACCTCGGGGAAGGAGAGCACCGGCTGCCCCTCGAGCGCCGCGCGCATCGTGCGGGTCCAGATCTCCGCGGGCAGGCTGCCGCCGAATACCCGCGGCAGGCCGTGGATGTTCCGGAGTGGCTTGAGGCGCTCGGGGTAGCCGATCCAGACCGCGGTCGACAGCTGCGGCGTGAAGCCCACGAACCACGAGTCCTTGTAGTCGTTCGTGGTCCCCGTCTTCGCGGCGGCGGGACGGCCGATCTCTTGGGCGCGCCTGCCGGTTCCCCGCTGCACGACCTGCTCGAGCACGGCCGTCGCCTTGTTGGCCACCTCCGGCTCCAGCGCGCGCGTGCCGTCCGGCTCGCCCGTCCAGAGGACATTGCCGCGTCGGTCGGCGACCTTGGAGATCGCGTACGGGCGGTACGCCGTGCCGCCGTTCGCGAGTGTCGCGTAGGCCGACGACATCTCGAGCGGCGACACGCCGATCGTGAGCGCGCCGAGCGCGATGGACGGGTACGCGTCGAGGTGGCTGTTGATCCCCATGCGCTGCGCGACGTCGACGACTTTCGAGGCGCCGACGTCCATCACGATCTGCGCGTACACAGTGTTCACCGAGTAGCGCGTCGCCTCGAGGATCGACATGTAGCCGCCCGGCGCTCCCTCGTAGTTGTGGACGACCCAGTCCGTGCCGTTGTCGAGCTTGATGACGCGCGGCACGCGAGCGCTGTATCCCTTGTAGAGCGAGATGCCCTTCTCGATGGCGGCCACGAGCGTGAACGTCTTGAACGCCGAGCCCGGCTGCCGTCTCCCCTGCGCCGCGAGGTTGAAGCCCTGCGCGGTGATCGCGCCGGCCATCGCACGGATGGCCCCCGTTTGCGGCTCGATGCTCGCGACGGCTGCGGACGGGTCGCCCTTGCGGTCGAGGACGTCGGCGATCGCCTTCTCCGCCGCGCGCTGCGCGCGCAGGTCGAGCGTCGTCGTGATGCGCAACCCTCCTCCGAAAACGCGTCGGGCGCGCTCGCTCGGGGTCGTGCCGAGCCGGGGGTCCTCGAGGAGCTGTTGTTTGATGTACTCGACGAAGGCGGCGCCGACGTTGGACGTCATCACGATCCCGTTGGACATGCTGCGTTTCGCCAGACGGATGGGGTCTCCCTCGGCCTGGGTCATCTGCGCGTCGTCGATCATGTTCAGCGCGCGCATCGAACGCAGGACCTGGGCCCGGCGGGCGAGAGCCTGCGCCTGATGACGCTCGGGGTCGAGACGCTCGGGCGCGCGGATCACGCCGGCCAGCAACGCGCCCTGGGCGAGGCTCAGCTTGGACGCGGTCGTATGGAAGAACGCCTCGGCGGCGGCCTGGATGCCGTACGCCCCGCGGCCGAAGTACACGGTGTTGAGGTAGTCGGAGAGGATCTGATCTTTCGACATGCGCGACTCGAGCCGCCGCGCGACGATGATCTCCTCCCACTTGCGCGTCAGGGTCCGGCTGCGGTCGTGGAGATACACGTTCCGAGCGAGCTGCATCGTGATCGTCCCGCCGCCTTGCTCGATCCCGCGGCTCGCCGTGTTCGCGACCAGGGCGCGGGTCAGCGCGGTCATATCGACGCCGTCGTGAGAGTAGAACCGTTTGTCCTCGATGGCGATGACGGCTTGACGCACGTACAGCGGCACGCGATCGAGGGGCACGGGTTCGCGGTTCTCCTCGCCGTGAAGCAGCGCGAGGAGCTTGCCGTCGGCCGAGTAGATCTTCGACCGCGCGTCCATGTCGGCGTCAGTTCCGGCGAGACGGCCCAGCTCCCCGGCCCGGCGGGCCATCGAGTCCGTGACCGGGAGGGACATCTTGGCGACGGCGACGCCGGCGACCAGGAGACTCGCCAGCATCGTCGAGACGACGGCGACGAACAGCGCGTGCGTTCGGTCCAGGCCGACACGCCGCGGGATCGTGAGGCGAAGCGCGCTGATCCCCATGGCACAAAGACACGCCGGGGGACGGTCCCCAGGCGTGGCCCGTCGCTCCTTTACCCCTGGTATACGGTCGTTATGCGCGTTCGGGCGGCGGAACGGCGCTCGGAATGCTAGTCGCCGGGGGCGGTGGCCCGCTCGGCCGCCTCAGCGGCCGGCGGCGTGGAGCATCTCGTCCTCGATGGCGGCCGGCGGTAGGACCTCGACGTAGGCCTCGTCGGGAGGAAAGAGGGCCTGGAGCGAGGACAGGGTCCGTTTGACCATCGATCGATGGAGCGCGCCGAGCGCCAGCCGCACGAGGACGAGCGGCGGGACCGCGAGCCAGATCGAGGGACGGTGCAGCGCGCCGCCGAGCGCGAGAGCCAGACCGGCGAGCACGCTCAGGGCGATCGCGCCGAGCGTTACGGCGTGGGGCGACGCGCGCCGCGCGACGAGCAGGTCGATCCGCTGCATGCGCCGAGGCAACCAGTCCGTCATCCTGTGGAAAGTCATCGTCATCCACTCACCCAGGCCGGGAACGGCAGGAGCAGGGCCGGGTTCAGCGCATGGTGCGAATTCGTGTCCATCGAGCGCCTCCTCTGCGAACGTTTCCGTTGAGAGGATGAAGGAGCTGGAACGGGTCCGGTAGACGAGGTTCGACTCATCCCGAGACGGGATGGGACCCATTTCGGCCTGGGTACTTCCGGCAATGCGGCCGGGGCGGGAGTCAGATCACGCGCCAGAAATCGACGCTGACCGTGTAGTTCTTCGAGGCGGAGCGTTTCTTGCCCGCGACGACGACGCGGATCTCGTGGACGGCGTTGGATAGGCCGCGGAAGGCTCGCGTGTATCCCTTCGCCGAGGTCGCGTAGTTGTCGAACAGACCCTTGTAGACGCCGTCGATGTAGACCTTCGCCATCCCCTGGTCGGGGCCGAGAAGCGTCCGCCAGTCGATCCCCGTCCCGCGGAATCGGTAGTAGACGTTCGCGCCCGACGACGAGTCCTGGAGCGCTCTGCCGCCCGACGCGAGGCTCGTGTTCTGTCCCCGCCACGACAGGAGCACCGAGGGATTCGAATAGAGCGTCGTGCCGACCCCGAACGCGTCGACGTTCACGAGGTAGTTGGAGGCGTTCGCGTTCTTCTTACCGAGAGCCAGGATCCGGATCGTGTGCGTCCCGTTGGCGACACTCCAGCTGCGCCGGACGCGCCACTGCGGCGACGACCGGTAATTGTCGAAGGTGCCCTTGTCGACGCCGTCGATCGTCACGCGCGCGATCCCTTGGTCGGGACCCTTCATCGAATACCAGGCGATGCCCGTGCCGGTGAACGTGTACGACGCCCACGCGCCGGGCGTCCGATCCATGATCAGCTTCCCGCCGTAGGCGCTCGAGTTCGACACTGTTCGCCAGTAGTAGCGCGCCCACACGCCGGACTCTTGCTCGAATAGCGGACCGCGGAAGAGGATGGCGGACTCGGGGATCGGGTCGCCGTTCCCATCCGTTACCGGCGTGGAACCGGCCGGAGAAACGACGATCTGGTACAGCTCGCCGGACAAGACCGGACCGCTCGGGTCCACCGTCGCTCTATGCGTTGTTCCGTCGTAGGACACGCTCGCGGGGATGTTCGCCCCGCCCGAGGACAGCCGGAGGACGACGTTCGTCGCATCGACGCCGCCGACGGGGCCGGCGAATTGCACGCCGACGTTCGATGCCGGGGAGCTCGGCGGCACGACGACGAAGAGCGCCGGCGGGATCGCAACCACTCGTTCGGTGTGCAACCCCGACGGACTGGTGTGGCTGACCTGGCCTCCCGCGCACTCGCCGTTGAAGTTGACGTTCAGCGGCTCCCCCGCGTCCTTGAGCCCCGCCAGGACCTGAGATGGCGCCGCCCCCGGATGCTCCGAGACGTACAGAGCGGCGGCTCCGGCGACGTGGGGTGACGCCATGCTGGTGCCCGACATCAGCTTGTAACCACCGTTGTTCCACGTGGAATCGATGTTGACGCCCGGCGCTCCGACGAGGTGAGCAAGATCCGACGGCGAAGTCCCGTAGTTCGAGAAGCCGGCGAAGACGTCGTCGCTGCCCGCCGGCGAAGCGAGGCCGCACGGCTCGCCGTCCTTGTCTTGGAGAGCGGAGACCGTGATGACCTGATCGTAGGTGGCGGGCACAGCCGCGGGCCCGAAGTCCACTCCGGAGTTGCCGGCGGCGACGACGACCGTGACGCCGTGGTTCACGACCTGGCAGATCGCCATGTGCAAGGTGTCGTCCGGACCAGAGGGATAGTCACCGCAGTTCGGGCTATCGGGGTACGGGGCTTCGAGGCTCAGGTTGGCCACCTTGATGGAGCCTCCTTTGGCGGGTGATCCCGCATCGACGTACTCGAGGCCGCAGATGATGGTCTCGTCCGTGCCCATCCCGGTGATGTCGAGCACCCGCACCGCCCAGAGGTCGACGCCGGGCGCGACGCCCCGGACGCCGGCCCCGTTCCCGGCGATCGCTCCGACGATGCCGGCCACGTGCGTCCCGTGGCCGCTCGAGCTGATGTCGTCGCCGTCCGCCGGACCGCCGTCGCCCACACAATTCACTCCGCCGGCGATGTTGCCGGCCAGATCGGGATGGTTGTTATCGATGCCGGTGTCGAGGATGGCGACGCCGACGCCGTCGCCCTTGTTGAGCGTCGCCGGCGCGCGGACCCGGCTCACTCCGGTCGGCGTGGTCTCGGCCGTCGCGCGGAACGAGCGAACGGGGTTGACCGAATCGACTCGTGGATCCGCGCGAAGATCGGCGACTCGGGAGACCAGAATGTCGGCCGAATACCCGGTCAAGGTGCGCTTGAATACCTTCCGTTTCGTGAAGCCGTACCTCTTACCGTGACTGTTCGCGGCCGCCGCCGGATCGGTCCCGGCTTTCAGGACGACGATGAACCGCCCGCGCGGCTCCTGCGCGCGCGCGATCGGCGACGCAACCCCCGCGAGGGCGACCTGGCAAGCGAGAAGGACGCTCAGGCGCCTCATTCACAAGGGGTATCGACGATGGATGCGGGGCTCTTGATGGTGGTCCGCCCGGTTAGTCCGACGTGCGGTCGAGTCCTCGCTGGATCGCGTAGCGCATGAGTTCGTACCGCTTCCGCAGTTGCAGCTTGGTCAGGATGTTCTGCACGTGATTCTGCACCGTTTTGACCGAAACGAAGAGCTGCTCGGCGATCTCGCGGTACGTGTAACCCTTGGCGACGAGCTTCAGGACCTCGTTCTCGCGCGGCGTGAGCTGCGGTTCGTCGGGGTCCTTGGTGGTGACGCGCCGGAACTCGCTCAGGACGAGCCCGGCGAGTGAGGGCGTGAAGACCGGCTCACCGTCGCGGACCCGCCGGACGGCGGCGGTCACCTCGGCCGACGGCGTGCTCTTCAACAGGTAGCCGGCAGCGCCGGCCTTGACGGCCTCCAGCACGTCGGCTTCCTCCGCCGACGCCGATAGCACGAGCACCTTCACGTGCGGGGACTCTTCGATGATGCGGCGCGTCGCCTCCACGCCGGAGACCGTGGGGAGCTGGAGATCCATCAGGACGACCTCCGGCATCGACTCCCGCGCGCGCTCGACCGCCTCGCCGCCGTCGGACGCTTCGGCGATGACGGTGGCCCCGCCGGAGGATTCGAGGTCGGCGCGCACGCCGTCGCGCCAGACGGGATGGTCGTCGACCACCATCACCCGGATCGGCTCGTCGTTCATGCGTCGATCTTCGGGGTCCGGAACTCGATCTCCGTCCCCCCGCCGGGCGTGAGGCGCACCAGCATGCGGCCGCCCATCTCCTCGACCCGGCCCTTCATGCTCTTCAGCACGCCCGCCTTCCCCTCCGCGCGCAGCCGCGCCTCATCGTAGGAGAAGCCGATCCCGTCGTCGCGGACGCTGACGACGACCGAGCCGTCCTCCTCGTCGGCGAAGACGACCGCGCGCGAGGCGTGCGCGTGCTCGACCACGTTGGCCAGCGCCTCGCGCGCGGCCGCGGCGAGCTCGTCCGCCTGACGCCGGGCGAGCCAGATCGGGCCGACGGCGCTCACCGATATCGCGACCCCATCGACGCTGCGCGCCGAGGTCTCGAGCGCCTCGCGGAGGGATCGTTGACCGGCCGGCGCCTCCTCGGGATCACGAAGGATGAGAGAGCGCAGCGCAGCCTCCTGTTCGGCGGCGATCTCGGCGAGACGCGCGACGTCGCCGGGCTTCGGCGCGGGGCTCGACGCGAGCTCGGTGCCGCGCTTGTGCACGAGCGCCAGCGCCTGCAGGACGGAATCGTGGATCTGGCGCGCGAGCGACTCCCGCTCGGAGAGACGGGCGGCGCGCTCCCGCTCCCGCACCAGCTCGTCGGTCGCGGCCTGCGCTTCCTCGGCCGTCCGAACCAGGACGCGCGAGACGATCCCGACCGCGACGCCGGCCGCGAGGTACAGAACGATCGCGCCGCCGAGGTTCCGCCAATCGAGGTCCGCGGGGTCGATCGCGTTCACGAGGCGGGACGCGACGATCGCCGCCGAGAGCCCGGCGCCCGCGAACAGCCCGGCGTACGGTCCTCGGGCGACTCCCCATAGCAGCGCCGCGCTTCCGGGATACGCCGTCGCGAAGAACGCGCGGGACGCGACCGTCTCATGCGGGACCACCAAACCTGAGACGACGACGAGCCAACAGCACAGCGCCAGGTCGAAGCCGAGCACGCGCCATGACCACCGCCGCCCCCCGACGGTGAGCCAGGCCGTCCACGCGCCGGCGGCTCCGATCGACGCCCACGCCAGCGGAGCGTTGCGGAAGCGATCGGCGTTCGAGGCCGCGAGGATGACCATCCAGGCGAGAGCAACCCAGCGGAACAGCAACGCGCCGCGCGCGAGCGTGCGCCGCGAACGCTCCGGCGCCGGCGCGCTCGTCACGTCTTCGCGTCCTCCCACAGGCGGTCGAGCTCTTCCGCGGGGAGATCCTTCAGCGTGGTGCCGCGCGCGCGGGCGGCTTCTTCCATCCGCGCGATGCGATCGCGGAACTTGCGGGCCGTGCGGCGGAGCGCGGTTTCGGGGTCGACGCCCGTCTTGCGCGCCAGCGCGACGGCGGCGAACACGAGGTCCCCGATCTCTCCTTCGAGCTTTGCCGGCGGAGCCTTGGCGATCTCGTCGAGCTCCTCGCGTACTTTCTCGGCCGGTCCCGTGGTGTCGTCCCAATCGAAGCCGACCTTCGCCGCCCGCCTCTGCAGCTTCGTCGCGTAGGCGAGCGCGGGCAGCGCCTCGGGGACGCCCTCGAGCAGAGATGTGCGGCCTTTCTCGTGGTCCTTGATGACCTCCCAGTTCGCGACGACCTCGCTCGCGCCCTCGACCTCGATATCGGCGAACACGTGCGGGTGCCGCGTCACGAGCTTCGTCACGAGACGCCCGGCCACGTCGTCGATATCGAAGGTGCCGGCGTCGGCCGCCATCTGGGCGTGGAACACGACTTGCAGCAGAAGATCGCCGAGCTCCTCCGCGATGTGGTCGGGCGACCCCGACTCGATCGCTTCCAAGAGCTCGTACGTCTCGTCGAGCAGATATTTCACGAGCGTCTCGTGCGTTTGCTCGGCGTCCCAGGGGCAGCCGTCGGGTCCGCGCAGCCGGGCCATCACGCGCACCAGCTCGAGCAGCCGCGCGCCGCGCGCGCTGCGCCCCATCACGACCTCGACCTCCGGCTGCCCCGACAAGGCCAGCTCGAGGACGGCGCGCGTGATCTCCTCCCCGTGCTCTCGGGGGAGCACGAACGTGATCTCGCCGTGTTCGGCGGAAAGGGCGGCGAGCTTCTCGGCGACCGCCTGCACGCCCGGCGTCGTCTCGCCGTGCTTGTGCGCGGCGACGAGGAGCCGGAGTTCAGGCCCCTTTCCCGACGGTGGAGTGGTGGCGCGGAGGTTCTCGGGCGCGGCTTCTTCGAGGACGGTGAAGGCCATCTCCGCATCGGAAAGTCTCATGCCGAGCTCATCACCGGGTGCGAGGAAAACCTGCGGCCGGGCGAGCGCTTTCCACACCTCGAGCGGTAAGAGGTCCGGCGCGCCCGGCCCGGGCTGAACCAAGAGGAGGCGACTCACGCATTACAGGGTACGTCGTCTGACACGGTTGGGGGCCGGTCTGAGCACCCTGTCAACATGCGTTGATTTCTCAGAGCGGCGGCCTCGCTGACCTGCTCGAAAGCTGCAGCGACTCAACACATGTTGACAGAGTCCCAGGAGGCGGTGCGGGCGGGGGTACCTATGGCATCGCGCATGAGACGCGCCGGGCCTCGCTCTCGAGACGCCGGATCATGCGCTACCCTGTGGCCACGCGAGGAAGGAGGTGGTCCCGACGTCATCAGAACATAGGACCCGCGAGGTGCCTGACCGCTAGGGAGCCGCTCGGAACCTCGCCCTCTAGGGCGAGGTGAGATTCGCCGGCGGGGAGAACGGATTGACCTCCTTCTCGCGCCCGCCTCGACGAGCAGCTGCCGGCGGAATCCCAACAGCGACACCGCGCCGCGCAACAGGCGTCCGGCAAGGTCCACCGGACCGGGTGGGCGGGTGGAATCGAAGCCTTAGCCACACCCAAGCCATGGCGGCGAAACAGGCAAAGCGAAGGGCCCGGCTCAGCCGGGCCCTTCGTCTTGCGCGAAACCT
>JBIOTQ010000010.1:0-37818 GCA_044866075.1 Actinomycetota bacterium | reverse complement strand
CCGTTCGGGTTCAACTTCCTCGACTCCTACATCGGGCTCGTTCTCGCCCACCTGATCACGGCGTTACCGTTCATCGCCTGGATCCTGGTGGGGACCTTCGAGACGATCCCCGTCGACCTCGAGGAGGCGGCGCAGATCGACGGCGCGTCGCGGCTGGGCACCCTCACGCGGGTGGTGTTCCCGGTCGCCGCCGGCGGGATCGCGGTCGCTTCGCTGTTCGTCTGGCTCTATTCGTGGAACGAGTTCCTGTATGCGCGGCTGCTCACGACCAACAAGCTGACGCTCCCGTTGAAGGTGTTCGAGGCGATCGACCGCGGCTCGTCGCAGGAGATGGCGACCGTCGCCGCGATCCTGACCCTGCCGATCATCTTCGTCGTGTACTTCTTGCAGCGCTATCTGCGGCCGGGAGCGCTCAGTGGAGCGGTGAAAGGGTAAAGGGCAAGAGACGGCTCGAAGCGAGCCGAGGAGGTGGGCGGAATGAGACACAGGTGGAGGCTGGCCGCCGTTCTGGCGGCGCTCGCACTGGCGGTGGCCGCGTGCGGGAACGACAACGAGAAGGGCGGAGGAGCGACGACCTCGCCCACCCAGTTCGCCGGCACGACGATCACGATGAGCGTGTCGTTCGCTGCCAGCGAGAAGGCGGCTCTGCAGGAGGTCCTCGACAAGTTCAAGGCGCAGACCGGCGCGACCGTGAATCTCACCAGCGTCACCGCGCAGGACCTGCCGGCGAAGCTCGAGGTCGAGACGAAATCGAACAACCACACGATCCATCTGTTCGCGCAGGACAACCTCGCGCTCGCGGTCCTCGTCGACAAGGGATTGGTCGAAGATCTCTCCAGCGTCCAGATCCCCGACGGGGTCACGCCGGCGTTGATCCCGGAGAAGTTCGGCGGCAAGCAGTACTTCCTCCCGTTCCGTCCGAACGTCCGCGTGACGTTCGTCAACAAGGATCGGTTCAAGACCGCGGGTGTCACGGCGCCCAAGACGGTCGACGAGTACAAGAACGTCGCCGAGAAGCTGAAGGCGTCGGCCAAGACCGGCAAGGTGACGATCTCTCTGGCGGACCAGCCCGACACGGGGCCGCTGGGCGTGACGGTTTCCGAGTGGGTCGTCTCCTACGGCGGCAACCCGCTGCTGCTGAACGACGACGGATCGGTGAAGGCGTTCACGTTCCTGCAGGGACTCTGGAAGGACGGTGTGTTCGCCAAGGAGTCGAGGCTCGCCAAGTTCGATACCGAGGTCGACAACCTCAAGGGCGAGACCGCCTGGTTCGCGACGAACTGGCCGTTCACGTCGGCGGAGCTGGCCAAGGCGGGCGTCCTCTCGAAGTTCGAGGTGTACGAGGGTTGGACCGGCCCGTCGCGGGCGGCGCACGTCGTCGGTGGTGACGTGCTCGGTATCCCGAAGGGTGTCTCGGGCAAGCAGAAGGACGCCGCGATCGCGCTGGCGAAGTTCCTCGTCGAGAAGGACGCGCAGACCACGTTCGTGGCGAAGAACTCGTGGCCGTCCGTCCGGACCGACGCGCTCGCCAACGTGCCGGCCGAGCAGAAAACCACGTTCGAGGCCATCACGAAGGCCCTGACCAACGGCTACTACCGGCCGAACGTCGTGTACTGGTCGAACGTCGAGGCGGCGATGGACGAGGCCGTCACGAAGATCCTCTACAACGGCCAGGATCCCAAGACCGTCCTGGACGCGGTGCACGCCAAGATCGAGGCCGCAGCCAAGGCGAAGAAGGCCACGTACCCACCGGCCTAGACGGGAATCTATGGAAGCAGGGGTCCTGCGGGACCCCTGCTTCGTCTATGACATGAACATCGCCGAGTGATCGCGGGCCCAGGCCGCGAACGTTCGCGGGTTGCGTCCGGTCACCGCGTGTACGGTATCCGTCGGCTGAGCGACGAGACCGTCGCGGAGTAGCGGGAAGAGCGCGCTGAGGTGCGTCACAAGCCAATCCGGCAATCCCGCTCCGACGTACGCGCCGCGCGCCGCATCGTCGGGGATGTCGACGAACTCGATCGTCGTCCCCGTCGCGATCGACAGATCGTGAGCAACCTGGTCGTACGTGATCGCTTCCGGGCCGCTGAGCTCGAGCGTCTTCCCCTCGTACGCGTCGGTTGTGAGCGCGGCGGCGCCGACGGCTCCCGTATCGCGCGGATCGACCATCGCGATCTTGGCCCCTCTCGCGGGCGCGAACAGTTTGCCCGTCTGGCGCGCCGGCTCCGCCGAGGCGAGCAGATTGGTCATGTAGAAGTAGGAGTGCAGCAGCACCGCGGGGATCGCCGACGCTTCGAGATGCTTTTCGATCTCTCCATGCCAGCCGAGCGGAGGCAAGGGCGAGCCGACTTCTGCTGCCACGGTCGACGCCTTG
The DNA here is from genome assembly GCA_044866075.1 of Actinomycetota bacterium. Taxonomy (GTDB): domain Bacteria; phylum Actinomycetota; class AC-67; order AC-67; family AC-67; genus JBASRP01. Next base: position 35,447 of record JBIOTQ010000010.1, on the reverse strand, counting down.
ACGATCCTCCGGACGCCGGCCGTTTTCGCCGCGTCGATCACCGACGTTTCGAACTCGACCTTGCCCGGCCAGTCCGCCGACGACAGGAAGAGCCTGTCGACGCCGTCGACCGCGCGCGCGAGCGCGGACGGGTCCTGGAAGTCTCCGACCGATAGCTCGACGTCTTTGCCGAGTCGCTCCGTGGCGCGGTCCGCGTCGCGCACGAAAGCGCGGACCGGTTCGCCCTTGGCGAGGAGCTCCGCAACGACAGCGGAGCCGACGTTCCCCGTTGCCCCCGTCACCAGGATCATGGACATCCCCCTCCTTCAGCCTGGATTCGTCGCGCGCACCAACCACGCGCTCGAATCGAACAGCACACCCTCCGGCGTTTCGTGTTCCTTCATCTCGGTTCGCAACCGCTCGAGGGACTCGGCCCGACCCCGGTCGTCGAGGTCCTTGAGCAGGCCGGCGGCGATGCCGGTCTTGCCGAACTTCTCGAAGGCGGTGGCTGCGTCGGGGCCCAGGAAGAATGGCTCTGATATCGGTTCCAGCGTGGGTTCTTCGAACCCGCCCGCCGTCAAGATCCGGCGTACCCGACTCGGGTCGGCGAAGGAAACTCCCGACGGGGCGTCGGGCGGCGGCGTGGGGATCTCCCGTTCGCCGGCGAGCGCTCCCAGCGTCTTCGTCATCCATTCGTTCCGTGCGGTGTCGCGCCAGCAGACCAGAGCCAGGCGGCCCCGAGGTTTCAGCGCGCCGCAGACGTTGGTGAATGCCTGGACGGGATCGTCGAAGAACATCGATCCGAACCGGCTGATGACGACGTCGAAGGTGGACGGGTCGAAGCGATACACCTGCGCGTCACCGCGTTCGAAGCGAACGTTCGCAAGACCTTCTTCGGCGGCGCGTTCGCGCGCACGCTCGATCATTCGCGAGGACAGGTCGATCCCGAACGCGCTCCCCGACGACGCGATCCGCGCGGCCGCGCGCGTGGTCGCACCGGTGCCGCAGCCGATGTCGAGCACGCGATCGGCCGGCCGGATAGCGGCGCCTGCGAACAGCTGGGGGGTGATGTAGCGGGCGGCGGCGTTGTACCACTCCTCGTTCTCGGTCCAGAGGTCGCCCTCGACGCCGTCCCATGCGCGGGTCTGTTCGACGTTGACCTGCGGCTGCTGAGGCTCCCCCGGTTTCATCGCGCCTTCTGATATAGTCCCCTTGGGACTATGTTGTCAAGGGGCAAGGCCGAAACCTCGACGACCCTCTATGGGTTCCTGGGACTGCTGGCGGTCCGGCCGATGACCACCTACGAGCTGGCGAAGCACTTCGACCGGTCGCTCGGCCGGGCCTGGCCGCGGGCCAGGAGCAAGCTGTTCGAGGCTCCCAAGCGCCTCGTCGAACTCGGGTACGCGCGCGCCTCGAAAGGACGGACGGGACTGCGTCCCAAGACCGTCTACAAGATCACGCCGAAGGGCCGCCGCGCGCTCGCCGCATGGCTGGCAGAGCCGGGCGCGGGTCCAGAGCTGGAATTCGAGCAGCTCGTGAAGGTCTTCTTCGGCGAGCACGGGGGCACGGCCGCGATCGTGACGAACCTCGAGGCCGCGCGGGATTGGGCGCGCGCCGAGATCGACGAGCACATCGAGGTGGGCCGCGCATACCTCGAAGGACGGGGCGCGTTCCAGGAACGCGTCGCCCTGAACTCGATCACCGGCCGTTTCCTCGCCGAATTCGCGCTCGCGGTCGAGCGCTGGGCGACCCGTTCGCTGGCGATCGTCGAAGGGTGGCCCGACGACCCCCGTGAGGCGACACCCGACATAGGCTCGCTCGACGAGATCACGCGGGAGCTCGAAGCCACGCGCCCGAGCCGTCATCCGTAGGCCCAGCAGGGCGAGCAACAAATGACGCAAATGCTTCATGCCGGGGCGGACCATCGCCTCATGACCGACAACCACTCATAGGGCACGATCGTTACGGAAAGCGGAAATCCGGAAGGGGGGCGCCATGGACGAATACCTGACCGTCGCTTGCTCGAACTGCACGCAGCCGATCTACCTCGCACGGCACCGCCTGGAGTACCGGGTATGGGCCTGCCCGGCCTGCGGCGCGACCAACATCTCCAAGGAGACCCAACAGCCGGTGTTCACGCCCGCCAACCGGGCCCCGAGCCGCTTCGCGCGCGCTCCTCAGCCGCCCTCGCCCGCGGTCTGAGGGACCCACAGCGCGCAGCAACGCGCCCCGGCCGGTGTCGCCGGGGCGCGTCCATTCGCCGGGGGAGGCGGGGCTTAGTTCGTGGTCGCCGCGATGTTGCGGCGTACCTCCTCGACCGAGATGCCTTGCGCGTCGGCCGCGCGCTGAAGCTCCTCCTCGGTCAGGTCGTCACGCACCTTGTCCACGGTGATGTTGTCGCTGTCGCCGTGGTTGGAGAAACCTTCTCCGCATCCGCAGGAAACGCACATCTTGAACCTCCTTCGCTCACGAGAACTTCTCGGGGAACTGCGCGATGATCCCGTTGGCCAGGTCGTCCGACATCACGAGGATCGCGTCGTGGACCCTGTCGTACGCGACGACGTCGTCCGCCCACTTCCCTTGCAGCCGCGCGACGGCTTCGTCGAGCGTCAGATCGAGGTGCATCCGCATGTGGTGCTGGACGGCCGTCAGCGGCCAGTACGTGGGATTGGCCTTCGCGAGGAAGGCGGCGATCTCGTCCGCGTTCGCGTACCACGCGGTCTTCGCCTTCTCGAGCTTCGCGTTGTCGCCCGCCTTGGCCGCCGTCAGCAGATCCGCCGCGGTCAGGATGTGATCGCGGAGGAGCGCGGTGAGCTGCTCGCCCGCCGCGTCGCCGTAGTAAGGCTTGATCGCGTCGCCGATGTCGTCCTGGTTCTTCAGCAGACGCTCCGCCGTCACTTTCTGATCCTTGAGGCCGGCGGCGGCGCTGACGATGTAGAGCCGCGTCCACGTGATGTGGTCTTCCCACAGCTTCCGCATCGCCTGACGCAGATCCGCCGGATCCGTCTTCGCGACGGTCGCCTTCTGAGCCGCGGGCCTCTCGCCCACACCGACCGCCGAGGAACACGCCGCCAACGCGAGGCCGAGCGCCACAACGGAGGCCAGGATCGTCTTCTTTCTCACAGCTACCTCCTTCATGCCAGGGACGGCGACGGTCGCCGTTCCGCGAGAAACCGAGCCGTTTGCTGCTTCGCGGTCCGGATGAGCTCGTCCGACTGCGAGAAGTCGCGAAGGCTGATCTGCGTGCAGACCGGTGGGAGCTGCACGACGCGCGCGATCGGGTGATGCTCGGGAAGGTGCGCCTGGTCGAGGCGGATGCGCTGGGACAGAAGCAGTCCCACCGAATGCATCAGCACGGCTCGCGCGGAGCGATGGTCGGCCGGGGGCGGGCACGGGGATCCGACGGAGAGAACATAGATAGTGTCCGCGCCTGCTTCGACGGCCGGCCCGAGGGGAACGTGGTCGACCAGGCCGCCGTCGAGGTACAGCCGGCCGTCGATCTCGTGCGGAGCAAAGATGCCCGGGAGCGCGCAGCTCGCCAAGACGGCGTCGATGACCGAGCCCGATCCGAAGACCACCTCGCTCCCGTCGTCGAAAGCAGTCGCGACGATACGCAAGGGAACACGCGATTCCTCCGCCAAGCGGTAGGGGATCTCGCGCTCGAGCAGCCGGCGGAAGGACTCGGTCGGAAAGAGAGCGCCACCGCGCACGATGGACCGCGCGAGCCGAAGTGGACTCAGGGGGAAAACGTCTCGAGGTCGCACTCGACGCCAAAGATCGGATAGCTCCCGGGCGCGACGTAGGGTGGGGTCCGAGGCCAGGAAGGCGGCGTTCGCCGAACCGATCGACGTACCGACCAGGACGTCGGGGACGATGCCGGCCTCGAGAAGGGCTTCGAGCATCCCGGCCTGCTCGGCACCGAGATTCGCACCACCGGAGAAGACGAAAGCGTTCATATTCTAAAGTCCCACTACGCTAGTCTTAGACATTAGACTAGGATCCTGCGGCACAGAAGTCAAGCCCATTCCGTAAGAAGTTTGCGGTCTTAGATTCGATACTCTGACGTTAGTGACCGTTGGACCCACGATCTCTGGCGTTATAATCCGGGCATGCCGAAGAACGGGATCCGCGGAGTCGCCGCCCTGGACGAGCCGCTGCGCCGCCGCATCTTCGAGCTCGTCCGGCGCGCCGGGCGGGCCCTCACCCGCGACGACGTCGCGGCCGAGCTCGGGATCTCGCGCAAGCTCGCGGCCTTCCACTTGGACAAGCTTCTTGCGCGGGGCCTGCTGAAGACGCACTACGCGCGGCCGCCGGGCCGGTCGGGTCCCGGCGCCGGCCGCAGCGCCAAGTACTACGAGCCGTCCGGCGTCGAGCTCGACGTGTCGATTCCCGAACGGCACTACGACCTGGCCGGCGCCCTGCTCGTCGAGGCGGTCGCGAACGAGGAGCCCGGCGAGCGTGCGCAAGACGCCGCGTTCCGCGTCGCGCGGAAGCACGGGCTCTCGCTCGGTGAGGACGTGCGGCGCGCGAAGAAGCTGCGTCCGCTCGGACCCGAGCGCGCGCTGACCGTCGCGCAGGAGGTTCTCGAGGACCACGGCTACGAGCCCTACCGCGAGGGCGATCGCGTTCTGGCGTTGCGGAACTGCCCGTTCCACTCACTCGCGCAGCAGTCGCGCGACCTGATCTGCAACATGAATCAGGCGTTCATCGACGGCCTTCTGCGCGGGCTCGGCAACGACAGCGTCGAGGCCAGCCTCGAATGCAAACCCGGCGATTGTTGCGTGACACTGCGCGCGCCGGCGGCGCGCTAGGTCCGTGCCGAGCTAAGGACAGATCGGCGGCTTATGGTTCGGCGGGATGTTTGCGCACCCCGAGGGACTCGTCGAAGGGCCGTTAATGTTCGTCGTCGCCACGGATTGGTTGTCCGCTGGATCGGGATCGAACTGATCGGCGGTGACCGACACGTTATTGGTGGCGGTACCTCCTAGGACCGGTCGCACGGTGATCACCAAAGCCACCGGCTGCGCCCCAGGTGAGATCGAAGCGATATTGCATGTCACCAAGTGCGCGCCTTGGTTGTAGGTGCATCCGGCGCTCGCGGTCTCGAACGCCACGCTTGGCGGCAAGGTGTCGGTCACAGTGACTCCCGTCGCCGCCACCGAGCCAGATTGATGCGTCACGCTGATCTCGTAATTGAACGTTTGCGGACCGACCGCGGCCGACGCAGGCGCCTGTTGGGTGACCGCGAGGTCGACCGACACACCGAACCTTCCCACGAACGCATCGAACGACCCGGCCGATGATTGCCCGAGCGTTCCCGTAGTGAGACCCGAGACGTACATGTTTCCTGCGCCGATCGCCACGCCGAACACCTCGTCCGAGCCGGGGGTATCGAACGTGTGCGTCCAGCCGAGCTGCCCACCGGGCAGGAACTGACGAACGAAGCCCGACTCCGCGCCGTTGGCGATGCACCTAGCCGTTCCCCCGAAGCAACCCACGACATAGGCGTTGCCCGTCGGATCGGTCGCGACGCCGACGACTTCGACGAATCCGCTTCCGGTCACCGTCCGCTCCCACACGAGCTGAAGATTAGAGTTGTACTTCCGAAGGAATCCGTCGTCGGAGACCGGCTGCTCGTTGCCGGGGTTGGGCGGGGAAAGGCCCCCGCCCATGAACACGTTTCCCGAGGAATCGGTCGCGACGGCGAGGGCGCGATCGGTCCCCTCGTTTCCCTCGGCATCCATGCCGGAACCGAACTGCACGCCGTTCAGGCGATCACCGGTGGCGCCGTCTAGCTTCCGCAAGAACACGGTCTGGATCTCCGAAGGGTCTCCGCTCGTCGGCGTCTCGGAGTCCCAATCGGTGAGGCCCGTGACGTACACGGAACCATCCGGAGAGGTTGCCACTCCATAGGCGATCGTCTGCGGGTTCTGCAGATTTCCGTACGGTTGGTCGGTCCCCCACTGCTTGTGCCACTGCTGAACGCCTTGACTGTTGTACTTCCGGACGAAGGCGTAGTTGTCGTACGAGTCCGGGTTGTTGATGGGGTCGTGCCGGACGCCGATCCGGCCCCCGACGAACAGGTTGCCGGCTCCGTCGGTCGCCAATCCGACGGCCTCGTCGTCGCCCGCCGAGCCGAACTGGTCTCGCCTCAGAAATGCTCCGCTTTGGTCGTAGGTCTGCACGAACGCGTCGCCGAGCCCGAGATCCCGTTCGCGCTGAGTCGATCCCACCGTCCTGCCGCTGACGTGCACGTTTCCGGTGGTGGGATCTACAGCGACGTAGTAAGCGATGTCGCCGCCGGACCCGAACTGCACAGTCCAGCTCTCACCGCCAGACCTTGAGATCTTGCGAACGAAGGCGTCGACCTGACCGTTGTCGTTGGGTCGCGCCAGCGCACCGGTCGTCACTCCGACCACGATCACGTTGCCTTCCGCGTCCGTTGCCGCTCCGAGCCCGAGATCTATCTGCGGGGTTCCGTACTGGCGGAGCCAAAGAACCTCTTGCGCGTTAGCCGGTCCAGCCGACAGGCCCACCACCCCGGTAACCGCAAACAGCAATGTCGCAATGAGCCGGATCGCTCGCCGCGCCCCCATGGTTTCCCCCTCGCCCCTCGGCGCCGCTTGGCAAGTCGAACCTAGGCCGATGGTTGGGGAGGCACATGACGCAGATGCACTACTTCGGCGCACATGCCGAACCCGCAGAGCGACATACGTTCGCTCTACGGAGTGGATGCGCTCATTTCGCTCGCGACAACCACCCGGCGGCTCGCCGACACCTCGATCCGTCACCTCCGCATCTGAAGTGTGGTCAGGCCGGCGGCGGCATCAACCCCAACTGCATCATCATCGATGGGATGTCGATCAAGCCCCAGTGCTCGCGCATCTTGCCGTTCTCGAAGCGGACGAAGTCGATCGCGTTGATCTGGAACGGCTTGTTCGTCGGGGGCATCCCCATCATCGGGCCGGTGTGCGTCGCCGAAAACGTGTAGGCCTGCGACAGGTACGGCCCTTCACCGACGCTCGCCTGCACGACGAAGTCCGGCTCGGTCATCCCCGCGAAGAGTTGCTCGAAGCGCCAGCGGACGCCGTCCTTCCCCGGGCCCTGGCCCGGCATCGCGGCATGATCCACCACGTCGGGCGCGATCTGCTCGAGGATCTCGTCCTGCCGGCCGGCGCGCATCGCGTCGACCATCCGCTGCATCGCCGCGCGCGCGGCGTTCGGGTCTCCGGACCCCTTGCCCTTCACTTGCGGGCTCGTCGGCGGCGGCCGCCACGACTCCGTGCCCGGCGGCATCGGCATGAGACCGAGCTGCATCATGAGCCCGCCTTGATCGAGGAGACCGTAGTGCTCGGCGATCTTTCCCTCGGCGATACGCGCGATGTGGATCGTCGTGACCTCCATCGGTCGGCCCGTCGCCGGCATGCCCATAAAGGGGCCGGTGTTCGTCGCGCGGGCCGTGTGCAGCGCAGCGATCTGGTCCTTTTCGGCGATGACCTCGTGCACTTCGGTCGCACGGTCCGGAAATGCCTCGAGAAGCATGAGGTTCAGCTGCTTGACGCCTTCAAGGCCCGGCGCGGTACCCGGGAACGCTCCGTGGTCGACGACGTCACCCGCCATCAGATCCCCGAACGAGGCGACGTCCCCCGCGTCCCACACCTTGGTGAACTGCCGCCACAACTCCTTGTTCTGCTCCGACATCGGCCACCTCCTCGGTCGCAACCACGCTACTGAACGGCGCGGTCGCGATTCAACGGGTAGCAGGTCCTATGCCGGCGTGGGAACGATCCCGAGCGCTTCGAGCAACTCCATCCGATCGATGTACGCGCGGAACGAGGCGATCTTGTCGCCGCGGACCTTCAGCACCGCCACGTAGTGACCCTCGACCGTCGCGCCGGTCGGCGGGATGTCGCCGGCCGGCGTCTTCAGCACGCCGGTGTGCGTACCGGTGAAGACGTTCTCGCTGGCGACGGTCGCGCCGTCCGCAACTTGGCTCTGCAGCGTGATCACGTGGTCGGGGAAGGCGGTGAACCAGCTGCGGTCGAACTCGCGCATCGCGTCGATGCCACGCAGCTGGATGCCGCCGCTGGCGATGACCCCGACGTCCTCGGTGAACAGCTCCTCGTACGTGTCGTACTTCCGCGCGTTGAGCGCTTCGTAGTAGCGGCGCTCGATCACTTTGGGGTCCGACATGGCCTCCTCCTTCGCGTCCTTTGCCACCGGTGTGGCCTTCCTCTGGCACGAAGGTAGGGGGGCCGAGGGCCGGGTCCTATCCTCTCTTCAGGGGATATTTACGAGGCCGTTCTCGATCGCGAAGAGCGCCAGCCCGGCCCTGCTCGAGAGGCCCGTCTTCTCGTAGATGTGCTGCACATGCGTGTGCACGGTCGACTTCGAGACGTGCAGCGCCGACGCAGCCTGCTTCTCGGAAAGTCCGCGCGCGAGCAGGCGGACGACCTCGGTCTCGCGTTCGGTCAGTCCTGCCGGGCCCTCGCGCCTGCGAGGAGGTGCCGCTTGGCCGGCCGCGGTGAGGACCGCGGCGACCGCGTCACGATCGAGCTTGCCGGTGGCCGCGTCGGCGTGAAGCATCGCGGCGGCGCGTTGCGGGTCGAACGGCGGGCGGTACGGCCGCTCCGAGATGAGCGCGTGGTACATGTCGGCGGCGGCGATCAGGCGCGCCTCCGCGTTGAGCGCAGCCGCCTTCGCGCCGCGGTGGTAGCCGCTCCCGTCGAGGCGCTCGTGGTGCGCGCCCGCCGCATCCGCATGGCGCGCCAGCGCGGGCGCGCGCAGCAGGATCCTCTCCGCGTGATAGGCGTGCAGGCGGACCTGCTCCCACTCGCCGGTCGTCAGCGGTCCCGGCTTCTCCCACGTGCCGGTCGAGACGCCCACGCGACCGAGGTCGTGGAGCATGCCGGCGCGGCGCGCGAACGTCGGGTCGACGCCGAGCGCGGGCGCGGCGCGCGAGGCGAGGTCGCCGACGCCGGGGGAGTGGCCGTGGAGGAACGGCGACTTCAGGTCGACCAGGTCCGCGAAGACGGCGACGATCTCGTCGAGCTCGTTCTCGAGGATCGTGCGTGGCGGGCCGGGTTCGGCGTCGAGAACGGCGGTCCACGGGTCGACCGATCGGCCCTCGTCGAGCAGCGCGTCGGCGTTCTTCACGAAGGCGTCACAGATCGAGGGGTCGAGGACGCCGCCCGACCACTTGCGCACGGCGCTTTCGGCGGCGCCGAGCGGCTCGAACATCGCGACGGTGAACGCCACGGATGCGAAGCGCGCTGCGGGGTCGATGGTCTCGCCGGCGATCGCGTTCGGGCCGCCCTTGCCGTCCCACCGCTCGAACATCGCGTTCAACGCGCGCCGCACGCCCCCACGGAGTCCCACGCGATCCGCCAGCCGAATCGCGACGTCGCAGTGCGCGCGCGTTCCTTCCTCGGCGACGGCCTTCGCGCCGAGGAGCTGCACCGCGCGCCTCACGGGAGATCCGGTGCCGAGACTCAACAGGAAAGCGAGCGTCTGGCGTGGGTGAGCGAAGTCGGTCATGTCCGCGCGACGCCGGACCGCGATGTCGTCGCCGCCCAAGAACGTCGCGTAGTCGTGCGACGTCGCGGTGCAGCCGAGGAACCGCAACAGCGTCGCGTAGTAGACGTCCGACAACTCGGCGCCTTCGACTCCCGTCGACGCAGCGAGCCGCGTCGCGATCAGGCACGCGCGCAGCGCCTCCTCATCGGGATGGCCGCGCGTGAGATCGGTGACCAGCGACAGCGCGCCGAGCACCTCGGCGAGCCGAGACCGTTCGGCCGGCTCCATGACGCCACAGGATATGGCGCGGCGGGCCGCCTATTCGGCGACCCGCCGCACGTTTGCGGGCGGCTCTAGATCTTCGTCAGCGTCAGGCGCCCGAACCCGAAGACGTTGTCTCTGCCCGCCGCTCCCTTGTCGTCAACCGCGGCGTCCAGCGCGCTGCGCAAGGCGCCGGCGTTGTACCCCGGGTGGAGCAGCTTGATCATCGCGGCCACGCCGCCGGCGTGCGGCGTCGCCATCGATGTTCCGGAGAGCGTTGAGTAGCCGTTGACCGGTCCGATCGCGTAGGTCGAGTACACGTCCGAGCCGGGCGCGGCAACCTCGACGTCCGAGTTCTTGTTCGAAAACGAAGAGTGCGCGTCGTTGCGGTCCGTCGATGCGACCGAGACGACCTCCGCGTAGCCGGCGGGATACTCGGTCGAGCTGTCGCCGTCGTTCCCGGCCGCGGCCACCATCAGCGTGCCGTTGCCGTTGTTCCAGATGTTCGCGACGGCCGCCTGTTCGCTGGCGGACGAGCCGCCGCCGAGGCTCATCGATATCACGGCCACGCCCTGCTGCCGGAGCCAGTTCATGCACGCGTCGATGTCCGCCTGCCACCCCAGCCCGCCTGCGTTCAACGCCTTGCACATCGCGATGCGCGAGCCCGGCGCCGTCCCGGCGACGCCGGTGGCGTTGTTCGTCCGCGCGGTTGCGATCCCGGACACGTGCGTACCGTGGCCGTTGTCGTCACCGCAGTTGCCGTTCGAAACGATGCCCAGCGACGTCAGCGCGTTCGCGCACGCGACGAGCTTGCCGCTCAGATCCGGGTGGTTCTGCGCGATGCCGGTATCGACGATCCCGATGACCGGACCGTTCATCGCCGTCGGGAACAACGTCTGCCCGAGTGCGTTGGTCCCGTACGCGAAAGCCCATCCTTCCGGACCGTCGATGTCGGCGTCGTTCGCGTTGTTGAAGTTCCACTGCTGGCCGAACGACGGGTCGTTCGGGTTCGACGCGAGGATGTGCTTCGACTGCGTGTTGGCTTCGACGAACTCGACGTGCTTGTTGCGCTTCAGCGTCGCGACCGAGTTTTTCTGGTCCTTCACGCGAAGCACATCGGTCTGGATGAAGGCGAGGCTGTTCGCTTTCTCTCCTTTGACCGACGCTTCGGCCCGGTGCTTGTCGGCCTGCGACGTTCCGCGCTTGTACTTGACGAGAACGGTCTTATCGCTCGAAGCGCTCGCAGCGACTGGAATCGCCGCGAGGATCAGCAACGGCGCGACGAGCGCGATGACCAGCCTCTTCATATCTGCTCCCCCTCCGGATCGGCCGGGCCGCCCCCACGGCGGCACACACCGGGCGGCTCGCTTTGTTCCCCGTTTCCGCGAGAACAAACCGGGTTCAACCCACGAAGTTTCTTCGCCTCGTGATGAGCGTTAGGACCCGAGCGCGGCGCGCGCGTGTCCATCTCGCTCGCACTTTCCAGCTTCCCCGGAGTGATACCCCCCGCGCGTTAGCCTCTTCGATGGGAGACCCCCCGAGCGGAGGAGGTCATATGCCGGACGTCACGATCGATTGGGTCGGGGTCGTCATCTCGGTCGTCGCCGCGATGGTGATCGGCGGCCTGTGGTACGGGCCGCTGTTCGCGAAGGACTGGATGAACTTCATCGGCAAGAGTCGCGAGGAGCTGCGCGCGCAGGGCGGCATCGGTTACATGTTCGCGATCGTGGGCGCGTTCATCCTCGCGATCGTCATGAGCTACGTCACGCAGTGGGCGGCCGCCGAGGGATTCGGAGAAGGCTTGCTCGTCGGCGCCGTCATGTGGGCCGGGTTCGTGGTCTCGACGGCCGTGACCGGGTCGGTCTTCGAAGCCCGTCCGTGGGGGCTGATCCTCATCAACTCGGGGAACTCGCTCCTGACGTTCATGATCGTCGGAGGTATCGTCTCTGCGTTCAACTGAAAACCCGTCGAACGCGGCGGGCGAAAAGCACCTACAATGGTGCGCGTGACCCCCCAACGGCGCCGGACGATCTATTGCTAGATCCTGATGCCACAACGACCGAGGTCGCGCCCGACGAGATCGAAGATCTAGACGAGTCTGAGGTCACCGAACTCCTCGAGCAGATCGAGCCGACCGCATTCGAGCGACCCGCCGACCTCGATACCCTCGGCGCCTATCTGAACGGAGTGGGGCGGTACGCCCTCCTCACCGCCGAGCGTGAGGTCGAGCTCGCGAAAGCGATCGAGGCGGGCGAGCGCGCCGAGAAGCGCATCCTCGCGCGGACCAAGCAGGACGCACACAAGCGCCGCAAGGACGAAAAGCTGCGCGCCGAAGGCCGCAGAGCGCGCGAGGAGATGATCAACGCCAACCTGCGCCTCGTCATCGCGCTGGCGCGCAAGTATCGCTGGACGGGGCTGCCGCTCCTGGATCTGATCCAGGAAGGCAACATCGGACTCATGCGCGGCGTGGTCAAGTTCGATTGGCGGAAGGGCTTCAAGTTCTCCACTTACGCGACGTGGTGGATCCGGCAGGCGATCCAGCGCGGCGTGGCCGACCGGAGCCGCGTCATCCGGCTGCCGGTGCACGTCCACGAACTGCTCCTGCAGATCAGCCGCGCGAAGATCTCGCTCGAGGCCGAGCTCGGGCGCGAGGCGACCGACGCGGAGATCGCGGAAAGGGCCTGGATCCCCTACGACCGCGTCCGAGAACTGCGGCGCATGGGCTCCTACGTCCTGTCGCTCGAGACGCCCGTCGGGCAGGAGGGCGACGCGACGCTCGGCGAGTTCGTTCCGGACGAGAAAGCCGGAGAGCGGTTCGACGACGTCCTGGCCGGCATCAGTCACGACGAGGCGATGAAGGTCGTGGCGACGCTCAACGAGCGCGAGCAGAGGATCATCGCGATGCGCTTCGGCTTGACCGGGGAACAACCGCTGACGCTCGAAGAAGTCGGCAAGGTCTTCAGCCTCACGCGCGAACGCATCCGCCAGCTCGAGGCAAAAGCGCTGTCCAAGTTGCGCCATCCCTCGCGATCGGCGGCGCTCCGTATCGAAGTCGAGTGAAGGAGGTGTATGAGAGTGGCCAAGCAGAAACACGACAGCGGACGCAAGAAGCAGGATCAGCGCAAAGCCGAAAAGAAATCTCAACGGTCGAACCGCGGTGAACGAGGATCGTTCGGCAAGCGCGGTGGGCGAGGAAAGCGGTAGGGGTCTATCGCTTTCCTACCCAACCTGCTAGACTGATTCGCGAGTTCGAGGTTTCGCGTCAAAGTGTGGCCGCGAGCACATCGCGGCTGTTCCTTTTTCCGGGCCCTATTTACTCACGGTTCGAGTCAGAACCGGATCTTTTGCGCCGCAAGGCGCCGGAAGGAGGTACGACATGCGCGGAACCGTCAAATGGTTCAGCGACGAGAAAGGCTTCGGCTTCATCTCCCGCGAGGGAGGCGACGACGTCTTCGTCCATCACACGGGCATCGCCGGTGAGGGATTCAAGTCGCTGAAAGACGGCCAAGAGGTCGAGTTCGAGGTAACGCAGGGCCAAAAGGGCCCCAACGCCACGAACGTTCGCCCCGTAGCCTAAGCAAAGCGCCAGGAACGGCCCCGGTACGCCGGGGCCGTTCCATTATCAACTCCTCGCCTGTGCGCTCCAAGCTTCGCATCCGCGGGGTTTTCGGAGGTTTTTCTCATGCAGGCTCAGCTTCTCGAGCGGCCGGTGGCCGCTCCCACGCGCGGCGTCGTGCGGCTCACCGCTCGGCAACTCCTCGTCCAGCGTCGTGTGACTCTTCTGCTCACTGTGCTTCCGCCCTTGGCCGTGATCGCGGCGATCATCTCGCTGTGGGGGACTGGTATCACGCACACCGACTTCGGGATCATGCTCGGGTTCTACGTGGTCACCGGGCTCGGCGTGACGCTCGGTTATCACCGGTTGTTCACGCACCGCAGCTTCCGCGCGATCAAGCCGTTGCGCGTCATGCTGGCGATCGCCGGGTCGATGTCGGTCGAAGGCTCGGTCATCGCGTGGGTGGCGACGCACCGCCGGCATCACGCGTACTCCGATGACTTCGGCGACCCGCACTCGCCGCATCTCGCGCAAGCCGGCGGGGTTCGCGGCGTCGCGCTGGGTCTCGCGCACGCGCACATGGGATGGCTGTTCTCGTCCGAGCAATCGGACCGAGGGGAGTGGGCGCCCGATCTCCTCAGCGAGCGGGCGATCAAGCGGGTCGACAAGCACTTCGGAACTCTGACGCTCGCGACGTTCTTTCTGCCGGCGGTGCTCGGGTTCGCGCTGACGGGATCCTGGTTCGCGGCATTCACGGCGTTCCTGTGGGGTTCGCTCGTGCGCGTATTCCTGCTGCACCACGTGACGTGGAGCATCAACTCGATCTGCCACTTCTACGGGCGCGAGGCCTACCAGGCGCGCGACGAGAGTCGCAACGTGTGGCCGCTGTCGGTCCCGTCGTTCGGCGAGTCGTGGCACAACAACCACCACGCGTTCCCGTGGTCGGCGAAGCTCGGCCTGCGTGCCTGGGAGATCGATCCCGGCTGGTACGTGCTGCGCGCGCTGCGCCTTGTACGCGCGGTGCGGAACGTGAAGGTCCCGACCCGCGCGCAGATGCTGGCGAAGCTGAAGCGCTAGATCACCGGACGACGTCTGCCAGCAGATCCACCTGACGGAGGTCGGCGATCGTCGGGTCGAGGATGAATTCGTCGACGCCGGCGTCTTCGAACTTCTTTATCACGGTCTTGATCGCCTCGGGAGTGCGATGGACGCCGTGTTCGGCGAAGCCCTTCGCCATCTCACCGAGGAAGCCGTAGTAGTCGAGGATGTAATCCTTCGACGCCTGGACCACGTCGTCGCCGACCGAGAAGTACTGCAGCGCGACGATCTTCGGGTCGCCGGCCTTCCCACTGTCCTTCCACGCGGTACGCACGCGCTCGGCGAAGGGGCCCACCATGTCCGGCGGGCCGCCGCCGGCCGTCCAGCCGATGCCGTACCGGATGATGCGCTCGATCGTTTGGTCGCTGTTACCGCCGATGACGATCGGCACGTTGGCGCCGTTGGTCGGCGACGGCGTCACCGGTTGCTCGCAGTCGGCGATCACGGGGTTGCCCTTCCACGCGTCGTGCATCAGCGCGAGGTCCTCGTCGAAGCGCTTCCCGCGTTCGGAGAACTCCCGGTCGGACGCTTCGAAGTCGTCCCTTCGGCCTCCGACGGCGAGGCCGAGCGTCAGGCGCCCAGCCGACAGCTGGTCGACGCTCGCCGCTTCTTTCGCGAGCAGGATCGGCTGGCGGGTGGGCGCCAGCAGAACGTTCGTCAACAGGCCGATCCGTTCGGTGACTGCGGCCGCCGCCGCGAGCGAGACGAGCGACTCGTACGACGGGAACGCGATCCGGTCGATGGTTGCGAGCGACGAGAAACCCCGCTGCTCGGTGCGCTTGGCCCACTCGATGAGCGTGCGTCCGTCGACCCCTCGAACGGGGTTGGGCAAACCTATCCCCATCTGCATCGTCGTCCCTCCTGGTAGGACGGACCCATCGAGGGTCGCAACGATCCCCGGCCGAGAGAGATTCCCGCTCGACGTTCAGCCGGCGCGCCTCCCGTGGGGGGAGGCACGCCGAGCCGACCTCATCCTTGAGGAGGACGCGGCCGTCGAGGGGCCCGGAGTATCGTCGAAACCATGGCGCCGCCCGCTCAGCTTAAGACGGGGCGTCCGAGGCGAGACGTCCTCGTCGACGGCGCGATCGCCGCGATCGTCTTCGTCGCCGTCTTGATCGGCTACCTGGTCCCCGACGAGCGGTCCGGCATCACGGGAGCGTTCGTCGCCGGTATCGCATTGCTCGTGGTCATGCACGCGGCCCTCGTGTGGCGGCGCAGGGCGCCCCTGCTGGTTCTCGCCGTGACGACGGCGACGTTCGTGTTCTACGCGACGCTCGACCGGCCGTACGTGTCTCCGTTCGCGCTCGCCGTCGCGATCTACACGGTCGCTGCGTACACCGACGTTCGCACGGCTGCCGCCGCGGGCGCCCTGGCCTGGGCCGCCGTTGTCGGCGGCAACTGGCTTCAGACCCGCGACAACGTGCAGGCCTCCGATATGGTCTCCATCGGGGTCGCGCTCGCCGTCGCGTGGATCGTCGGGGCGCGGATCGGCGCCTCCCGCGCCCGCACGGCCGCGCTCGAGGTGCGTGCCGAAGACTTGGAGCGTGAGCGGGATGAGCGCGCCCGCGAGGCTGCCGCCGAGGAACGCTCGCGCATCTCCCGCGAGCTGCATGACGTGGTGTCGCACAACCTGAGCGTCATCGTCGTCCAGGCCGGCGGAGCGCGGCGCATCGCCGAAGACGATCCCACCCGCGCGCGTGAAGCGCTCGGCTCGATCGAGACCACCGGCCGGCAAGCCCTGAACGAGATGCGCCGGCTCCTCGGGCTCATTCGGACGGCCGGCTCGGGGGAGCCGGAGCTCGAGCCGGCATCCGGGGTCGACGCGCTCGAGGAGCTGGTCGACGGCGTGCGGCGGGCGGGCACGACCGTGGAGCTCGATGTCGCCGGCGACCGCGTCGCGCTGCCGCCGGGTATCGACATCTCGGTGTACCGGATCGTGCAGGAGTCGCTCACGAACGTGATGAAGCATGCCGCCGGAGCGCGGGCCCGGGTCCGCGTTCTCTTCAGGCCCGATGCGGTCGATCTCGTCGTCGCGGACGACGGCCTCGGCGCCGCTCCCGGGGCGAACGCCGACGGCCGCGGCCAAGGCCTTGCGGGGATGCGCGAGCGCGTATCGCTGTTCGGCGGCGAGTTCCGCGCGGGACCCGGCAACGAGGGCGGCTTCGAGGTGCACGCTCGGTTGCCGCTCAAGGATCAGCGATGACCATCCGCGTGCTAATCGTCGACGACCAGCCCCTACTGCGGACCGGGTTCAGGATGATCTTGGAATCCGAAGAGGACCTCGTTGTGGTGGGCGAGGCGGGCGACGGCAACGACGCCATCGACAAGGCCGGGCGCTTGAGGCCCGACGTCGTGCTGATGGACATCCGGATGCCGCGTCTCGACGGCGTCGAGGCCACCCGCCGCCTCGCCGGACCGGGCGTCGACGAACCCGTGCGCGTGCTGATCCTGACGACCTTCGATCTGGACGAGTACGTGATCGACGCGATCCGCGCCGGCGCGAGCGGCTTCCTCCTCAAGGACGTTCCGCCCGAGGAGCTCATCGCGGCGATCCGCGTCATCGCCGACGGGCAGGCGTTGCTCGCGCCGTCGGTCACTCGCCGATTGCTCGATAAGTTCGCGCAGAGACTTCCCGCGGCCGCGGCGAGGAACGACGCGATCGAATCGCTGACCGGGCGCGAGAGCGAGATCCTGACGCTCGTCGCCCGAGGGCTCTCCAACGCCGAGATCGCCGAGACGCTCGTCGTCGGCGAGACGACCGTGAAGACGCACGTCTCGCGATTGCTGATGAAACTCGGCCTTCGCGACCGCGTGCAAGCCGTCGTCTACGCCTACGAACACGGCCTTGTCGAGCCGGGCATCTCTTCCTGACGACCGTCCTCCCCGAGGAGGACACCAAGTTCGTTCCGCAGCCTGACGACCCGCTCTTCGCCGCCGCCTACCGTCGCACCCAGAAGAAACACGACGGGAGGTGCGAGATGAACGGACAGGCGGTTCCGGCGAT
This sequence comes from Actinomycetota bacterium, assembly GCA_044866075.1. Lineage (GTDB taxonomy): Bacteria > Actinomycetota > AC-67 > AC-67 > AC-67 > JBASRP01. Next base: position 18,033 of record JBIOTQ010000010.1, on the reverse strand, counting down.
CGCGGCGAGGAATCTCACGAAGAGGTTCGGCGATACGACGGCGGTGGACGGGCTCAGCTTCGAGGTCGGATGGGGCAAGGTCACCGGCTTCCTCGGCCCAAACGGCGCGGGGAAGACGACGACGATGCGCATGATCCTCGGGCTCATCGCGCCGACGGGCGGAGAGGCGTCGATCATGGGCCGGCGATACGCGGAGCTCGACGACCCGCCGGCCCAGGCCGGCGCGGCGCTGGACGCGGGATCGTTCCATCCGCGCCGGTCGGGGCGCAATGCGCTTCGTGTCATCGCCGCGGCGGCGGAGATCCCGTGCTCGCGCGTGGACGAGATGCTCGAGCTCGTCGAGCTCACGCCGGCCGTGCACAAGAAGGTCGGCGCGTACTCGCTCGGCATGAAGCAGCGTTTGGCGCTCGCGGCAGCGCTGCTCGGCAACCCTGCGGTCCTGGTGCTCGACGAGCCCGCGACTGGGCTCGACCCGAGAGGCATCCGCTGGCTCCGCGGCTTCCTTCGCTCGTACGCGGCCGAAGGCAATGCCGTCTTCGTGTCGAGCCACCTGCTCGCCGAGGTGTCGCAGGTCGCCGACGAGGTGATCGTCATCGACCGCGGACGGCTGGTCGCGCAGGCACCGGTGGCGGAACTGACGAGCGACAACAAGTCGCTCGAGGACGTGTTCTTCGATCTGACGAGTGAGGAGGGGATCCGATGAAAGCGCTCGTGATCTCGGAATGGCGCAAGATCCGCACGACGCGAACCGCGTGGCTTCTCGGACTGGCCACCGTGGTGATCGCGGTGATCACCGCGATCGCAACCCAAGCCGGCGAGTTCCCCGCGGATCGCCCGCTCTCCAACCCCCTGCTGCGCGACATGCCGGTCTTCGTGGGTTTGTTCATCCTCGTGCTCGGCCTGCGGGCGGTGACCGACGAATTCCGGCACGGGACCATCACGACTTCGATCTTGGCGACGCCGTCGCGGGCTCGCATCGTGACCGCGAAGGCGATCGTCACGGGTTTGATCGGGATGGCGTTCGCGGTGATCGCCGAGATCATCGTGGTCGTGCTGACCGTCGCTCTGTCGGCCGCGAAAGGTCCCGTCGCGGTGGAGGGCGTCCTCCTCGCCCAGTTGCTGGCCGGCGCCGCGGCCGCGGGGCTCATCACGGCGGTGCTCGGTGTCGGCGTCGGAGCCGTCGTGAAGCATCAGCTCGGCGCGGTCGTTGGAGGGCTCGCGTGGTTCCTCGTCGCGGAGGAACTCCTCGCCGGGATACTGAAGGACGCCGGAAAGTGGCTGCCCGCTCAAACGGCGCGCGGATTGACCCAGGTGGCCCGGGACGATCTGTTGCGGCCGGGCCCGGCGGGGATCGCGTTCGCGATCTACGCGCTCACCGCGCTGGCCGCCGGAGCCATCGTGATGCGGCGACGCGACGTCGCCCAGGGGATCAGGAGGGAGCGGCGGCCTGCGTCCGGGCCGCCACTTCCTTGCGCACGACCGGGGCGACCTCGGTCCCGAAGAGCTCGATCGACCGCATGATCTTGTCGTGGGGCATGGGGCCGACGCTGAACTGGATCAGGAAACGTTCGTGCCGGAAGATCTCGTGCTGGAAGAGGATCTTCTCGATCACCTGCTGCGGGCTGCCGACGAAGTACGCGCCGCGTAGCGTCGCGCCGGCTTCGTACTGTTCCTTCGTCATCGGCGTCCAGCCGCGTTCGCGTCCGATGCGGTTCATCGCCGCCGACACGAGGGGGAACGACTCGTCGATCGCTTGCTGCGACGTTTGCGCGATGTAGCCGTGCGAGTTGATGCTCAGCGCCGGGAGCGGATCGTGCCCGCCGCGACGCGCGGCTTCGCGGTGCATCTCGGTGAACGGCGTGAACCGTTCGGGCATCCCGCCGATGATCGCCAGCGCCATCGGCAGCCCGAGCGTTCCGGCACGGATCGCGGAGCCGGCGTTGCCGCCGACGGCCACCCAGACGGGCAATGGGTTCTGCAGGGGACGCGGGTAGACGGGGAGGTCGTTGATCGGTGCGCGGAATTTTCCCGACCAGGTCACGCGCTCGTGCTCGCGGATCTGCAGCAACAGCTCGAGCTTCTCGCCGAACAGTGCGTCGTAGTCCTCGAGATCGAATCCGAAGAGCGGGAACGACTCGATGAACGAGCCGCGCCCGGCCATGATCTCCGCGCGTCCGCCGGACAACAAGTCGACGGTCGCGAACTGCTGGAGGACGCGCACCGGGTCGTCGGAGCTCAGCACCGTGACGGCGCTCGTCAGCCGGATCCGTTTCGTGCGCACGGCCGCGGCGGCCAGCACGACGGCGGGCGCCGATACCGCGAAGTCCTGCCGGTGGTGCTCGCCGACGCCGAACACATCGAGGCCGAGCTGGTCGGCGAGCTCGATCTCCTCCATCAGTTCACGCAAACGCTGCGCCGGGCCTTCGCCGGAATGCGCGTCGGACAAGGCCTGCGGGACGAACGTGTAAAGACCGAGCTCCATCTCTCGACTAACAACGGACGGCGGCGGGTGCGCATTCCCCTCGCCGCTCGCGACTCAAACGATCCTGAACCCACGCATTTCCCCCGTCCGCCTTAAAGGCTTCTTTAGAGACAGCCGACCACCCCACTGGGAGCCCCGGAATTCAGATCCCCGGGGGTGAGAGGTGGGACAGATCCGAGCGAACGCGCTCGCGCGTTCCGAGCACGCCGTCCTCCTCGCTGCGATCGTCGCAGCGCTCGCGGCGGGGATCGTTGCGGCCATCCTTCTTCCAACCGCCCCGATGCCACACGCCTCGCGCGAGAACGGGTCGCTCCTCGCCCCGCCGTCCGACGACTCGTTCAGTGCAGCGTTCGGCGCACCGGCAGCGCCGTCGTCGTTGACCGGAGGCGAGCAGCTGCCCGGGGGCTCGGGCAAGGAGGAACCCGCACCCGCGCCGCGGAAGCCATCCCCGGCGCCGGGCCCCGGCACACCACCGCCGCCACCGCCCGACAATGGATTGCTCGGGCTTCTTGACGACCTTCCGATCCTTCCGCCGCCGCCGCCGTTGCCGGGCGTCGCTTCGACGCACGCAGCCGAGCGCCTGGCCATGAGGGGGGTCGACCGGTGAGACGCGCGCCGATCGGCTGGATCGCGGTTTCGGCGTTCGCCTCCGTCGTCGCCGTCGCGGCTGCGGTGCTCGCGATCGAAGCGCCGCCCGTCCCACGCGCGTGCGTCGGTGCGGTGACCATCGAGGTTCGCGACGGCGTGGCCGCGTGCGTCCACGCGTCGGAACGCCCGCCGGCCGGGGTCGACCTCCACAGGCGCCCGACGAGCGACGAGTTGAAGGAACGGCGGTTCGGCAGAGACAAGAAGGCTCCCGAGGTCGCCGGGACGGAGTCCGGGCCCGAGGTGGCCGCGACCGGCGGGTCGGTCGCGTGCGTCGGCGACGGAACCGACGGCATGCGGGTCCAGCCGATCTACGCACGCGCGTCGGACGTCGCGGATCGCTTCGGGTCGGTCGCGGGGATGATCAGTCAGTACGCCGCCGACGCCGACTACCAGATCAACGTCAGCGCCGGCGTGTCCGGCCAAGGCCGGCGGGTCCGGTACGTGACGAGTCTTGACTGCGTCCTGTCGATCGCGCGCGTGACACTGAGCTCGACCGGAGACGACTCGTTCTCGGCGATGCGGCAGCAGCTCCAGGCCCAGGGATACAACCGGAGCGATCGGAAGTATCTCGTCTGGATGGACGCTTCGGTCGGCATCTGCGGGCTCGGCGAGCTCTACGCCGACGACAGCGCGGCGGCGACCAACGTCAACAACCGCGGCCCGGCGTACGCGCGTGTCGACGCACCATGTTGGGGGTATGCGGAGGCGCACGAACTGCTGCACACGCTCGGCGCCGTTCAGGATTCCGCTCCGCATTCGAGCGGGGCCGGCCACTGCGTCGACGAGAACGACACCATGTGTTACGTCGACACGTCCGGATCTCCGATGACAAACGCCTGCCCCTCGCAGCCCTCGTGGCAGGTCGATTGCAGCCTCGACGACTACTTCAACGCCGCGAGCGACCGGACCGGCTACCTGGCGACGCATTGGGATGTCGCCGATTCGGCGTTCCTCGAGGGCGGGCCGCCTCCACCGCCGCCCCCGACGATCACCGCCTCCGTTCCGTCGAGGTTCTACGCCGGGAACGCCGTCGCCGTTCGCGCCTCCGTCACGGTCCCCGCCGGTCGCACGTACACCGTGCGGTGGGTCTCGAGCCGCTCGGACTGCAAGTTCTTCACGGCGTCGGCCCTGTCCAACACCTACTACTGCCCGGTGACCGCTGCGGGCGGTGGTCAGGTGACGGCGCAGGTCACCGACTCCCTCGGGATGAGGAGCAGCGCTTCGCGCACGTACAGCCTGACCAGACCCTCGCGACGGCGCGCGACCATCGCATCCCTTCGGAGTTCGACGACGAGCATCCGCCGCGGCTCGTCGGTCCGGTTGACGGGGAAGCTCGTCGACGCGTCGACGGGCAAGGCGATCATCGGCATGCGGGTGACGATCTACTACCGGCGCGCCGGCGCGTCGTCTTGGTCGACGTTGACCACACGCACGACGGGTCGCACCGGGAGGTTCTCCCTCACGGTGAGGCCGTCGCGCACGACCACGTACATGCTGGTCTCTTGGTACACGAGCACCTGGGCCTCCGACCGGAGCAATACGAGGCGGATCAGCGTTAGCTAAACGGTCGCCCCACGCCCCGTGTTGGCGCGGCGACGCGGGGAGTAAGACCGCCGAATCCTTCGCGTAAATCTAGGACAAGTGCACCATGACGGATTTGCGAGCCGGTGGCATGATCGCCGAGGCGAACGAGGGGGTCATTCGGTTGAGGAAGAAGCTTGCTCTGATGATCGTGGCGGCTGCGGGTGCGATCGCGATGCTCGTTCCGGCGACGTCGAGCGCGCAGGTCCAGCCGGCCTGCGTGGTGGTGAACGGCCCGGCCGGCCTGCACCTTCAGGTCGGGTACGCGCCCAACGGCCCCGACGACTGCACGCAGCTTCCGTAGTTAGGAAGAGTCTCGGCCCGGCTCTCGAGTCAAGGAGCCGGGCCGTTTTCCTGGTTAGCGCCCTCGCCGTTTCGGCCGTGGCGTGCTAGAACCGCTGTGAAACGGGGGATCGGGGTGTCGGGTGCCGAACAGCGTCGACGCTGACGGGGCATCTCGGGCGGACACCATCGGAGCCGCCGACGCTTTGCGCGCGCGGATCCATGGATCGCTCGAGGCGTTCAAACAGGTCTTCATGCATCGGGACCTGCGCTACCTCCAGCTCGCCCTCGGACTGAACTGGATCGCGGAGAACGCGTATCTCGTCGCGCTGTCCGTCTACGCGTACCACCACGGCGGGGCGACCGCCGTCGGCGTCGTCGGACTGATCCGCATGCTTCCCGCCGGCGTCGTCGGACTGTTCGGCGGCGTCGTCGCCGACCGCTATCGCCGCGAGTGGCTGCTGCGGCTGCTGTATTTCGGACGCGCCGTGCTCGCCGGTGCGACCGCGCTCGCGATGATGAGCGGCGTTCCGGTGGGGGTCGTGTTCGCGCTGGCCGCGGCGATGAACATCATGGCGGTCTTGCTGCGGCCGGCGGCGTGGGCGTTGATGCCGAACCTGTCGCGCACGCCGGAGGAGCTCGTCGCGTGCAACGCCGTCGCGGGCATCTTCGAGGGGCTCGGGTGGCTCGCCGGCCCGGCGATCGCTGCCGTGCTGATCGGCCTCGGGGACGTCGGCGTCGCGTTCACCGCCGCCGCGCTGATCCTCGCCGCGTCGACGTTCTACTCCGCGCGCGTGAAGGCGTCGCACATCGTCCAGGAGGCGCCGCCCGAGCGGCGCGTGCTCGCGGAGACGCTCGACGGCGTCCGCGCCGTCACGCGCAACCCCGACGCGCGCATGATCTTCGGTCTCTTCGGCTTCCAGTCGGGTGTGCGCGGCGCGCTGAACGTGCTGACGGTCGTCGCCGCGATCGAATTGCTGAAGCTCGGCGAGCCGGGGGTCGGCTGGCTCTCGTCCGCGTTCGGCGTCGGCGGTCTGATCGGCGCCGTCGCCGCGCTCGCGCTCGTCGGCCGCCGGCGTCTCGCCGTTCCGTTCGGCATCGGTTTGATCTTGTGGGGCACGCCGATCGCGCTCGTCGGGGTCTGGCCGAACGGCGTCGCGGCTTTGCTGCTGCTCGGCATCCCCGGCATCGGCAACGCCGTCGGCGACGTCTCCGGGCTGACCCTTCTGCAGCGGATCACCCCCAACCGCGTGCTCGGGCGCGTGTTCGGCGCGCTGGAAGCGCAGGTTTTCGCGACGGTCGGCATCGGCGCCATCGCCGCGTCGGGACTCATCGCGTGGATCGGCATCCGCGGCGCACTGATCGTGACCGGCGCGCTGCTGCCGTTCCTCGTGCTGGTGTCGTGGCGCCGGCTGATCGCGATCGACGACCACACCGAGATCCCCGAAGCCGAGCTCGCCCTCCTGCGCAACGTGCCGATGTTCGCGACGCTGTCGGCGGTTGCGCTCGAGCACCTCGCGCAGAGCCTGCACCACGTCAACGTTCCGCCGCGCGCCCAGGTCTTCCGCGAAGGCGATCCCGGCGATTACTTCTACGTCATCCGCGACGGCGAAGTCCGCGTGTCGCGAGGACGCACGACCACCGCGCGGCTCGGGCCGGGGGATTGCTTCGGCGAGATCGCTTTGATCCGCGGCGTTCCCCGCACCGCGACCGTGACCGCGCGCGGCGCGCTGGAGCTGTTCGCGCTCGAGAGCGAGCCGTTCCTCGCCGCGATCTCGGGGAACCGCTTGTGTGCGGACGAGGCCGATCGGATCGTGGTCGAGCGGCTCGAGGTCGTCGCGCCGCTACCGAAGCGGACCGTGAAGCGCCGCGTGCGTGTCGTGAAGCGCACCGTGGCGGCGTCGAGCCCTGGCCGCAATGGATCGAAGCGCGGGCCCGCAACCAAGCGCCGGCCGGCGAAAAGGCAGCGCGTCCGCTCCTAGCCGAACTGCGGCGTGATGCAGAGCTCGCCGGCGACGGCGCCGCAGGCGGGCGCGGTCTTCCGCATCGGCGGCAGCCGCTTCATCACCGGCAGCAGGATCGATGTCGGATGGTCCTTGTCCTGCAGGATCGAGACGACGCCGGGCGAGTTCGTCTCGTACATGTAGATCGAGATCGGATCGCTGAACGGCGGCGTGTGAATTTGAATGACGAGTTGGTGCCCGGCGCGCCACACGTGACCGAGCGGCCAGATCTCGATCTCGTACTTGTTGATCGACATCGGCTCGACAGGCGTGACCGTCGTGTAGCCGTACCACGGCCGGTAGATGTCGCCGGCCGGCGTGCGGCGCGACTTCTTCGCGTCGAAGGTTGCGTTGTACGACGCGCGCAGCAGGCCGCGCTGCACGAACACGGTCTCGCCCGTTGCCTTGTTGACATCGAGGATCTCGGCCCACACGTCGCCGTCGGCACTCGACAGCTGCGCCCACAGCGATAGGTTGATCGGGCCGGCGAGCGCCGTCGTCCGCGTGAAGTCGAGCGTGTATCGCGCGGTGTCCGGCAGGCCCGTGGTGAACCCGTAGGGCGACATCGAGTCGTTCGTCGGCAGGTCCAGCGAGTGACCGATGTTCAGCGTCGTGTGCCGTCCGTTCCCCGTATCGAGGTACTGCACCGCCGGGTCGTTCGCGCCCGGCGTCCGCGACAGCGTCCCGTCGCCGCGAAGGTAATAGCGCGTCCACGCGACGTCCTTCGACGGAAGCGGCCAGTCGCTCGCCACGTACGGCGCCAGGCGATCGGCGCCCATCGACTCGAAGTAGAGCAGCACGCGCTTGCGAGGATCGAGGACGTCGGCGCAACGATGCCCCAGCGTCGTGGACTTGGTCTTGCTGCCCTTGTTCAGGATCCAGCAATCGAACCAGTCGCGCTTGTTCCCCGTCGGATCGTTGGGGTTGTGCCGGCCGGTCGAGATCGTCATGCGCTTCGGCAGGCCGCGCGGGAGGTTCTCCCACAGCACGTGACCGCCACGCGGACCCGTCTGCTCGTCCTGGTACTGCTGCCCGAGCTGGATCGGAACCTTGATCCCGTTGATGTGCGCCATCAGCGAGTTCGCGATCGCCCACGACTCCGGCGTCGCGAACGGCGAGCCGTACGTGTCGAGCAGCAGCGTCGGCTGCGGCACCGCGTCGGTCCCGAGGTGCTGCGCGTAGTTCGCGGCACAGTGCTGGTCGCTCGTGATGAACGGCTGGTTCGAGGCGTGTTCGCTGGCCGGGCGGCTGACGGCGCCCCACAGAACGGGGAAGCCGTAGTTCATGACGCCGCCCGGGTACAGGATCCCGCGGTAGAAGTCGTCGATGAGCCCGGACACCGCGACCGCGCGCAGATGCTTCGGGTGTTCCGCGGCGATCAGGAACCCGGTGAGACCGCCGTACGAATGGCCGTAGATGCCGACGTCGCCGTTCGACCACTTCTGCCTGGGGATCCAGTTGTCGATGATCCACGCGACGTCCTTGGTCGAGCGTTCGCTGAAGAGCTCGAACGTGCCCGCGGAACAGCCGGTGCCGCGCAACGACACGCCCACTACGACGTAGTTCTTGCTTCCGACGAACGACGAATCGTTGGGCGAGGAGGCGCCGCCGTATCCCTCGGCCTGGACCAGCGTCGGGTAGCGGCGGCCGGCGACGTAGCCGGCCGGATAGAAGACGCGGAGGGCGATCTCGGTGCCGTCGTCGACCGGCACGTAGGTCATCGCGCTCGTCTGCACGGCGGCCCGGCCGAGGCCCGCGACCAGCGGCGTCAGCGCCATGACCAGCGCGATCGACAGGATCTTCCGCATCGTGAAACCTCCCGAGCCGTGCGTTACGGAAGTGTTCGCCTCACCGGGCCGGATTCCTGTTACCGCTGGCAGCGGGGGCACCAGTAGGTGGTGCGGCCGGCGACCGTCGCGCGCCTCAGTGTGGTGCCGCAGCGCGGGCAGCGGCCGCCCCGCGTGCGGTGGCCGGTGAGCCACGACCGGCCCCGCGGGATGAAACCGTCGCGCGTCCATGCGACGAGCACCTGCCGCATCGCGCGGTAAAGGTCGTCTCGCTGGCTCTTGGTCAACGCACTCGCTGTGCGGTTCGGCGCGAGGCGTGCGCGCCACAGCGTCTCGTCGACGAGCAGGTTGCCGAGCCCGGCGATGTTGCGCTGCTCCATCAGTACCGCCTTCAGCCCGGCGCGGCGCGTGAGCACCTCGTCGAGCATCTTGCGCGTGACGGCGAGCGCGTCCGGTCCCAAGTGACCGGTGAGCTCGTCCACGCCGGACTTGTCCCGCGCGAGCCACACGCCGCCGAACTTGCGCATGTCGCGGTAACGGAGCTCGCCGTCCTCGAAGACGATCACGAGGCGGTCGTGCGGATGCGGATCGCTCGACCACAGAAGATCGCCCGTCATACCGAAGTGGAAGAGGAGGGCCGGGCCCTCGGCCCGGCAGATCAGCCACTTGCCGATCCGATCCGGCGTCGCGAACGAGCGGCCGGCGAACGCCCGGTCGATCGCGCGCACGCTCGCGTTGCGCACGATGGCGGGATCGCCCCGGACCCGGCGCACGGGCTTTCCGGTTGCGTGTTGCTCGAAGAACCGACGGAACCCCTCGACGTCGGGAAGCTCGGGCACCCTGAGTCAGTCCCTCGAGAAGGTGACTGACATGGCAGGCATGGCAGGCATGGCAGGCATGGCAGGCATGTCAGTCACTTCTCGGGAGGCCCCTGGTTCTCGCCGCCCTCACGGACCGTGAGACCCCGCTACGGCTTGATGTTTTGGTTCAGTCGGAACAGGTTCGTCGGGTCGTATTTCTTCTTGAGCGCGACGAGCCGCGCGTACTTCTCGGGGCCGTAGGCCGAGACGACTCGGTCGGCTCCTTCGTCCCCGATGAAGTTCACGTACGCGGCATCGATCGCGAACGGCGCGACCGCCTCGGCCAGCCCGCGCGTCCAGGCGATGTTCTCGTCGTCGTCCTTCGCGTCCTCCCACGTCGAGTCCATCTGAACGAAGAACCCCGGCTCGCGGAGCGGAAACGCCGTCTCTTCAGGCGCGACGTCGGTGATCGCGCCGCCCACCCGGATCAGAGCCACACCAGTCCGCGCGGACGGGGCCGTGCCGGCGCGCGCCGCGAGGATCTCAAGGAGGTCGTTGGACAACGGTTCCTTCACGAACGCCGATTTCCAGTACCAGCGCGTCCCGAACGGGGCGTCCTCGTCCTGGATCTGCTGCACCATCGTGTACGGCATCGGCAGCACCAGCTCGAACGACGGCGTGCCGAAGTTGCGAAGCGGCTGGAACGCCTTCTCCGCTTCATCGGCCGGTCCGGGATACGCCGAAAGCAGGCCGACGACCTTCTTGCCGAGGAGCTCGGGCGGGAAGATCGGCATCGGCGGCTCGAGCGGCACGGTCATGAACACGAGCAGCAGAGCCAGGTCCTTCGGGCCCTCGTCGATGTAGTCGCGGTAGAACTTGAGCGCGTCGAGAGCCGTCTCCGGCGGGTGGAGCAACAACGCGACGTGCATCTCGGTGAGGGGATGCAGGCGGTACTCGAACGACGTGACGATGCCGAAGTTGCCGCCGCCGCCGCGCAGGCCCCAGAAGAGGTCGGCGTTCTCGCGCTCGTTCGCGACGACGACCTTCCCGTCGGCGGTCACGACGTCCGCGCTGATCAGATTGTCGCAGCTCAATCCGTGCTTCGGTGAGAGAATGCCGTAACCGCCGCCGAGCGTCAGGCCGGCGATCCCCGTCGTCGACACCACACCGCCGGGCGTCGCCAGACCGAAGACCTGCGTCTCGCGATCGACGTCGCCCCACGTGCAGCCGCCCTGCGCGCGTACGGTCGACGTCGAGGGGTCAACCCGCACGCCCCGCATGCGCGACATGTCGATCACGACGCCGTCGTCGCATGTCGAGAAGCCGGCCACCGCGTGACCGCCGCCGCGCACGGCGAGCGGCAGGCCGCGGTCGCGCGCGAAGTTCACCATCGCGGCAACGTCCGCCGTGCCGGTGCATCGCGCGATCAGCGCTGGGCGCTTGTCGATCATGCCGTTCGAGACGAGCCGGGCGTGTTCGTAGTCGGGATCACCCGGCCGGATGAGGTCGCCGCGGAAGTTGAAACGGAGCTGCTCGACAGTCGCGTCGTCGACGGTCTGTTGGGCCATGTCGGGCCTCCTCGCGCGTGGAAGCACAGTCTAGAATGTCCTACGTGAAGGGCGGCAATCGGCTTCTCGTCGCGCACTTGGCCTTCATCGCGGCCATGGTGCTGCACACCCTCGATCACATCCGCCAGGGCACCGGCCGCCTGTCGGTCGGTGTGCTCGCCGGCGGGTCATTCCTCGGCTTGATCGCCGTGGCGCCGCTGTGGCTGACCGTCAAGCGTCATCCGAAGGCGCCGGTCGTCGCGCCGGTCGTCGGCTTCTACACAGCGGTCGCGGTGACCGCAGCGCACATCCTGCCCAACTGGGGCGTGTTCAGCGATCCGTATCCGAGCCTCTCGCTCGACGCGTACTCGTGGTCCGTCATGCTGGCCGAGGTCGCGATGGGCGTGATCTTCGGGGCCGTGGGATTGCTCGAGATGCGGCGCGCGCAGGCCTCCGTTACCGCAGCTGCCTGATCTCGGGGGCGGCGTCCGCTAGTTCCTCCAGAGGTGCGATCACGTCTCCCAGCCGTGCGTTGAGAGTCTCAAACCCCAATGTCGCTTCGGCCTCATCGCGCAGGCGTTCCGCTTCGGCGCGCGACTGACCGATCGCATCCGCGCAACGCAGCCATATGGTTTCCGTCTTGCCCGTGCGCCACGCGGACATCAGCGCGTCCGCACGCTCGAGACCGCCGAGGAAATCGTCGAGCGCCTCGCGCAGCGGAACTCCCTCGTCGCGCGAGGTCGGCACCGACGCGAGGAGCGCGCGTTGCGCGGCGTCGAGCTCCGCGACCACGCGGCGGAAACCGTCGCGCGCGGCGGAGATCTCGGGGTCGGCGAGCTTGCGGCGGAAGAGGCTCAGGGGCCGAGGATCTCCTCGATGTCTTTCAGCGTCGCGTCGTCGAGGACGACGTCGCCGGCGCCGGCCGTCTCTTCGATCTGCGACGGGCGTTTCGCGCCGGCGATCGCGCTCGTGATCGTGTCGTCGCGCAGCAGCCACGCGATTGCCAGCTGCGCCACTGTGATGCCGAGGCCGGATGCCACTTCCTTCAGGCGTTCGACGGTGGCGAGATTCTTCGGGAAGACGTCGGGCGCGAACAGCCGATCGTAGTAGCTGATGCCCATCGAGCCCGACCGCCAGTCCTCTTTCTCGAACGTGGCGTCGGCATTGAACTTCCCGGTCAGAAGCCCGTACGCGAGCGAGCCATAGGTGACGATGCCGGTGCCGTGCTCGCGGCACCACGGGATGACCTCCTCTTCCACCGGGCGGTGAAGCATCGAGTACTCGGGTTGTAGGGAATCGACGTGCCGTATCGGTTCGCACAGTTGGAGGTGTTTCACCCAGAAATTGGAGACGCCGACGTTACGAACCTTTCCCTCATCCTGGAGCTGAGCCATGGCCGCCCACGACTCGTCGATCGGCGTCTTGCGGTCGGCCGGCCAATGGAACTGATAGAGGTCGATCACGTCGGTGCGCAGGCGCTTGAGCGAGCGCTCGCACGCGGTGCGGATGTATTTCGGCGCGAGCGAGAATCCGCCCTCGGGCCGGAACCCCACCTTGGTCGCGACGAGGATGTCGTCGCGTCCCTCGACGGCTTCGGCGACGAGCTCTTCGGCGTGGCCGTCTCCGTAGGCGTCGGCGGTGTCGACCCACGTGACGCCGAGGTCGAACGCGCGGCGCATCGCGGCGATCACCTCGTCGTCCTGGATCTTGCCCCACATGTCGCCGCCGGCCGCCCAGGTTCCGAAGCCGACGACCGATATCTCGGGGCCGTTCTTGCCGAGCTTCCGTGATCGCATCGGGCGGAGCCTACTGCTAGAACACGCAGTCCTTCATATCGTTTTCGCGCGCGGTCGCGTTGAACCAGTAATTGGACTCGTCGCCCTCGTTGCCCACGCGAGTGATCCGATCCTGATCGCCGCTGCGGATTGCGGCTGCGTAGCGTGGCCCCACGGCGATGAAGCGGTCGAGCTCAGAGAGCCACCGTTCCTTGCCTTCCGCATCGACGGATGTGATCGGGACCCGATGAAGATCGCGCTTTCGCGCAGGCCGCGTTGGCCTTCGCTAGGAACGTCTCGTCGGAGAAGAACTCCGGGTCGCGATGGTTGATGTACGCGACCATCCCGAGGGCCCATAGAGCGACAAGGACGACGATGACGCCGACGACAACGAGACGCCGGACACGGCTCGGTCCTTTGTATGGCGCAGGGAGTGGTGGAGGCCGCACCCCCTCGGACGCGCACGTGACGGCATTATCGGAGCGCGGGTCGCTTCCCGCTTGCGCTACTCGCTAGCATCAGTGCATGACAGCCGAGCTGCCCGCGAACGCCGTGGAGTCGATGAACGAATCCATGCCCGAGTACGGCCACAAGCTCGGCATCGAGATCGAGGAATGGACCAAGGAACGCGTCGTCGCGACGATGCCCGTCGCAGGGAACACGCAACCCGACGGCTGGTTGCACGGCGGCGCGTCGTGCTCGTTGATCGAGACCCTCGCGTCGATCGGCGCCGCCGGCGTGGCCGGATGGCCCGAGCGCGTCGTGATGGGCCAACAGCAAACGACGCACTTCCTCGGAACGTCGCGTGATGGGACGATCCGGGGCGTCGCGACCCCGGTGCATCTCGGTAAATCGACGCACGTCTGGAACGTCGATCTGACGCACGTCGAGACCGGCAAAATGATCGCGTCCGGACGCGTGACGATGGCCGTGCGCGACAGGCGTCAGTAGCGGTCGCTAGGCCGCCGTCTCCATGTCCGCCGAGTACTTCCCCGTGCGCGCGAGCGAGTTCATCTTCGCGCGGTGGTAGAAGAGGCGCTGCCCCTCCTCGACGTTCGCCGGCTCGCCCTTCCACGCCTTGAGCGTCGGCGCCTGCAGCGCGCGCCCGTACGAGAACGACAGCTCCCACGGGTGGGGGCCGAGCTTGTTCATCTCGTTGAGCCGCGCGGTCGCGTCCTCATCCGACATGCCGCCGGAGAGGAACACGACGCCGGGGACCGCGGCCGGCGCGCACCGGCGCAAAGCGGCGATCGTCATCTCGGCGATCGTCTGGTGGTCGACCTGCTTCTTGCTCTTCTTGCCGGGGACGACCATGTTCGGCTTGAGGAGCATGCCTTCGAACTCCACGCGCTGGTCGTACAATTCGTTGAAGACAGTCGTGAGCGTGTCGCACGTGACCGCGAAGCAGCGGTCGATGTCGTGGTCGCCGTCCATCAGTACTTCGGGCTCGACGATGGGTACGAGACCTTCGTCCTGACACAATGCCGCGTAGCGCGCGAGCGCGTGGGCGTTGACGTCGAGCGCGTAGCGCGACGGGATGGCGTCGCCCTTGATGTCGATCACGGCGCGCCACTTGGTGAACTTGGCGCCGATCTCGCGGTACTCGATGAGCCGCGGGCGCAGGCCGTCGAGGCCCTCCGTCACCGTTTCGTCCGGCGACTTCGCCAGCGGCTTCGCGCCGGTGTCCACCTTGATGCCGGGGATGATGCCGGCCGCGTCGAGGATCTTTACGAAAGGTGTGCCGTCGCTCGCCGATTGGCGGATCGTCTCGTCGAACATGATGACGCCGGAGATGAACTCGCCGGCACCCTTCGTGGTGAAGAGCATGTCCCGGTAGGCGCGGCGGTTCTCCTCGGTCGACTCCACGCCGACGGACTCGAGGCGCTTCTGGATGGAGCCGGTGGACTCGTCGGCCGCGAGGATGCCCTTGCCGGGGGCGACGAGAGCGCGGGCGACCTGCTGAAGCTGCTTTGTGGTGGCCAAAGGAACCTCCTCGGTCGAGGTTGTTCCCCAGATTGGGTATCGAGTCACCCCTGGTTGTCAATTCCGACGCGGCCGGCCGGAGGCGGTCCCGACGCCTGGGGCATGCTCGGCGGCGGCGCCTCACCGCGGGCGACCGCGCGCAGCACGCGATAGATCGGCGTGAGCCTCAGATCGCCGAGGCGCTCGGGAAGGTCCACTTCCATGCGTTCGACGCCGGGTGAGTCGACGGCCAGCTTCGCTCCCAGGTGGCGGAGCACGTCGTGCATCGGACGGTTGTCGACGAGCAGGTAGCCGATGAAGCGCTTGATGCCGTTCTCGAGGGCGACGGCGGCGAGCGCCTCGAGGAGGAGCGTGCCGATGCCGCGGTTCTGGTACGCGTCCAGGACGGTGACCGCGGCCTCCGCCTCCTCGGGGTTGTCTTTGCTGCGCACGTATCGCGCGACGCCGATCGCGTGTTCCGGGTGTTCGTCGTGCGCGAACGCGATCCACGCGAAGTGATCCTTGTAGTCGATCTGGGTGAGGTAATCGAGGTCCGCGTCGGTCAGCTTCTTCAGTCCCATGAACCGGCGGTAGCGCGACTCCTCGGAGAGCTCCTCGTAGCCCTGGCGGAGCAGCTCGCGATCCTCGGGCACGATCGGCCGGATACGGATACGCGTTCCGTCACGCGTCGTCAGGATCGCGGTTCGTCCGCCGATGAATCCGCGGTCGACCGGCGCGTCGCTCACCGGCGCGCCTTCGCGGCCGCGTCGCGCAGTGCCGCGAGAACGTGGCGGTCGATGCGGTCGCCGTCGACGATGCGCTCCTCGAGGTTCTCCCAGCCGGCGAACCGCTCGAGCGCCTTCCCGCGATCGCCTTTCGGCTCGAGGTGGCCGATGGCCTTCAGAGCGGCGTCGATCTCCCGGCCGAGGGTCTTCGTGATCTTCACGAGGTCATCGGCGGTCGGTTTCGTGAAGAGAACGCGGTGCGTGTCGAACAGCCGTGCGAGCTCGCGCACAGGCTGCTTGTGATCGTCGACGCGGAGATCCGCGACGACGTCCGTCGTTCCTCCGTAGCCGCCGTTGGGCGCGACCACGTAGAGCGCTGCCGATTGACGTCCGCGTCGGTCGCCGCCCGCGCCGTCTCCGGCGGCCAGCGCCGACACCAGACGCGTGGCGAGATCCCCCGCCGTGCGCTCGAACGCTTCGGCCATCGCGGTGACCACGCCGGGCCCTTTGAGGATGTTTCCCTGTACCGCGTATCCCTCGCCGAGGGTTCCGCCGGCCCAGTCGATGCACTCGCGGCCGGTGAATGATTCGGCGGTGCCCTGCGCGTCGACAACACCGAGCTGCCGCTTTTCCTTCTCGGGATCGGGATCGGTGAGGACCTTGACGACCTCATCGGCCGAGCGCCCCGCCGACAGCAGCGAGAGTCCGCGCGGACCGTAGGAGATGTTCGCGAGAGCCTGCGTCGCGATCGCGCCGGCGTGCGGGTGCGCCCAAGGGACCAGCGCGCCGACCGCGAGGAACTTCGAGGCGACGGCGACGCCGAAGGACTCGCCGTCGCGCGCCACGATCGAGAAGGTCACGGCGCCAGTCAAGCGGGCGCTCGAGGTGCGTTCAACTCCGGCGCTTGAATAGGATTGAGCCGCCGGCCACGGACGTGGCCGCCAAGACAGAGCAGAACCGGACCAGGAGGTGGGCGGCGTGGCGGTCATCAAGACCATCGATCTCGTCGGCGTGTCGACCGAATCATGGCGCGACGCCGCGCAAGCTGCGCTGGCGGAAGCCGCGAAAACCCTGCGCGGGATCGAAGGCATGGAAGTCCTGGAGACCTCCGCGGTCGTCGACGGCGACAAGATCAAGGAGTACCACACGCACGTCCGGATCCGTTTCCGGCTCGAGCGCTAACGCCTAGCCCTGGTACCCCTCGACCTCCGCGACAGGGCGCACTGTCGCGCCGCTCGGATCCTGTCCGGCGGCGCGCCGGGCCCGGCGCTGATGGAGGAGATCCCAGCACTGGTCGAGCGTCTCCTCTAGCTTCTTGAGCCGGGCGCTTTCATTGCCGGAGACACCTTCCTCGGACTCCTTCTTCCAGAGCGCGTGCTCCTCCTCGGCAAGTTTGTTGATCTGCTCAAGGATCTTCTGATCGTCCATCGGACACCTCCGAAAGCCGCGGCCCCAGCAGCCTACGCCGGATATACTCGGGCGGGCGCACGGCGTCCCCCTGACCCGTTGAGATCCGCTTCGTCTCGGCCTCGCCGCCCGGGCCGTCATGCCCGGGCCACGCACGCCTACCCAACGTCGGAGGGACGCTGAAACATGCCCGCTTCCGTGCTCGTCGGCGCGCAGTGGGGCGACGAAGGCAAAGGCAAGATCACCGACCTTCTGGCCCCCGAGGTCGACTACATCGTCCGCTACCAGGGCGGCAACAACGCGGGACACACGGTCGTCGCCGGCGACGTGAGGCTGGCGCTCCACCTCGTTCCGAGTGGCATCCTTCGGCAAGACGTCGTGCCGGTGATCGGCGACGGTGTGGTCGTCGATCCGGCGACGCTTCTCGAGGAGATCGACGCGCTCGCCGCGCAGGGCATCTCGTGCGAGCGGCTCCTCGTCAGCGGCAACGCGCATCTGATCATGCCGTACCACCAGGAGCTGGATAAGGTCACCGAGCGCTTCCTCGGGCGCTCGAAGCTCGGCACGACCCGCCGCGGGATCGGGCCGGCATACGGCGACAAGGCGGCCCGCATCGGCCTGCGCGTGCAGGACATGCTCGACATGAAGATCTTCGCGCAGAAGCTCGAGGTCGCCCTCAAAGAGAAGAACGCGGTCTTAACGAAGGTCTACAATCGGCTTCCTCTCGACGCGAAGCAGATCATCGAGCAGTACGAGGGCTACGCGGAACGGCTGGCGTCGTTCATCTCCGACACCGCGCTCATCATCTGGCGGGCGTTGCGCGACGACAAGCACGTGCTGTTCGAGGGCGCGCAGGGAACCTTGCTCGACGTCGATCACGGGACGTATCCGTTCGTGACGTCGTCGAGCCCGGTCGCCGGCGGCGCGTCGACCGGCGGCGGCGTGGGGCCGCGCGAGTTCGGCCGCGTCATCGGCGTCACGAAGGCATACGTCACGCGCGTCGGGTCGGGGCCGTTCCCGACGGAGGACACCGG
>JBIOTQ010000009.1:0-6122 GCA_044866075.1 Actinomycetota bacterium | reverse complement strand
AGCGCGAACATGCACTGGACATTTCCGCAGATGCTCGCGCACGTCTCCAAAGGCGAGGACGTCTTCCCCGGCGACGTGTACGGATCGGGGACGCCCTTCGGCGGATGCGGACTGGACCACGACCGCTGGCTGAAACCCGGAGACGTCGTCGAGCTCCAGATCGAAAAGATCGGCGTGCTGCGGAACCGCGTCGTCCGCTAGTGCGTGTGATCCAAGCGCTCGGCGCGGATGCGGCGGCACATCTCGATCATGATCTTGCGTGTGATCTTCGGGTTCTTGTCGAGCAGCGGCAGGAACTCCCACGACAGGAGCGAGAACGTCCGCACCGGCGTGTCCGTCGTGACGGTCGCCGTACGCGGCCCGCGGTCGATCAGCGAGAGCTCGCCGAACCACTCGCCGGCACCCATCGTCGAACGCTTCCGACCCCCCACGATGACGTTCGCCTTCCCTTCGAGTATGAGATGGAAGCCCACGCCGTCCTCGCCTTCGGTGACGATCGTCTTACCCTTGGGGAACTCGACCTCTTTGCCGAGCTTCTCGATTTGCGCGAGCTCGCGAGTGGAAAGTCCGTCGAACAAGCTGACGGATCCCAAGAGCTCCTTGAGAGACTTCCGCGCCATCGCGCACCCCTCCGGTCCCGCGGCCGGGGGACATCATAGAGGAGGAGCAGAACCTCCCGGGGGGGTCTCCTCGGACGCTGCGACGGCCGGCACCGGCTCAGCCGGGCGCCTCCGCGCTTCGCCCGTTCCGCCCTTCCCTGCGCGATCTTCGACGTGGATCCGGATCGCCGTCCGGCCTTCGCCGCCGATCTCGATGTCCTGGAAGGCGGGGATGCAGATGGGGTCCAGGCCCTCGGCCGCCACGTACGACCGCGAGATCGCGATCGCTTTGACGGCTTGATTGAGCGCGGCGGCGCCGATCACCTGAACGTCGACGTGACCCCGCTCGCGCAGAACTCCGGCGATGGCACCCGCAACCGACTTCGGGTTCGACCAGGCCGACACCTTGAGCAAGTCGACGTTACCCACCGCTGGGACCCCCTCGCCCCGCGGATACCCATCCCGCGGGGCGAGTAAAGACCCAAAACACGCGAAAAGCAAGCGGAACGTTGCTCGGCGCTTGCCTTACTTCGCGTACTCGGTGGCTCGGATCTCGCGGACGACGGTGATCCGGATCTGACCCGGATACTGGAGCTCTTCCTCGATGCGCTTCGCGATGTCGCGCGCGAGGACCTGACACGTGAGGTCGTCGAGCTCCTCCGGCTTCACCATCACGCGCACCTCGCGGCCGGCCTGCATCGCGAAGACCTTCTCGACGCCGGGGTACGACGTCGCGATCTCCTCGAGCTTCTCGAGCCGCTTCACGTAGGTCTCGAGCGTCTCGCGGCGAGCGCCGGGGCGGCCGCCCGAGATCTGGTCGGCCGTCTGCGACAGCACCGCCTCGAGCGTGCGCTGCTCGACCTCGCCATGGTGCGACTCGATCGCGTGCACGACCTCGGGCGGTTCCTTCAGACGGCGGGCGAGCTCCGCGCCGATCAGCGCGTGCGAGCCCTCGACCTCGTGCGTGACCGCCTTGCCGATGTCGTGCATCAGAGCGCAGCGCTTCACCAGCTTCACCTGATCGGGCCCGAGACCGAGCTCGGCGGCCATCGATCCGGCGATGTGCGCGCTTTCGACGAGATGCTTCAGCACGTTCTGGCCGTACGACGTCCGGTACTGCAGCCGCCCGAGGATGCGGACCATCTCCGGGTGCACGTCGGTCATGCCGACATCGAGGACCGCTTCCTCGCCGGCCTTGCGGATCTCTTGCTCGACCTCGCCCTTGGCGCGCTCGTGCATCTCCTCGATACGCGCGGGATGGATGCGGCCGTCGGCGATCAGCTTCTCAAGCGTCAGCCTGCCGATCTCGCGGCGGACCGGGTCGAAGCACGACAGCAGCACGGCTTCGGGCGTGTCGTCGATGATGATGTTCACGCCGGTCGTCGCCTCGAAGGCGCGGATGTTGCGGCCTTCGCGGCCGATGATCCGGCCCTTCATGTCGTCCGACGGCAGGTTGATCGTGGCGACGGTCGACTCGGCGGTCTGCTCGGAGGCCAGCCGCTGGATCGCCAGCGTGATGATGCGGCGGGCGCGCTGTTCGGCTTCCTCGCGGGCCCGGGTCTCGAGCTCGCGGACCATCGACATCGCGTCGCGCTTGGCCTCGTCCTCGACCTTCTTGATAAGGACTTGCTTCGCTTCGGCCGCGGTCATTCCGGCGACCTTCTCGAGCTGGCGGCGGATCTCCTCGACCTCGCCCTCGACGCTCTCGCGCTGTTTCGCGAGGGCCTCTTCCTTCGCGGCGAGCTCGCGGGACTGGCGCTCTATCTCGTTGTCCTTGCCCTCGATGTGGCGCTCGCGCTCGTCGATGCGGGTCTCGCGGCGGTCGAGCTCGCTCCGCCGGGTCTTGAGATCCTCCTCGAACTCCCCTCGCAGTTTCAGGATCTGGTCTTTGGCTTCGACCAGTGCTTCACGGCGGCGGGTGTCGGCGTCCCGTTCGGCGTCGGCGAGGACGGTCCGGGCCTTGGCTTCGATCGATCCGGCGTCCTTGGCCGACGTCTGGCGGGCGTACCTGTAGCCGAACACCGCCGCGACGGGGATCAGGATCCCCAGGATGACGGCGACGATGATCATCGGATGTCAACGCTCCTTCCACGAGCGCCCCCGCGCCGCGGAGTCGCTCACGCATGTTTTCAGCGTGCCTCGGGTGAGGCGTGGATCCCGCCGGAGAGCGGTGTGGAAAGACGGTGAGACGCGTCCCTCAGGACGTCCGATTCAGGGTTTTCGTTCGCACCGTCGTGTCGTTGCCGTCCGTTCCGGGTTTCAGACCTTCTCTGAACTCTTCGGGAATCACACGTGAACAACCGAGACAAGGCCATTATCGGGCCCGTTGAAACAGGGGGTCAAGGGACTGGGAAAACCTGGGCTCAGTCTGGGGCTGCGGCGTCGTCGCGCATGTCCGCGGCCCGGGCCGCCAGGCGGCGGCAGAGCTCCGCGGGGTACCCCCGCCGGGCCAGGAAAGAGAGGATCCGGCGATACCGGACGTCGGCCGGGTAGGCGGCCAGCCGGGATGCGCGCCGGGCCGCGAGCTCCATAGCCCGTGCCGCCTCGTCCTCCGGCGCCTCCGTGGAGGCCACCGCGGCCAGGTCCTTGGAGACGCCCCGCCGGCGGAGCTCCCCCTGGACGGCATAGGCGGAGAGCCCCCGGCTGCGCTGGGCCTCCATCGCGAACGCCTCCGCGAAGCGCTCGTCGCTTTGGAGCTCGGATTCCTCGAGCCGGTCGAGCACCGCCTCGATCGTCTCGCGCGGGTAGCCCTTTCCGGCGAGCTTCGATCGCAGCTCGGCGCGCGACCGCTCGCGGCTCGCGAGGAGACGCATCGCGGCGGACAGCCCTTTCGCGAAGCGTTCCTCGGGAGGAAGCTGCGACGGGGAGGGACGCGGGGTCCGGGTGGGTTTCCGCTTCCCGGGCTCCTGGCCCTCCCCGTCGCCTGGCCCGCGCGACACGACGTCTTCCCCGAACGCCGGCGCGCGGTTCAGCTACTACTCCTCGTCTTCGTCGGGCGCTTCGCCGGTCGGCTCTTTCGGCACGAGGCCGAGCGCGTCGCGCACTCGCTTCTCGATGTCCATCGCGATGTCGGGGTTGTCGAGCAGGAACTGGCGCGCGTTCTCCCGACCCTGACCGATCTGCGTGCCGTCGTAGGTGAACCATGCGCCCGACTTCTTGACGAAGCCCTGATCGACGCCGACGTCGATAAGCGAGCCTTCGCGCGAGATGCCCTTGCCGTAGATCACGTCGAACTCGGCGAGACGGAACGGCGGCGCGACCTTGTTCTTGACGACCTTCACGCGCACGCGGCTCCCGACGACCTCCGCGCCGTCCTTGAGGTTCTCGATCCGGCGCACGTCGAGACGAACCGACGAGTAGAACTTCAGCGCGCGCCCGCCCGGGGTCGTCTCGGGCGACCCGAACATCACGCCGATCTTCTCGCGGAGCTGATTGATGAAGACGGCCGCGGTGTTGGAGCGGCTCAGGTTGCCCGACAGCTTGCGCAGCGCCTGGGACATGAGGCGCGCCTGCAGGCCGACGTGCGTGTCGCCCATCTCACCCTCGATCTCCGCGCGCGGAACGAGCGCGGCCACGGAGTCGATGACGATCACGTCGATCGCGCCGGACCGGATCAGGGTGTCGGCGATCTCGAGAGCCTGTTCGCCGGTGTCCGGCTGCGAGATCAGCAGCTCGTCGAGGTCCACGCCGAGCGCGCTCGCATACGTCGGATCGAGAGCGTGTTCCGCATCGATGAAGGCCGCGATGCCGCCGCGCTTCTGCGCCTCGGCGATCACATGGAGGGCGATGGTGGTCTTGCCGCTCGACTCGGCGCCGAAGATCTCGATGACGCGTCCGCGAGGAAGGCCGCCGATCCCGAGCGCCACGTCGAGCGACAGGGATCCGGTCGGGATGATCGCGATGCTGGCGTACCCCTGCTCCCCCATCCGCATGATCGAGCCCTTGCCGAACTGCTTGTCGATCTGCGCGAGAGCCATCTCCAGAGCCTTGTCACGATCCACGAGCGTCCTCCTCCTGGGGTCTCGTTCGCGAGTATAAGTTGGGCCACCGACAGAATCACAGCCTTGTGATTCGCCGGCCACGGTACTCGAACACATGTTCGTCGTCAACGATCCTCGAGGTCGGGCGACGCTACCCCGCGGCCCCCCGGGAGTCACGTCCCGGAAGAGCGCGAAAGGCCTCGCGAACGGCGCTTAGAAGCGGCCCAGCGGCAAACTCTGGAGCGGCTCGTACGTGGGGGCCGGCCGGGCCAGCTTCGACCGGAAGAGCGTGGCCTCGCGGACCTCGAACGGGAGGCCCGGGATCGGCTCCTCGAGCATCGCGGTGACGTTGCCCGGGAGGCGGAACCGGGCGAGCGTCAGGTGCGCGGTCCAGGCGCGCTTCTCGCGGGGGAAGCCGAGCGGTTCGAGGGCCGCGGCGACCGCGTTCGCCAGGGCGACGAGCCGTCCCTCCCCGTCCTCAAGGCCGACCCACAGCACACGCGCGCGGCGCGGCGATGGGAACGCCCCCGACTCGTCCAGGGCCGTCGGGATCGGGCCTTGGACGGACGCCGCCGCGCTCGCGACGGCCGCTCCGATCTCGCCCTCCTCCCGGACCTCGCCGAGGAACGACAGCGTCACGTGGAGGTTGTCGCGCGGCACCCACTTCGCGTCGGGCGCCCCAGGACGGAGGTGTTCGATGAGCGCCGCCATCTGGTCCTTGACCGCGGCCGGCATGTCGATGCCGACGAAGAGTCTCACCGGTCGAGCGCGTCGAGGAGATAGAGGCGAACGAGGTTGAGCGCCGCCGCGGTGGCGAGGCGCCGGACGGTGTCGCGCTCGCCGGGGAGCCGCACCTCGCGATCGACGTCGCCGCTCGGGCCGGACACCGCGATCACGACGGTTCCGACGGGAACGCCGTCGAGCTCCGTCGGACCGGCGACCCCGGTCGTACCGACGCCGACGTCCACACTCAGCAGCGAGCGCACCCCGGCCGCCATCGCGCGCGCGACCGGCCCGCTCACGACGCCGTGGTCGTCGATCAATTCTTGTGCCACGCCGAGCGCCCCGGGCTTCGCGTCGGTGGCGTACGCGACGACGCCGCCGCGGAACGTCGCCGACGCGCCGGGCACGTCGGTGATCCGCGCGGCCACCATCCCGCCCGTCACCGATTCAGCGCACGCGAACGTCCACCCTTTCTCCTCGAGCAATCGGCCGACGACGAGCTCGAGGCTCTCCTCTCCCGTTCCCACGACGGCGGGGCCGAGGATGTGCCGCACCTCTTTCTCGATCTCGTCGAGACGGCCGTTCGCCGCGTCTTCCGACGGCGCCTTCGCGGTCAGCCGTACGCGCACCTCTCCAGAGCCCGCGAGGAACGCCATCGTCACGTCGCCCGGTCCGAGACGATCCCACGTCGGCGCGAGCGCTTCGGCGACCGCGGACTCGGCCATGCCGCTGACGCGCACGACGCGCGACACGATCGACGCCACCTCGCCGGCGCGTCGCGCGAGATCCGGCAGCACGTTCGCGTGCAACATCGCGATCA
>JBIOTQ010000008.1:0-34945 GCA_044866075.1 Actinomycetota bacterium | reverse complement strand
CGTCGTCGGCCGAGGAGATCGCGCAGCGTCACGGGTGCACCGTGCTGCGAACGAAGCATGCCGCGAGCGCGCTGATGGCCGCGTGCTCGGAAGAGAACGCGATCTTCGCCGGCGGGATGGACGGCGCGTACGTCTTCCCCGATTTCACGCCGGCGTTCGACGCCCTCGCGTCGTTCTGCCGGTTCCTCGAGTTCCTCGCGGACGGGATGCCGATCGCGGATCGTCTCGCGGCGATCCCGGACGCGCATATCCGCCACGGGACGGTCGTGACGCCGTGGGAGCGGAAGGGGAGCGTGATGCGCCATGTGGCCACGACCGCGCGCGGCGATCGGACCGACGACACCGAGGGCCTGAAGGTCTTCCACGGCAAGGATTGGGCGCTGGTCGTCCCCGACCCCGAAGATCCGATCACCCACGTCTGGGCCGAAGGCGCGGACGCCGACGCGGCCGAATCCTGGCTCGAACGCTACGTCGCGTTGGTCCGCGAGGGACTCGACTGAGCGCGCCCGAACCCGACACAACGCGGGCCCCATCGTCGCCCAAACGCAGCGTTGCGGTGCCGGTCCTCGCGCTGATCGTGGGCTTCCTCCTCGCGGCATCCTGGGCGGAGGCGCGCGACGCCGAACGCGCCGCGCGGCCCGAACGCGAGCGGCTCGCCGGACTGATCGCGTCGCGGCAGGCCCAGGCCGGCGAACTCGAGAAGCGCCTCGAAGACCTCCGCGCGAGGCTCGACGCCTCCGCGGGCGCGAGCGGACGGCTCGAGGGCCTCCGATCCGAGGCCGGACGCCTCGAAGCGGTGGCCGGCCGCGCGAGACTGCGCGGACAAGGGATCGTCGTCGAGCTCCGCGACGCCGCCGGCGCGGGGCGCGAAGACAGTGCCGACGAACGCGTGCAGGACGTCGACCTCCAGCTCGTCGTCAACACGTTGTGGAGCGCCGGGGCAGAGGTCATCGCGATCAACGGCGAGAGGATCGTCTCCACCACGGCCATCCGCTCCGCCGGAAGCGCGATCCTCGTCAATTTCCGCGTCCTCACCTCCCCGTACCGCGTGGTCGCGCTCGGCGACTCGGCGTCGCTCGCGCGGCGTTTCAGCGCCTCCGACATCGCCACACGCTTCCGCCGCTGGGCCGAGATCTACGGCCTGGGGATGACGGTCCGGCGTGATCGCAAACTGTCCGTTCCGGCGTACGCGGGCGCCGTCCGTTCGCGGTACGCCGTTCCCGCCTCGTGACAAGGAGGGGTGATGCTGGTCCTCGTGTCTCTCGCGTGTGGTGTGGTCCTCGGGATCGTCCTCCATCCGAACGTCCCGGCCGGCGTCGCCGACTACCTGCCGATCGCGCTGATGGCCGCGCTCGACAGTGTCTTCGGAGGCTTGCGGGCCCGGCTCGACGGCGTGTTCGACGAACGCATCTTCGTCGTGTCTCTCATCACCAACTCCGTGCTCGCCGGCTTGCTCGTGTGGGCGGGCGACCGGCTCGGCGTGCGTGACCTGTCGATCGCGGTCGTCGTCGTCTTCGGAGTCCGCATCTTCCAGAACCTCGCCGCGATCCGCCGGAAGCTCTTCCGCGCATGACGGTCAATCAGGGTGGGCGGGGGCCCGACAAGGGTTCCCGTCGTCTGCCAAAGTCGGGGCAGATCGCCTTGGCGATGGTCGTGGCCGTCATCGGTTTCCTTCTCGTGACGCAGTTCCGCGAGAACCGCACGCTGCAGTCGCGGCTCTCCTTCGAGCGCGAGGCCGACCTCACGCAGTTGCTGTCGGATCTCGGCGACCGATCCCAGGAGCTCCAAGAGGAGATCGTCGATCTGCGGGTACAGCTGGCGGCCGCCGCGTCGGCGTCCGATCGCGAGAAGGTGCTGATCGAGAACGCGCGTCAGGAGCTCGACGGGATGCGGATCCTCCTCGGGATCGTGCCCGTGGAGGGGGAGGGAGTCGAGATCTCCATCAGCGATCCGGACGCTCAGGTGGGGCCCGACCTGCTGGTCGACATCATCCAGGAGCTCCGGGACGCCGGCGCCGAAGCGATCGAGGTGAACGGCCGGCGCGTTGTCGCCTCCACAGCGTTCACGGGAGCGCCGGGGGCGCTCGGGGTCGACGGGCACGCCGTGTCCGCGCCGCTGCGGATCGCGGCGATCGGTGCCCGCGAGACGCTGGCCGAGGCCCTGCGCATCGCCGGCGGGGTGCAGGACGCCGTCCTGGCCCAGCGCGGCGCCTCGATCCGCATCGTGACGCGCCCGAAGCTTCGGATCTCCTCCTTGCATCCGCTGCCGAAGTTTTCCTACGCTACGCGCTCCTGACCGGAGGTGGAGATGTACCCCGACGATCTCAAGTACACGAAAGAGCACGAGTGGGCCCGACTCGAAGGAAACGTCGTCCGCGTGGGCATCACCCACTACGCTCAGGACGCGTTGGGCGACATCGTCTACATCGACCTGCCGGGACCGGGAACGCAGGTCGCGGCGGGCCAGGCTTTCGGAGAGGTTGAGTCGACCAAGTCGGTCTCAGACATCTATTCGCCGGTCAGCGGATCGATCACCGAGCGCAACGCGCACCTCGAAGACTCGCCGGAGCTCGTCAACCAGGAGCCGTACGGCAGCGGATGGATGGTCTTGATCGAGCCCACGAACCCGGCCGAGCTCGACGGACTGCTCAGCGCGGCCGATTACCAGGCATTCATCGAGGCGGAAGCGGCCGAGTCGTAAAACGCTCGACCGCCACTCGAACCTCTCTCCGCGCCGACCTCGAGTGTCGCTTGACGCTTGCGACCTCGACTTCTCCGCCGTCCTTACCCTGTGCTATAAGGTCACCTGCTCACTAACTGGGGATAACGTCGTGATGTATTGCACGCGCTGCGGCCACGGTAATCCCGATGAGGCCAATTTCTGCTCGCGGTGCGGCGCCCCACTATCCGGCACGGAGGACACCACGCTGAGCTTGCACGTCGGAACCGAGCAGGAAGCAGCCACCGAAGAAGAAGAACTGGCCGTCTCGCTCGACGAGCTGACCACGGGGCAGGGACTCCTTGTGGTCAAGCGCGGTCCGAACGCGGGGTCGAAGTTCTTGCTCGACAAGGACGTGACGACCTGCGGACGGCATCCGTCGAGCGACATCTTCCTCGACGACATCACTGTGTCGCGACGTCACGCGGAGATCCTGCGCGAGGGGCCGCGGTTCCTCGTGAAGGACACCGGGAGCCTCAACGGCACCTACGTGAACCGGGAACGCGTCGACGTCGCCGAGCTCGTCAGCGGCGACGAGCTTCAGATCGGGAAGTTCAAGCTGATGTTCTTCACCGCGACAGGGGAGGGGTCGTGAAGGTCGGCCGGCCGTACATGAGCATCGGGGAGGTCCTGTCGGCCCTCCAGCCCGACTTCCCGGACGTCACCGTATCGAAGATCCGGTTCCTCGAAAGCGAGGGGCTGGTCGATCCGGAGCGGACGGCCTCCGGGTACCGGAAGTTCTACCAGCAGGATCTCGACCGGCTGAAGTTCATCCTGACTCTCCAGCGGGACAGCTACCTGCCCCTCAAGGTGATCCGTGAGCGCCTCGCGCAGTACGACGCCGGTCTGGTGGAGACCCCGGGCGAGGCGGGGGATGGCGCAGCCAAAGAGCCGGCATCCGAGGCCCCCAAGGCCACGCGCCCCGAAGTCGAGGTCGACGAGGACCTCGCCGAGCCGGCCACCGCTCTGCACCTATCGGAGGGCGACCTGGCGGCCGCCGCAGGGCTCGACCCGAGCCAAGTCTCGATGCTCCGCGAGTTCGGAGTCATCTGCACGCACCGTATGAACGGCGACTCGTACTTCGACCAGGACGACCTGATCGTGGGACGGATCGCGCGGGACTTCTTGCGCTACGGCGTCGAGCCGCGGCATCTGAAGATGTTCCGTCACTTCGCCGAGCGAGAAGCCGCTCTCTTCGAACAGATCGTGCTGCCGGCCCTTCGCAACCGGAGTCCCGAGACGCGCAAGCAAGCGACGCAGTCGCTGTCCGAGCTCGCGCGCCTGTCCAAGAAGCTGCGTCATGCCTTCCTTCGCCAGAACCTGCGTTCGTACCTGGCGGGGGACCGCTAGTTGGCGGACGAAGAGCCGCAGGAACAGGTTCGAGATCCGGTCGGTCTCGTCCTCACCCCGGAAGCGATCGAGCAACGTGTCGACGAGCTCGGTGCGGAGATCACGCGCGACTACGCGGACCGCTCGCCGATCCTGATCAGCGTCCTCAAGGGATCGACGTTCTTCCTCTCGGATCTCGTCCGTCGGATAAACCTCCCGCTGCGGCTCGACTTCATCGCGATCTCGTCGTACGGGGAAGGAGCGCACTCCGGCGTGGTTCGCATCCTCAAGGACCTGTCGATGTCGATCGAGGGCGAAGACGTGATCCTCGTCGAAGACATCATCGACACCGGACTTACGGTCACGTATCTCCTCGCGACGCTGCAAGCGCGGCGGCCGCGGACGCTTGAGGTGTGCGGCCTCCTCGACAAGTCAGTGCGCCGCATCATCGAAGTTCCACTCAAGTACAAGGGCTTCGACATCCCGGACGAGTTCGTGATCGGGTACGGGCTCGATTTCCAAGGGCGGTACCGCAACCTGCGCGGGATCATCGGTGTGCGGGACATGGATCAGCTGAGCGCCGATCCCGATGCGCTCGTCGCCCCGTACGTGTAACCGCGTCCACGTGCGCCGAGCCGTTCGCTTTCGCGGGGTCTGAGGCTGTCGTAATCTAGGCTCGGAGATGGAAGGAAACGGCGTCATCGAACTCCAGCTGGTCGGCGTCCGCGTCGAACTGCCGACGAACCAGCCGATCGTCCTCCTGCGCGAGCGCGAAGGAGAGCGTTTCCTCCCGATATGGATCGGGGCCGTGGAGGCCACGGCCATCGCGTTCGCGCTCCAGGGGATCGTGACGCCGCGCCCCATGACCCACGATCTGCTGAAGAACGTGATCGAGCAGCTCGAGGTGCGCGTCGACCGCATCGTCATCACGGAGCTCAAGGAATCGACCTTCTACGCGACCATCGAACTGGAGCACAACGGGTCGCGGATCGAGGTCTCCAGCAGACCGAGCGACGCCATCGCCCTCGCCGTGCGTGCCAACGTCCCCATCTTCGGCTCGGAGGACGTCCTCAACGAGGCGAGCATCTTGATCCGGGACGACGAGGAGCAAGAGGTAGAGAAGTTCCGCGAG
Source organism: Actinomycetota bacterium (assembly GCA_044866075.1). Lineage (GTDB taxonomy): Bacteria > Actinomycetota > AC-67 > AC-67 > AC-67 > JBASRP01. Next base: position 29,766 of record JBIOTQ010000008.1, on the reverse strand, counting down.
TTCATCGAGAACGTGAACCCGGAAGACTTTGCAGGCGGCTGACCAGCGCGAACAGGCGCGAAAAACCCTCAACCCGTCATCGAACGTTCGCCATCTCTGAACGAACCATTGACACCTGAGCGGGCTCGGGCCTAGTGTTGCATCCGCGTAATTACCGGTGTGTGGGGAGCGGGTGTCATGGCCACGAACGACGCCAACCTGAACGACGGCTTCCGAGGGCCGCAGGTCTGCAAGATCGTCGGCATCACCTACCGTCAGCTCGATTACTGGGCCCGCACGAAGCTCGTCGAGCCGGGGGTGAGACCCGCGGAAGGGTCGGGGAGCCAGCGTCTCTATAGCTTCACCGACATCGTGCATTTGAAGATCATCAAGAACCTCCTCGACGCAGGGGTGAGCCTCCAGCAAACCCGCCGGGCGGTGGATTTCCTCCGCACCGAGTTGAAGCAGCCCCTCGAAGAGGTCACCATCCTGTCTGACGGTCGCTCGATCTACGCCTGTCGCTCCCGCGACGAGGTCATCGACCTCCTCGCGCAGGGGCAGGGCGTGTTCGGGATCGCCGTCGGGAAGGTCTACGAGGAGCTCCAGGGAAGCGTTGCCCACCTCAGCGAGCGGCGAGAAGCGGCGCAGGAAGCGGACACCCGCAAAGTCCGGGGCGGATAGCAAACCGCGCCCGCGGTCGGCCGGGGGACTGCCAAGCGACCGCGTCGATTTCGCGCACGCCAGCGAGCGCCAGTACGCGCGGCTGCTCGACTTCTATCAGATCGCGTGGGAGTACGAGCCCCGCTCCTTCGACGTCGAGTGGGACGACGACGGCTCGGTCACGAAGCGTTTCACACCGGACTTCTACCTGCCGGACTTCGATCTCTACATCGAGATCACGACGATGAACCAGAAGCTCGTGACGCGGAAGAACCGCAAGGTGCGCCGGCTGCGCGAGCTCTACCCCGGGATCAAGATCAAGATCTTCTACCAGCGCGATTACTTGGCCCTGCTCGAGAAGTACGGTCTCGACGGGAAAGAGGCACTGAACAAGTAGGATTCTCGCCAGACCATGGAATTCGCGCCGCATACAGACGAAGACGTCGCGCAGATGCTCGCCGCGCTCGGGCTGTCGTCCATCGACGAGCTGTTCGCACCGATCCCCCCCGCCCTAAGGTACGAGCGCGAGCTCGACATGCCGCGCGGGTTGTCTGAGATCGAGGTGCTGCGGGATCTCGCGGCGCTGGCCGTCCGGAACCGGTCGGCGGACGACCTCGTCTGCTTCCTCGGTGCCGGCGCCTACGACCACCATGTGCCGTCGATGGTGTGGCCGCTTCTGGGACGCGGCGAGTTCGCGACCTCGTACACACCGTACCAGCCGGAGATGTCGCAGGGCGTGCTGCAGGCGCTGTTCGAGTACCAGACGATGATCTCGGAGCTGTCTGGTCTCGAGATCTCGAACGCGTCGCTGTACGACGGCGGAGGCGCCGTCGCGGAAGCCGCGCACATGGCGACCGCGGCGACGCGGCGGGCGAAGATCGTGATCGCCGGGTGCGTCAACCCCCTGTATCTCGCCGTGCTGCGAACCGTCGCGCGGGGTCCCGAGCTCGACATCGTCGAGGCGGGGTGGGGGAGCGGCGGCACCGCGGATCTCGACGCCGTCCGCTCGAGCGCCACCGACGCCGCTGCCATCGTCGTCCAGCACCCGAGCTTCCTCGGAACGCTCGAGGACGTCGCCGCGCTGGCGGAGATCGCGCACGACGCAGGTGCGAAGCTCGTCGTCCACTACGACCTCACCTCGGCCGGCGTCCTGGAGTCGCCCGGCGCGTTAGGGGCCGACATCGTCGTCGCCGAGGGGCAGCCGTTCGGGAACCACCTGAATTTCGGCGGGCCCTACGTCGGTGTGATCGCGTGCCGGCGCGAGGACGCGCGCCGACTTCCCGGACGACTGGTGGGGGAGACCTCCGATCGCGAGGGTCGTCGCGCGTTCGTGCTGACGTTGCAGGCGCGGGAGCAGCACATCCGCCGCGAGAAAGCGACGTCGAACATCTGCACCAACCAGACGCTGAACGCGCTCGGGACCGCCGTCGCGATGGCGTGGCTCGGCCCCGCGGGGCTCCGGGAGCTTGGCGAGACGTGCCTTGCGAAGGCGCGCTACGCGCGCGACCGGCTGGTCGAAGTGGCCGGCGCGCGGCCGGCGTTCGACGCGCCGTTCTTCAAGGAGGTCGCCGTCCGGTTGAGCGCCGATCCCGAGCGTGTGTGTGAGCGCGCGGCGGCGGACGGGTATCTCGCGGGGCATCCGCTCGGGCGCTCGTTGCCCGGACGCGGCCTCGACGATGCACTGCTCGTGGCCGTGACGGAACGCCGCACGCGCGAGGAGATCGACGGCCTGGCCGAGGCGGTCGCGCGGGCGTGCAAGGAGGAAGGGTGAGCGCCCCAACGCGGCCTCGTTTGGCCCAGGAGGAGGAGCCGCTCGTTTTCGAGCGTTCGCGCCCGGGCCGCCGGGCGGGCCGGATGCCGGAGCTCGATGTGCCGGCCGCACCGGCGGACGCGATCCCGGCCGCTCTGCGCCGCGCGAAGTCGCCGGCTCTGCCCGAAGTCTCCGAGAACGAGCTGGTCCGGCACTACACGCGGCTGTCGCAACGGAACTACGGAATCGACACCGGCTTCTACCCGCTCGGCTCGTGCTCGATGAAGTACAACCCGAAGCTCGCCGAGGACGCGGCTGCGATGGCGGGCTTCCGGCGCCTCCACCCGCTGCAACCCGCGTCGCAGACTCAGGGCGCGCTGCAGTTGTTGGTGGAACTCGAGCGGGCTTTGTGCGCCATCACCGGCATGGCCGGTGTGACGTTCCAGCCTGCAGCCGGCGCGCACGGCGAGCTGACCGGCCTGCTGATCATGCGCGCGTTCCACGAGCACAACGGGCAACGGCGGAAGCGCGTCATCATCCCGGACTCCGCACACGGAACGAATCCCGCATCGGTGACGCTCGCCGGCTACGAGACGGCCGAGGTTCCGTCGGACGCGCGCGGGCTCGTCGACGTGGACGCGCTGGAGAGGCTGGTCTCCGACGACGTCGCCGGGCTGATGATCACGAATCCGAACACCCTCGGTTTGTTCGAGGAGAACATCCAGCGAGTCGCCGCGGCGATCCACTCGGTCGGCGGGCTCCTCTATTACGACGGCGCGAACCTCAACGCGATCCTCGGCCGCTCGCGGCCGGGCGACATGGGGTTCGACATCGTCCACATGAACCTGCACAAGACGTTCGCCACGCCGCACGGCGGGGGAGGGCCCGGCGCGGGTCCGCTCGCCGTGTCCGAGCGGCTGGTGCCGTTCCTACCCGGGCCGCGGCCCTCGTTCGACGAGGCGACCAGCCGGTACGGCTGGGACGAGGGCGACGAGCGCTCGATCGGCCGCGTCCACACGTTCTGGGGGAACTTCGGGATCCTCGTGCGCGCGTCGTCCTACGCGCGGGCGCTCGGGTCCGACGGCCTGCGGCACGCCGCAGAGCGCGCGGTGCTGAACGCGAACTACCTCGCGCACCGGCTGCGCGGCACGTACGACCTCGCGTTCGACGCGCAGCCGATGCATGAGTTCGTTCTCTCGGCGCGGAAGCAGAAGCAGCGCGGTGCGAAGGCGATGGACATCGCGAAACGCGTGCTCGATCACGGCTTCCACGCCCCGACCGTTTACTTCCCGCTGATCGTCGACGAGGCGATGATGGTCGAGCCGACCGAGACCGAGACCGTCGAGACCCTCGACGCTTTCGCCGACGCGTTGATCGCGATCGACCGGGAGATCGAGTCATCGCTCGATCTGTTGAAGAACGCGCCGCATACCGCGCCGATCAGCCGGCCCGACGAGGCGAGCGCCGCGCGCGATCTCCGGCCGCGCTGGTACCCCGACGATCACGCCGTATCGCACGAGGCGTCCGAAGCCGGACCGAGCGAAAAGCCGACGATCTAGACCGTCCTTCCGGCCCGACCCCTCACCGGACGACCGTCAGACACCTTCTCGGGAGGGGTACAGCCGCCGACCGGACTCCGTCGTCGGTGAACGATCAGCGCGCCGTCGGCGCGCCGAGGATCCAGTAGAGCGGCACGCCGATGATCGGCACAAGGATCACGACGAGCAACCACACGATCTGATTGCCCGCGCGGTACGCGCCGTCCGGCGTGCGGACGACGCTCGCGATGGTTAGCGCCCATGCCCCCAGCAGGATCAGGAGGAAGAGCCCGCCCCCGAGTCGGAACATGACGGCAGCTTACGCCAGGTCGCCGGGCGGGCCCGACGGGGGAGCGGGGCGGTCGTGCAAACGGAAGCGTTCGAGGCCGGCGAGCATCTCGGGATCGACGAGCGTCGTTTCGCCGCGATCGGCCTCCGCCTCGATGCCGTCGAGCAGCAGCGCCGACGCGCGGTCGGCGAGGAGCGATGACTGCGGGTACCCCGCGATGTGGTGGGCCAGCTCGAGAGCGCGTTCGCGGTGCGCCCCCGCGCGAACGATCTCTTGCACCAATCCCATCCGCAACGCGGTCGGCGCGTCGATACGCGCGCCGGTCTCGATCAGGTAGAGCGCGTTCCCGAGCCCGACGATCCGGGGGAGCCTCTGCGTGCCGCCGTCGATCAGCGGAACACCCCAGCGACGGTTGAGCACTCCGAACGTCGATGTCTCGTCGGCGATCCGGAGGTCGCACCAGCACGCGAGCTCCAGACCGCCCGCGTAGCAGTAGCCACCGATCGCGGCGATCGTCGGCTTGGCCACGGCCAGCCGGGAGATGCCCATCGGTCCTGCCTCGCGCGCGCCGGGACGCGCCACCAGACCTCCCGCGGCCTTGAGGTCGGCGCCGGCACAGAATGCGCGGTCGCCGGCGCCGGTGAGGATCAGGACGCGTCGCTCGGGGTCGGCGTCGAAAATGCGGACGGCGTCCTCGAGACTTTGCGCTGTCTCGGCATCGACCGCGTTGTGAACCTCGGGACGATCGATGGTGAGGACCACGATCGCGTCGTGCTGCTCGACCCGCACCCCCACGGCGTGTTTCGTCAGGCTCCGGCGGCCGAGCGACGAAGCGGAGCCGATCCGGGTCGGGGCGTGATGCTCTGGAAGCGCGAACGCAGGTTCCACGTCGGCAGCGCGCGCGCCAGATCGCGCCGTCCCTCGACCCTGATGTGACCCTCGCGGACCGCCTGCTGCCAGGAAAGCCTGCCCAGGTGCCATCTGATGAAGGATTCGGGATCGGCCGAGACGATGAGATCCTCCTCGAACCCCGGGTGCTTCCGACAGACCTCGCCCTTCCCGTTCTCGAAGAGGATCCACAGCGTCCGCTTCGGTCGCTGAACGAAGTCGAACCGGACCACGACCCGTTCCGACGGCAACGCGGGCGTGTTCACGTAGGCCTGGCACCACGACCAGAGCGCCATCGAAGGGTCGAGGTGCTCGGGCGCGAGCTCGAGCCATCGCGCGCCCCACTCACCCAGGGTCACGCACACGTCGCCGAGCTGCTCGCCGGACTCGGTGAGTATGTACCGTGGCCCTCGGCCGTTCTTGGCCGGGATGCGCTCCACGACACCGACCCGCTCGAGCTGACGCAGGCGCTGCGCGAGGAGCGTTCGCGAGATGCCGGGCGCGCCTCTTTCGATCTCGGTGAACGTCTGACATCCGACGGACAGGTTCCGCACGATGATCGGCGTCCATCGCTCCGCGAAGATCTCCGCCCCGCGAGCGATGGGACAGTACTGGCCGTATCCCTTCACCGGCGGGAGTCTCTCACGGTCGGGCACAGAAGGCCAGTCCATTTTCTGAACGGCATGGGTCCAGTTCCTGGCCTTGTTGCGGGCGTCGCGACGGGCGATTCTGGGCCGAGGTAGAGGGGAGGGAGCCATGGCCGTCGATATCCAGGGTTTTCGGGGTCCGATCGTCGCGCCGGGCGAGGACGGGTACGCCGAGGCGCGGGCCGTATGGAACGGCGCCATCGATCGACGGCCGGCCGTGATCGCGCGCTGTCTCGGCACGTCGGACGTCGTCGCCGCGCTGCGCCACGCACGCGAGAAGGGGATGACCTTGTCGGTCCGGGGGGGCGGTCACAACATCGCCGGGCTCGCGCTCGTCGATGATGGGCTTGTCGTCGATCTGTCGTTGATGCGCGGTGTGCGAACGGACCCCGCGAACCGAACCGTTCGCGTCCAGGGCGGCGCGTTGCTCGGAGACGTCGACAACGACACGCAGTTGCACGGGCTGGCCATACCGTCCGGCGTGGTCACCCACACCGGCGTGGGTGGCTTGACGCTCGGTGGAGGGATCGGATGGATCATGCGCAAGCACGGGTTATCGATCGACAACCTTTTGTCCGCCGACGTCGTGACGGCGGACGGCGCGGTGGTGCGAGCGGGCGAGGACGAGAACCCCGATCTCTTCTGGGCCATCCGCGGCGGCGGCGGGAACTTCGGCGTGGTGACCTCGTTCGAATTCCGCGCGGCGCCTGTCGGACCGACGGTGCTCGCGGGACCCGTTTATTGGGCGATGGAGGACGCGCCCGACGTGCTGCGTTTCTACCGCGATTTCATCGAGGACGCGCCGCTCGCGTACGGGTCTATCGTCAACTTGCGCCGCGCGCCCACCGTGCCGTTCCTGCCTGCCGAGCTGCACGGGCGGCTCGTGATCAGTGTCGCGAACTGCTGGATCGACGACCCGGACGACGGCGAGCGATTCCTCGCTCCGCTCCGCCGCTTCGGTTCGCCGCTGATCGATCTGGTGGCGCGCAAGCCGTGGCTCGCACATCAATCGATGTTCGACGTCACCGTGCCGCACGGCTGGCACTACTACTGGAAGTCGACCGACCTCCCGCGGCTCGAGGACGACCTCATCAACCTGATCGTGTCGAACTCCCTGAAGATCACGTCGCCGTTGTCGTACTCGGTGATCTTCCAGCTCGGCGGCGCGGTGGCCGCGGTCGCGGAGGACGCCACCGCCTACAGCCACCGGGACGCGGCGCACAACATCAACATCAACGGCGTGTGGCAGCCGGGCGATCCGGGGGCGGCGGAGCACACCGAGTGGACGCGACGTTTCCTCGATGAGCTGGCGCCCTTCCAGTCCGGCGTCTACGTCAACTTCCTGATGGAGGAGGGGCACGACCGCGTGCGCGCCGCGTACGGCGGGAAGAAATACGACCGGCTCGTGGACGTGAAGACGACGTACGACCCCGAGAACGTCTTCCGGATCAACCAAAACATCGTGCCGCGCGTGCGGTAGGGACGGGGCCGCTCACGGAATGATCACGCGCACCTCGAGCGCTTGAACGACTCCCATACCGCGTTCACCCTACGCGCGTTCGCCGGAGCGACGGCAACCAAACGAGGGCGAGTCCGAGCGCGAGCGACACGGCAAGGTTCGAGGTCAAAAGACCGACCGTTCCCATCGCGATGGAAACTGCGAGATCGTAACCGCGCAGGTCGGTGATGAGAACGGCGTGCATGATCCCGGTGAACGCCAGCAAACCTGCAAGGACCGCGATGGGGATGAGCTCGAGCGCGGACAAGGCCGTGGCGCCGAATCCCACTCCGAGGATCAACAGAGGCACCCCGATCAAGAGATTCATGCGGTGCGACCGGGCGCCGGAACGATAGTGGGCGGTCAGACCCCCCGAACCGTGACAGAGGGGCATCCCTCCGAGGCTTCCGACGACCACGTTCCCCAGGCCGCAGGAAAGGCCGACGCTGACGGGGTTCACACGCGCAGCGTTCTTCCCGAAGTATCGGTGCTCGAGATCGGTGAGCGCGACGACCGCGTTCCCGAACGTGAGCGGTATCTGCGGGATGACCAGCAGGGTGAAAGCCGACCAGAGGATCGACGGGCGGAAGACGTCTCGCGCGAAACTCGGATCCCACAGATCCGGACGCAGCGATACGGTGCCGGCACGCGTGGCGAGGGACCATAGGACGCCTCCCACGACGATCGCCAGCGCCAGCGGCCACTGGCGCTTGCGCGCGGCGAAGACGAGAAGAACGGCGGACCCTCCTGCGACCGCCCACGTCGTAACCGAAACCGGCGGCGTCGGAAGGCGCAACGCGCTCTTGACGAGAAGCAGGCCGACGCCCATCTGCAGCCCTCGGACGATGGGCCGCGTGAAGAACCGAGCAACCGGCCGTGCCGCGCCGGTCGTGGACAGCGTCAGGAGGATCAGCCCCAGGAGGATCCCCGCGGCAGCGATCGTGGCCGGGGGGAGGTCCCTCGCGATGGCGATCGCGGCCGCTGCCTTGATCGGCTGAACCGGTACGGGGACCTTGAAGTACAGGCCCGCGACGACGTAGAGAGCGCCGGCTCCGGCCAGGACGGTGCTCGCGTCGAGCCCGTTCTTCACGATAAGCGCGGTGGCGATCGGGATGAGGACGCCGAGATCGGCCACGGCCCCGGAGGCGTCCCCGATGAGCCCTGAGACACGGCCGCGTGCGTCCATGCGGAGGAGTCTACGAGGACGACCGCCGGGGGAGTGTCGCTCCCTTGAGGGCGCCACTCTGAGGTTTCATCGTAAGTTTACGTAACGAGGATTATGGGCGTTCCATCAAAAAGAACGCCGTGACGCGACCTGCTAGCGAAGGGGGCCCCACGTCACGACGCTGAGGAGCGCCGCCCACCCGATCAGCCACGCGGCACCGGCGCGGAACAGTAGATCTCTGAGGGTCGGATCGTTACCGCCCAGGATCGGCGGGTTCACACGATCCCTGGTCTCCGCGGCACGGCGTTCGAGAAGGAGCATCTCGAGATGAACAGTCCGCGACGAGCGCGTGAACCACCGGGAGTCGATCTGTCGATCGAACTGCGACGTCGGCGGCATCCCGGGCGCACCCCCTGCCTCACATCCGAGGCTTTACCCCACCTAACGTTCGGCGGGCGAGCTCCATTCCCTCTAGCGAACGGCGACGCTGTTCGGGTGCGGCGCGGCGGGGGGACGGCGTCTCTTGAGCCCCCAGCGGAGGACCTTCGCCAGCGCTTCCAGGACGATGCTTCGCGACATCTTCGACGCCCCCTCCCGGCGCTCGGTGAAGACGATCGGGATCTCCCCCACTTTGAAGCCAAGGATCCAGGCGCGCCACGCCATCTCGATCTGGAACGCGTAGCCCTGCGATCTGATGTCGGTCAGCGGGATCGCCTCGACCACCGCGCGGCGGTAGCACCGGAAGCCGCCCGTCGCGTCGGACAGGGGAAGTCCGAGGACCAATTTCGCGTACGCGGTGCCGGCGCGAGAAAGTGCGCGTCGCGATGCGCTCCAGTTACGCGTCGCGCCGCCGGGGACATACCGGGAGCCGATCACCAGGTCGTGGTCGGCCGCAGCCGCGAGCAGACGAGCGACGTCTTCGGGATCGTGCGACAGGTCGCTGTCCATCTCGATCAGCGCGTCGTAATCGCGGGCGAGCCCCTGGCCGAACCCCGCGATGTACGCGGGCCCGAGACCGCCTTTCCCCGGGCGATGCAGGACCCGGACGCGGGCGTTCTCGGCCGCGAGCCGGTCCGCGATCGCGCCCGTCCCGTCGGGCGAGTTGTCGTCGACGACGAGCACATCGACGTCCCTTGAGGACGCAAGAACGCCCTCGACGACCGTCCGGATCGTGCCCGCCTCGTTGTAGGTCGGCAGGACGACGAGCGCCCTCACTGCACCGGTTCCTCGTCTTCCCCCGACGGCGGTTCGTGCCGCGATGCGATGCGCTCCGCGATCTCGCGGTCGACCTTTTCGCGTTCCGTGATGACCCGGCGCATCACGTCCTCGCCCCCCCAGAGCTCGACCTCCGCCTCGGAGTACCTGCGCTCGCGGCGGCGGGCGACCATGCGCGCCATGGTGGCGACGGCGGCGACGACGCCGAGCCCCATCAGCCCGAGCTCTATCGCCTCACCGAACCTGGCGTACGGCGTCTTGCCGTTCGCGAGCGGAACGGTCGCGCGCACGACGGCGGGTGTGAAGAGACGCGTCTCCTGCCGGATACGACCCTTCGCATCGATCACCGCCGTGATGCCGGAGATCGCGGCGTGCATCACGTAGCGTCCTTCCTCGACGGCGCGCAGCTGGCTCATCGCGACGTGCTGCCGGGCCGCCGGGCTACGGCGGAAGGATGCGTTGTTCGTCGTGACGACGAGAAGCTGCGCGCCCTCTTCCACGAACTTGCGCACGAAGTTCGAGTACGTCGACTCGAAACAGATCACCGACCCCACCTTGGCGGAACCGATGTCGAAGGGCTCGGTCCGGTGCCCGGGCAGGCCGTCCTGAGGGATCTGCTCCAGCGCCTTGATGTATCGGCGCAGCCGCGGCCAGGGTACGTACTCGCCGAACGGAACCAGGTGGATCTTGTCGTAGCGGGCGGTCACCGGGCCGGTGCTGCCGAAGAGAAGGTTGGAGTTGATGAACCGGTCGGGCTGGTCCCTGACATCGAGGATCGCGCCGGCGATCAGAGGGGCGCCGACCCTCCGCACCACGTCTTCGATCCGCAGGCCGATGTCGGGATCCGCGAGCGGGTCGCGATCGATCGCGTTCTCCGGCCACACCACCAGGTTCGGCGGGCTCGACGCAAGCTGGTCCGTCAGCCGGATGTGGTTCTCGATGATCGTGAGATCTTCGGGACCGGTCCGTCCCGTGCGCGACGCGAAGTCTGTGAACCTCCGCTCCGGCACGTTCCCCTGAATCAGAGCGACGTCGAGCTCCCCCGCCCGAGGGCCGGCGAGCCCCAGCGGGAGCCACATCGGCCCGACCGCCACTCCCCCGGCGACGGCCAGCGCGAGGGCGCGCCGCCACACCCGTCCCACGGCGAGAACCTCCGCCGCGCCCGCGTTGACGAACACGAGCGCCAACGTGATCGCGTGCACGCCGCCGGCGCGCGCGAGCGGGAGCAACGGGAGCGCGTCGTGCTGCGCGTACCCCAGATCCCCCCACGCGAAGCCGCCGAGCGGCCACCGCGCCCGTGCGACCTCGAGCGCGGCGAAGAGCAGCGGCGTCGCCGCGAGACGCCCCACCGCGCCTTTCGACGCCCACGCCGCGAACCATCCGAACATCGCGTAGAAGAGCGCCTGCGAGACGACGAGGACGCTCCACGGGAGGTACCCGAAGAGCGAGATCCACCACACGAGCGGGCCGAGGTAGGCGAGGCCGAAAACCAGACCGACGAGGAATCCGGCGCGGCCCCGCGCGCCGCGCAGCGCGAGAAGCAGCGGGATGAGGGCGCCGTAGCTCGCCCAGCCGATATCGAGCGGAGGGAGCGCGAGGAACGCCAGGCCCCCGGAGACGAGGGCGAAGAGCAGGCGGAGCCGGAGGCGCCAGGCGTCGGGGTTCAGTCCGTCCTCCGCGCCGGTCGGGAGATGTTGGGGTTCTTTACCCCGCGCAGTCCCGGCAGATCATCTTCTTCTTGTCGGCCAGCTGGCTCTTGTGCTTCACGAGGAAGCAGTTCCGGCATGTGAATTCGTTGGATTGCTGGGGAAGGACCTTGATCGCGAGCGTCTCCGCCCGCTCCTCGCCCCGCGCCAGGTCGAGGACGGACTCGTCCTCCTCCTCCCCGGGCTTGTCCTCGGCGCGCCGGGCGAGCAGCTCCTCGAGACTGGTCTCGCCTACGTTCTCTTCTTCTTCGTCGCGCACGGCTCTCCTATCGTTCGGGTCGAGGCCCGCGCTTTATAACGCAGGCCAGGAGTCGCCGCAACGCTTCATCGCCCCCGGATATTCCCAGTTCAGACCACGGACACCAAGGAGCCCTTCACGGCGTCTTTCACGACCTCGATGCGGACCGGGAAATGTTCCTTCAGCTCCTCGATATGGGTGATGACCAGAACGGTCCGGAACTCGGTCCGGACCCGCATCACCGCTTCGAGGAGCCGCAGCCGGCCCTCGGTGTCTTGGCTCCCGAAACCCTCGTCGATCACGAGGGTCTCGAGTCGGGCGCCGGCGCGGGTGGCGAGGAGGTGTGACAAAGCCACGCGCAACGCGAAGTCGATCCGGAGGCGTTCGCCCCCTGAGTACATCTCGTACGGGCGTTTCCCGCTGGCGTCGTAGACGCTGATCTCGAGCGTCTCCTTGAGCTTGCCGCCCTTGGTCTCGCGGATGGGATCGATCGAGATCGTGAACTGGCCGTCGGACAGCAGGGCCAGCAGGCGGTTGGCCTCCTGGCCGAGGTCCGGGATGGCGTTGCCGATGATCCGGGCGGGGATCCCGTCGCGGCCGAACGCTTTGACGAGCTTCTCATAAAGGCGGGCGAGTCGTTTCGCCGCGGCGACCGCTTGCTTCTCCTCGACGGCGGCCGCCTCTTCACGCTGGAGAACCTCGAGAGCGTGCGTGCTGGTCGCGAGAGCGCGGCCGGTCTCGTCGACCGCAGTTTGAGCGGCGGCACGGGTCCGCTCGGCCCTGGTCTGCTGTTCCCGCAAGGCCGGCAATTCCACGAGCTTCTCCCGCATCGCCGCCAGGTCCTTGGTCGCGACCGCGATCGCCGCGCGCGCGCGTTCGGCGCGGTCGGTCGCGGACGTGATCTGCTTGCCGCAGGCATCGAGTGCCGCGGCTGCTTCCCGCGCCGCGGCGATCGCGCGCTCGGCGCGACGCGCGCTCTCCAGTGTTTTTTGGAACGTCTGATACGCCTTCGCATCGAACCCGACCGCCGCCAGCTCCTCACGCACGCGGGCGAGCTTCTCTCGTTCGGGGACGGCGTAGTCGTCGGCCGTGAGCCGTGCGGCGATCTCGGCGGCCGCGCGGCGCGCCGCGTCGAGTTCGCCGCGCGCGGTCCCGAGACGTACGAGTTGTTGCTCGAGAGCCGCGGCTTGCGCGGCGATCTTCTCGCGCTGCTCGAGTGCGAGCTTGAGCTCCTTACCGCGGGCGTCGACCTTCGCGAGCTCCGTCTCGAGTGTTTTCGTTTCCTTCGCCGCCGCGCGATCCGCTGCCGTGAGGGCGCGCAGCCGGGCTGTGAAGGACGCTTTGACCTCCCTGCGGTGCAGGGGTGTGAGGCTCTGCCCGCACAACGGGCACCCGCCGCCGCCGGTCGACAGCAGCGCGACCTTCTCGTCGATCTCGGCGCGTTCCATCGCGCGGGCTTGCTGCTCGGCGTCCAGCGCCGCCCGGCGTTCCCGGATCTCGGTCCGCCGCGCGAGCAGCCGCTCGCGTTCTGCGGCGGCCTCGTCTGTCGCGGCGATTTGAGCGCGCGCGCGCTCGAGCAGTTCCCGCGCGTCGTTCTCGGCGCCGAGCTCCTTCTCGAGGCGCCCCGCCGTGCGCTCGTGGCCGATGCGTTCGGCATCCAGGCGGGAGCGTTCCTCACCCAAGCGCGCCGCGAGCGACGCCGCCTCGGCGGTCAACTCGTCGTGGCGCGAGCGGGCCTCGGTGAGACGGGCGTCCTGGCGCTCGAGCTCCGGCACGGAGGCCGCTACAGCGCGAGCGTCTTCGTCGACCGTGACCGCCTCAGCGAGCTCGGTCTCGCGCTCTCTGAGACGCGCGATCTCGGCGTCCTCATCGGCGAGCGCGGCCGCCGCGTCGTCGCGTCGTTTCTCGGTCTCGCGGGCGGTCGCCTCGACGGCCTGCAGCTCCGCGAGCCTCGACCGCAACGTTGTGAGCACGTCGTCCGCCGCCGCGCGGTCCGCTTCGGCGCGGGTCAAGGCCTCCGTCGCCTCGGCCGTGCGGCGTTCGAGGTCTTCGCGTTCGGCGAGGTCGCGCTCCAGGCGGTCCAGCGCGCGTGCGTGTGCATCCGCGTCGGCTTGCGCCTCCTTCTTTTTGGCGCGTGCCTGGTCGGCGAGGCGCTCGTAGACCTCGAGGCCGAGGATCTTCGCCAGCACGTCCTTGCGCTCGCGCGGCTCGAGGCGCGTGAACGTGTCGGCGCGGCCCTGGAGGATGAATGCGCTCGCCACGAACGTCTCGTAGTCCATCCGCAGGCGTTCGCTGATGCGCGCCTGCGTGTCCTTCTTCCCCTCCCCCGCCATGTCCGTCCACGACCCGTCGGCCGCCTGAACACTGAAACCGATGTCGCCCTTCCCGGTCCGCCATCGCGTGCGTACGACACGGAACGTCTGGCCCTCGAGGGCGAACGTGAACTCGACGCTCATCGCGTCGGCGCCGTCGCGGATCAAGCGTTCCTGGTCCTGCCCGCTCTCGCACCCGCGTGCTTTGCCCCACAGCGACCAGGTGATGGCGTCGAGGAGCGCGCTCTTCCCGTTGCCGTTCGGTCCCGACAGGCACGCGAGGCGGACGGTCTCGAGGTCGAGCGGCTCCGGCATCTCCCGGTACGAGAGGAAGTTCGTGAGATGCAGCCGCAGCGGGATCACGGACCGGCTCCCGACACGACGTCGTTGATGAGCTCTCGACCGAGCCGCAGGATGTCGTCGGCGTCGGCGGCGAACGACGACTCGGAGCGCACGTACTCCTCGAGGGCTTGGGCCTCGGAGAGCTGGCCCTGGAAGCGGGGGTCGCGCAACGAGACCTGCTCCTGCTCGTAGATCGGCTGGACGCGCGCGTCGTACGCAGGCGCTAGAGCGCGGCGCACGGCCTCCTGGTCGATCGTCCCGTAGAGGTCGCGCGGGGCGGTCACCCGGACGCGCACGATCGCGTCGGCGACGGCGTGGCCGGCGATGGCGCCGAGCACGCTCTCGGTCGGCGCGTCGGCGGACGGCGTGGCGTTCACGGTGACGAAACGGCGCGTGTTCAGGCACTCGTGCTCGAAGTGCGGTTCGCGGGCGAGGCGGCCGTTCTCGAGGTCGACGATGTAGAAGCCCTTCTGCTCCTTCTCCTCGCCGAAGTCGACGCGCTCGAGCGAGCCGGAGTAGGCGGCGTAGGTTCCGTTGCGCCAGTCGTCGGAGAGCGTCTGCGGCTTGTGGATGTGCCCGAGCGCCACGTACGGGAACGCGCGGTGGGCGAGGCTCGACAGCGGGATCTGGAAGTCGCTGACGCCGTAGAGCTCCTGCGCGGTGGACACGTTGGCCTTGTCGACGTGCAGGTGCGCGGTCATCACGACCGGCACACTCGGGTTGATCTGATCGGCGAGGGCGTTAACCTTGCTCGCGACGAGGGCGTTGATCTCATCGTCGATCTGCGTCGGGCTCAGCGGACGGTCGATCTGCGCCAGGAGAGCGCTCCGCCAGAAGTGCGGCATCGCCGCGATCTGCAGCCGCTCCCCTTTCGCCGTGTCGATCGTGTAGACGCCGGCGCGTTCGGCGACGACGACGTTGTCGACCTCGAGCGCCGGGTAGACGCTGAACGCCGTGACGTTGGCGATCATGCGGGGCAGGTCGTGATTGCCGGCCAGGAGGAAGACCCGTACGCCGGCCTTCGCGAGGCGCCACACCCGTTCGGCGAGCATCTTCTGAACGGTGGGGCTCGGATGTGCGTTCTTGAACGCGTCGCCGGCGAAGAGGACGACGTCGACATCGTTGCCGAGCGCGAACCCGATCAGCTCGTCGAACCGGTCGGCGAAGTCGTGGATCCGTTGGTTGATCCCGGTCTCGGGGTTCGGCTTGCCGTAGGAGTCCGAGCCCAGGTGGTAGTCGGAGAAGTGAAGGATCCGGATCATGCGTGGATCATGGGTCTGGGGCCGACCCCCCTCCCCTGCCGGCCCATGGGTCGGCACCGGCCAGCACGCCGGCCGCGCGGCGCCGGACGTCCTGGAAGAACCGGTAGTAGTCGTCGACGTCGATCACGATCGGCATCGGAAGGGCGTACCCGGTCAGGAGCACCTGCTTCTTCGGCTCGAGGTTGTTGAGCAGCACGCGCATCGCGTCGGCGTCGGGCATGCCGGCCAGCGCGGCTTGCTGGTCCCTGTCGTCGTCGAGCGAGGCGATGATCCGCGTTCCGAGCTGGGAGCGGACCTCCTCGTCGATCCCGCTCGGACGCTGATCGACGACGAGGAGCCCGACGTTGTACTTCCGCATCTCGCGGGCGATCGTTCCGAAGATCGAGTGACCCGAGACGTCGGAGGACAGGAACTTGTGCGCCTCCTCGATCGTGATCACGAGCTGCGGCGGATGGTCGCGGCGCCCGTCGGCCGACGCGGCTTCTTTCTCGACCGACCAACGTTCGTGGATCCGGCGCGTGAGGATGTTGGCGACGAGCATGTAGGCGAGCAGACTGCCGGTCTGCCGGCCGAACTCGATCACGACGTGCCGTCCGGCGAGCAAGCCCTTCACGATCCGCTCGACGGAGTCGTCCGTCCCCGACTCCTTCAGGAACGGCAGCTTCCGCAGCCGCCGCAGGTTGCGTTGCAGGCTCTGCAGCGCGCCGGTGTGGAGGTTGTGGTCCTTCGCGAATTCCTCCATCACGCCCGGCCCCGACAGCTCGAGGAACTCGATCAGCCAGCGTCGGCCGAGGTGGTGCTGCAAGGCTTCGGCGTGCGTCAACCCGGCGTCGGTCAGCCGGAGCTCGTCGCGGATCAGCGCGAGGTCGTCGACCTCGATGTCGTCGAAGGCGATGTGGACCTCGTAGTCCGGCGTCACCCTGCGGCGCGCGCTCGAGGCGGGGTCGAGCGTGAAGATCAGGACCTCGGAATCGAACGCTTGCTTCAGGCTGGGCGCGGCCTGGCGGGTGTCCTCGTCGTAGGACTCCCAGCCGTACTCGTTGTGCATGTCGAACACGAGGTTCACGGCGGCGCGGCTGCGCACGAGCCCGGCGAGGACCATCCGCACGAGGAACGATTTGCCGGTGCCCGTCTTGCCGAAGACGCCGTTCGAGCGCTCGACGAATCGCTCGAGGTCGAGGCAAACGGCGGCCTCCATCTCGAGCGGAGACCCGAGCCGCATCATCGTCTCGCCGGGCTCGCCGAAGACGAGGGAGACGTCCTCGTCGGTGGCCTCCGCGACGCGCGAGAAGTGTCCGGGGATGGTCTTCACCGGATGGACCTGGCCGTCGTCGCGCTCGAGCATCAGCTTGGGCTTCAATTCCACCGTCACGTACGTCTGCGTCCCGGCGAGCGACGACCGCGCGAGATCGAGCGCGGGAGGCGGCGCCTTCAGCACGGCCGGGTTCGCCGCTTCGAGCTTCACGTCGTGCACGCTCGAGAAGAAACGGTTCCGCGCGCCCTCGACGACGACGAAGCGGCCGACGCGCAGGTCCTCGACCTCGGCGTCGTCGGCCAGCCGGGCGACGAGCCCGTCGAGCAGCGAACCCTCGATGACGTGCGCGATGGTCTTGCGCGGGAAAGGCTTGCGGCCGTTGCCGCTCGTCATGAGAGTCTCCGGACGATCGACATCGCGACGTCGTAGTCGTCCTTGAAGAGCTCGGCGACCGCGTGCGCCGCCTCGGCGACGAAGGCGTCGTCGTGGCCGCGGGCCAGCGATGCTTCGCGGATCGCCGCTGCGACGAGCTCATGGACGGGCGCGTCGCGCAGAGCCGCGAGGGTTCGGACGAACTCGAGAGAGTCGGTCAGCGCCGCGACTTCGGTCGGCTCGCACGGCCGCGCGAAGTCGTGAAGCCGGGGCGGGTACGGCGGGAGGTAGTGGTGGAGGGAACCCTCCCCGCCGTACCCGATCACCACGGTCTCGAACTCCGTCTGGATCAGCTCCATCAGCTGGGGTTGCTCGCGCAGGAGCTGCTCCCAGGGCATCCCGAAGGCCATCGCGCGGCGCGCGGAGTCGAAAGAGGCCGTCTCGACGCTCGCGACGACGCCGAACACCATGCCGACCGTCGACGAGACCTTCACGAACGAGCCGAACCGCGGAGGCTCGAACACCTTCGTCGCGATCGCGCGGAAGCGCGTCGTGGACGCCTGGACGACTTCTCCGATGACGCCGTTGCCGTCGCTCACACCAGTGCTCCTCTCTTGCGCAGCTGCTTCGCCGACAGCACGACGCGGTGGCCCTCGCGAACGAAGCGCTGCGCGACGAGCCGGAAGAAGGCTTCGCGGTCGGCCCATCGGACGATCGCTTGCTCGTGCGCTTCGGCGAGCGCCACCGGGTAGCCGTATCCGCGGCACGCTTGGTCGGCGGCCGCCCAGTGCGCGAGCTCCATCAAGTCGCGAGACTCGGCCACGTAGGCCGGGACCTCGAGGCGCGCGATCTCGTCGTTCACGTCCAGGTAACAGAACCCGACGCGGTGACGGCCGTAGGCCTGCAGCACCGGCGCGCCCGACCAGAAAAGCGGCGACCGCTCCCCCGCTTTCAGAACGCGGCTGAACAGCGCGGCGTCGGTCACACGAAGGACCGCGTCGCATGGCTTGTCGGTCACCGCGCTCGGCCGGCGGTCGGGCGGCGTGAACGGGCACCGATCGCAGTCGACGGGGTCCTCAGGGCAGATCAGCACCTTCAGCGCGTTGACGACGTCGGAGCCGCCCGGCGACGACACGTAGCCGACGACGGGGACCCCGGCGCGCTCGCCGGCCTCGAACAGCTCGAGCATCGCGTCGAGGCGCTTCCTCTTCACGTCGTCCGGAGCGAGGGCGGCGAGACCGCGCGGGTTCGTCTCGTCGCGCCAGAGGATCAGCGTGCCGTCGACCAGGGCGACCGCGGGACGGTCTGCCTCGGCCGCGAGCTCGGCGAGACGGTGGAACTCCTGGGTGTCGCGCACGGCGGCCACGACCGCGCCGTCGGCGGACCGCTCCTCGTCGCCATAGATCGGATACAGGTCGCCGGGCTCGAAGTAGAGGGAGGGCGCGCTGCCGAGTCGCGCACCAGGCTCGTCGCCGTAATCGAGCACGACCTCTCCGACGTTGACGAGGAAGCATGAAGCGATCTCGTGGCGCGAGACCTCGATCTGAGATCCGTCGGTGGCGAGGATCCGCCAGCGCGGCGGCGACAGCTCGGGAAGGGGACGCGCGCCGGGCGGCTCCAGGGGCCTCGCGAGCAGCCACGATGTCTTGGCGGCCTCGATCTTGCCGCGGACGCGATCCTGGTCCGACCAGGTACTCCCCCACTCGCCGACGGCGCGCTCGAGGCGCGCGGTCATCTCGTCGCGGGATGTGGCGAGGGCGGCGCTCATCGCAGCCACCTGCCCGTAGACCTGGTCGAGCTTGAGGGTCATCCCCCACCTCCTGCCCGGACGGTACTGCCCGGGTGAGACACCCACGCGTGAGCTGCAGAAACGCTCGTGGGAAGGAGGGGAAGCCCCCGCAATGTGGAGGGGCCACGCCGAGCCGGCGCCATTATGACCGCGCCGAGGGCCCGCGACCAGGATGTGGGTGGAGCGGCGCTACATGTCCTTGCAGCGCTCTTCGATCGCCGCGTTGATCTTGTCGTGGACGCTCGGCATGTCGGCCGCCATGGCCCGGAAGTTCGGGCCGAAGACCACGATGAGCTTCATCGGCGTCTTCGCCACAACGGACGCGGTGCGGCGGTCGGTCCGGATCAAGGCGATCTCACCGAAAAAGTCGCCGGGACCAAGCGTGGCGACCGTCTTGCCGTCGTGCTGTACCTCGGCGGAGCCGTCCTCGATCACGAAGAACTCGTGGGCGAAGCGTCCCTCGTCGACGAGGTGCTGTCCCTCGGCGACGTCGACCTCGTCCGCCAGTTGGGCGACCTGCTTGAGTTCCTTGTCGGCCAAAGACCCGAACAAGGGAACAGACTTGAGCCTCTTCGTTTCCATGAGTTCGTCCCCCTCACCCAGCTCGCGCGCAATGTTCGCACATCGGACGCGGTCGGCACCAGCGAGGACGGGCTGCCGGTTCGCTCCATGCCCGCTTGGGTAGGCCTTCCCAAGAGACGGAGGATGGAGGTGTCGCTTATGGCCTTCTGGACCAGGGAGCAAACCCCGTCGACGTTCGAGTTCGGTTCGCCTTGGCAAAGGCGCGCCGCCCCCCTGGCGGGTGCCGCCCTCGCGGGAGCAACGTTCGCGTACCTCTTCGATCCGGATCGAGGGAAGGGCCGACGCGCGAAGATGCGTGACATGGCGATCGGCCGGGCGCGCGGTACCGCGCGGCAAGTGGGCCGTCTCGGCCGCAAGGTGACTTCCGACGCGTATGGCATCGGACAGCGCATCAGGCATCGCTCGCCGGCGGACCCCTATCCCGACGACGCAACGCTCGCGCAGAAGGTACGCAGCGAGGTCCTCGGCTGGGGACGGGAGTTCAATACGGCATCGATCCTCGTCAACGCGGAGAACGGCGTGATCGTTCTACGCGGCACGGTGGACCGTCCAGACCAGGTTGAGAAACTAGAGAAAGAGGTCAGGAAAACGCCGGGCGTCGTCGACGTCGAGAACTTGCTCCACATCAAAGGGACCGCCCCGACGAACAAGATGGATGCGATCGAAGCGAGCCGCGGCGGTCTCGGATCGCGCACGTAAAGGGGTAGAAGACCAGAAGGGCGCCGGCCTGCAGCTGGCGCCCTTCTCGACTCCTCAATTAGTTAGCGCGCTGCCGAAGCCGCGGTCTCGCCGGCGCCGACGAGATCGCCGTTGTTCTCGATCATGAACGCGATCTTGCAGTCGACCTTGTAGTTCGTCAGGTTCCCTTGGCCGTCGACCTCCGCGGTCGATGAAAGGACCTCCACCCCGCGGATGTTGCGAATCGTCATCGACGCCGTCTTCACCGCGTTGCGTACCGCATCGCTGAATGAGTTCGGCGAACTGCCTACGAGCTCTATCACCTTGACCACGCCACCCTTGACGTCACCCATGCGCGATCACCTCCTTCTTGTGGCTGCCCGGCGCGTCCGCTTGAGAAACGCAAGCTCGACCTGCTCGGGCATGACGTGTTAGAAGGCTCGCGTCGGCTGGAGGAGGGAGAAGCGATGCTTCAGGAGTTCAAGAAGTTCGTCTTGCGGGGCAACGTCGTCGATCTTGCGGTCGGCGTCGTGATGGGCGCGGCATTCACGGCCGTGGTGACTAACCTCGTTGGAGGATTCATCACACCGCTCATCGCAGCGATCCTCGGGACGGATGAGAACGGGAAAGCTCGGAGCTTCAGCGACCTAAGTTTCTTGCTAAATGGAAGCAAGTTCAAATACGGCTTGTTCATCAATGCGATCATCACATTCATACTCACCGCCGCCGTGGTGTTCTTCTTCGTGGTGAAGCCCCTCAATCACCTCATGCAGCGCATGCGCAAGGAAGAGTCGCCAGACCCAACCTCGAAGAAATGCCCGGAGTGTTTGTCGGAGATCCCGGTCGACGCGCGGCGGTGCGCGTTCTGTACGACGGAGCTCGCGGCCGCGTAGTTAGGCGGGAAGCACGCGCTCGACGTCTCCGACGAGCTTCGGGTCTTCCGGGGTGATCGACGTTCGGTAGCGGCCGACGATCTCGCCTTCGGGCGAGACGAGGAACTTCTCGAAGTTCCACTGGACGTCGCCGGCGTTGCCGTCGGTGTCCGGCTTCTCGGTGAGGATCTCGTACAGCGGGTGACGCTGCTCGCCGTTCACCTCGATCTTGCGGAACAGCGGGAACGTCACGCCGAAACGCGTCGAGCAGAACTCGCGGATCTCTTCCTCCGTACCCGGCTCCTGCTGGAGGAACTGGTTGCACGGGAAGCCCAGGATCTCGAAGCCCTGGTCGCGGTACCGCTCGTAGAGAGCCTGGAGCCCCTCGTACTGCGGCGTGAACCCGCAGCGTGACGCGACGTTGACGATCAGGAGCGCTTTGCCCTTGTACTCGCCGATCGTGACCGGGTCGCCTTCCAGCAGCTTCGCTTCGACGTCGTAGATCGTGGTCATCCGAGCCTCCTGTGAGGTCCAGGATGACCAATTCCCCAATCCTGCGGATTATTCCTGCTTCCCCAGGTGGCGCCCGATGACCACGCGCTGGATCTGGTTGGTGCCCTCGACGATCTGCAGGACCTTCGCTTCGCGCATGTACCGCTCGACCGGGAACTCCTCGACGTAGCCGTAGCCGCCGTGGACCTGGACGGCGTCGGTCGTCACGCGCATCGCGGTGTCGCTCGCGAACAGCTTCGCCATTGCGGCGTGCTTCGGATACGGCCTGCCCGCGTCGCGCCGGCGCGCCGCGTCCAGCGTCAGCGTGCGGGCCGCTTCGATCTGCGTGGCCATGTCGGCGAGCATGAAGGACAGCCCCTCGAACTTGAGCAGCGGCTGCCCGAACTGCTGCCGTTCCGACGCGAACGCGATCGCCGCGTCGAGCGCACAGCGCGCGAGGCCGACCGAGCACGCCGCAATACCCAGCCGCCCCCCGTCGAGCGCCTGCATCGCGATGCGGAAGCCTTCGCCTTCCGCGCCGAGCACGTTGGTCACCGGCACACGCGCGCCGTCGAACACCATCGCCGCCGTCGGCGACGACCGCATGCCCATCTTGTGTTCGAGCTTCTCACGCGACACGCCGGGGGTCGATGCGGGGACGAAGATGCACGAGATGCCGCCGGGCCCCGCGTCACCGGTCCGGGCGAACACCATGTAGTAGTCGGCGTCGCCGCCGTGCGTCACGAACGCCTTGCGGCCGGAGATCACGAACGAATCGCCGTCGCGTTGCGCCTTGGTCGTCAGCGCAGCGGCATCGGAACCGGAGCCGGGTTCGGAGAGGCAGTACGACCCGATCCACTCCCCCGCGCACGCCGGCGGCATCCAGGCGTCTTTCTGCTCCGGCGTGCCGAACGCGTGCGTCGGGAAGATCGTCAGCGTCTGTACGCTCGTCCCGAGACCGACGGCGAGCATCGCCGCGGCCAGCTCCTCGAGTGCGAGCAGGTAGACCCACGTCGGCTGTGCGCCGCCGCCGTACTCCTCCGGGTAGACGAGGCCCAGCAGCCCGGCCTTGCCCAGCGCCTCGAACGCGGCGCGCGGGAAGGTGGCGGTCCGCTCCCATTCGTCGGCGTTGGGGGCAATCTCGCGGCGCGCGATGTCACGGACGAGGTCTAGGAGAGCGTTCTGCTCGTCACTCAGACCCAGGTGGGAGGGCATGTCCGGCACTATACTTCGCGCGTGTCGCCGGGCTCGGTCGATCGCCGGACGTTCATGCGCGTCGCTTCACTCGCGGCGCTGGGCGTCGCGGCCGGGTGCTCCTCGGACGAACCGAAAACCGGACCCACGACCACGCCGGCGACGACGGGAACGGGAAGGACGCCGACGCCGACGACCCCCACCCGTCCTCTCGCCTGGCGCCGGCTCGCGTCGAGCGGCGGCCCCACGGCACGCAACCACCACTCCTTCACCGCGAACGCGGACGGGTCGATCGTCTTCCTCTTCGGCGGGAAGACGAAGGGCCGCGTGTTCGACGACGCGTGGGCGTACGAGCGGTCGACCCGCCTGTGGCAGCCGCTCCCGCGAGGACCGCAAGCGCGCTTCGGGCATAGCGCGGCGTTCGTCGACGGCCATCTCGTGATCTTCGGCGGCCAGAACGGCGGCACGTTCTACAACGACACGTGGGCCTTCGATCCGGTCCACGGCAAGTGGCAGAAGCTCTCCGTCGGCAGAGCCCCGTCCGCGCGTTACGGCGCGAGCGGAACGACGATCGCCAACTCGATGGTGATCTCCCACGGGTTTAGGGGAGGCAGATTCAACGACACGTGGGCGCTGACGCGCCGCTGGGCGAACGTGACCCCGCCGTCGACGACACCCCGGCCGATCAAGCGGTGCCTGCACCGCGCCGTCTATCTCCCTGGGCTCACGAAGATGGTGCTCTTCGGCGGGCAGACCGACGGAACGCCGTTCCTCGGCGACACCTGGACCTACGATCCCACCACGAAGCGCTGGACCGAGGTAAAAGGCGCCGGACCGTCGCCGCGCACCCTCTACGCCGCCGGCGGCACCTCGCGCATTCTCTACGTGTTCGGTGGGCTCGGCGCGGGCGGCGCGCTGAACGACGTGTGGTCGTTCGACGGGACGGCATGGGCGAAGCGGCGGGCAACCGGAACGGCACCCCGCCGTCGCGGCGCACTGGAAGGAGCCGTCGTCTCGGGTCCGTCGTTGCTCGTGTTCGGCGGCACGACGGGTCCCGGCGATCTCGCCGATCTATGGGAGCTCTCGCTCACAGGCTGAGGCGGATCAGCGCAGCCACATCTGATCGATCAGTGGACCCCACGAGATGTTGAACTGAAAATTTCCCACGCGGTCGGACAGCAGGAGCGGGTGAGTGCGGCTGATGAGGGGTACCCACGGAGCGAGGTCCACCATCCGGTGTTCGACCGCTGCCCAGCGGCGATGGGCCGAGTTCGCGTCGCTGAACTGCACGCTCGAGGCGTCGATCATCGCTTTGTCCAAAGCGGGGTCGCAGAACTGCGCCGCGTTCAGGGGGGCGGTGCAGGTCAACACGCCGTTGATGAATCCGGGTTCCGCTGGATAGTCGGCGGTCCATGCGTCGAACGCCATCTGGGGACGACGCAACTGCCCGTAAAGCCTCGCTCCATATTCTGTGCCGTCGACCTCCTCGAGCGTCCCGTCGAGACCGATGCTGTCGAGAACCCGGACGATGTAGCGGCCGAGGGCCACGAGTGGCAGCGTGGCGTAGTAGCTCTTCGATGTCAGAACGGTGACGTTCGCGCCACGTGCGCCGGCCTGCGTGATCAGCTTGCGGGCCGTCGCGAGGTCCGGCTTCGTCCAGGCGCCTCCTGGATTGAGGGTGTACGGGCAGTACGGCGACCGTCCCGGGAAGCCCGGCGGCAGGATCTGACACGTCGTTGGGCCGAAGCCCTTGAAGAGCTCTTCGGTCACGTTGCGATCGATCGCGAAGTTGACGGCCCTTCGAACCCGTGCGTCGTCGAACGGAGGGATCTTCGTATTCATCGCCATGTAGAAGACGCCCGGCAGCGGACGTAGCTGCACCTGCGCGGCGTTGGGAGTCGCGATCCTCGCGTAGTGATCGGGCGGAACGAGCCACATGAGGTCCGCCTTCCCCCCGAGGACATCCGCCACCTGCTGCTCCGCGAAGCGTTCCTGGGAGTCGAGCCGCCACACGACCCGATCCGGGAAGCCGTCCGGCCGCGCGACGCGCGACCATGAGCGGAACCGCGCGTTGCGCGTGAGGACGACCTGAGCGATCTGTCTCGTCTTCGCGTCGCGCGTGATGGGCTCGATCTGGTACGGCCCCGTCGTGGGGATCTGCGGCTCGAGGGTATCCGGGGTCTCGGAGGGCACCGCTGAGGCGAAGGGGAGGGTGAGCGCGTACAGGAAGTTCGGATCGGGGGCGGTTAGGTTGAACGTGACGGTGCCCGAGGCATCGTCGGCGACGATCCCCCTCGACAGGTCGCAGCGTTTACCGGTCGCGCACGCGTCGGCGCCGAGGATGCCCGCGTAATACCCCGTACCCCCCGACGGGCCTCCGTCCAGCTTGGGCGTCGCGAACACGCGCTCGATGGCGCGGCGGAAATCGGCCGCGCGGACACGTTTCCCGTCCGAGTATCGGATTCCGGGCCGGATTCGGAACGCGTACGTCTTCCCATCGTTCGTCGGTCTTGGGATCGCCGTCGCGAGGTTCGGGACCATTGTCGTACCTCGGAGACCACCGGTGCGGCGGAACCCCACCAGGCCGTCGTGAACGAGAGACAGGATGTTCCACGAGAGATATTGGTACGCGACTGCCGGATCGATCGTGTCCATCAAGTCGGCCGCGGCCGTCGCGTTCAAGGTCCCGCCCCGGTGCGACGCTTCCGCGGCCTGGAGGGACAACCACAACGTGTGGCCTCCGATGTCCACGCCCCCGGCGCCGTCGCCGACCATCGTCCTCGACACAGACCCCGAGCCGGTATCGATGCGCGACACGGAGCCGTCGGACGCGTCGGACACCCACACGAAGCGTCCCTCGAGCGCGACGGCGCTCGGACTACCGCCGACGTCGATCTTCTGCCGGACGGCGTGCGTCTTGGTATCGATCCGGCTCACGGTTCCGTCAATTGCATTCGCCACCCACACGCCTGAGGAACTCGACGCGATCCCTTCCGGTCCGTCGCCGACGGGTATCTGCGCGACCTCGAGCCCTTGTTTGGGATCGATGCGCGACACCGAACCGGACGCGGCGTTCGCCACCCAGAGCCCTGTGGCGTGGCCGGAGATGGCGACCGGCTCGTCACCGACTGCGACCGATCGGATGACGGTCCCGGTGGAAGGATCGATGTGACTGACGGAGTCGTCCGAGGTGCTCGCCACCCATACCCCGCTCGGAACGACGGTGATCGCAGAGGGTCCTCCCGGAACATCGATGGTCTGGATGACGGCCTCCCGTTCAGGGCTGATCCGCGAGACCGTCGCGCTGCCGCTGTTGGCCACCCAGACCGAACCGGCGCCGATCGCGATCCCCGCCGGCGCGGCACCCACAGGGATCGTGTTTCGGATCGTCATCGTCGCGGGGTCGATCCTCTTCACTTGCCCACGATCGGGCAGTGTGACCCACACGCCGCCGGCACCGACTGCGATCTCACCCGGCCGCGAGTCGAGCGCGACCGATCCCTGCACAGCGCGGCCACCTGTATCGATCCGGGCGACGGCGTTACCAGTGATCCTCTCGCCTGCCCCGCGCAACAACATCGTGGTCGGCACAGCCACTGCCGCGACGAGCGCAAGAACGAGGATCGCGGCGATCAACGGATGCCTGCGCGCGAAGACCAGCGGGCCACGCAGTGGAGGCGGCGGCGCGAAGCGGCGGAATCCTTCGGCGGGATCGCCTTGTTCCGGGACCGCACGGTAAACGTGGACCGGCTCATCGAGCCCTTTGAGATGCAGCTGCCCGCGATCGAGCAGCCGGATCCCCTCGACCTTGCGCGCGAGGTGCATCACTCCTTGGCTCAGGAGAACCTCGCCGGCACCGGCCTGCCCACACAGGCGCGCCGCGAGATTCAGCGCTCCCCCGCGGTAGCCGCTCTCGAGTGGAACCGCCTCACCCGCGTCGAGCCCGACGCCGACGCGGAGCGGAAGCGTCGGATCGGCTTCGGTCTCCTCCAGGAAGCGCCCCGCGAGGACCGTCGCCGCGCGGATCGCTTGGCGCGCTGAGTCGAAGACGGCGAGAGCCTCGTCGCCACGGAGCTCGATGACCGATCCGCCGTGTCTCTCGACGACCTGGCGTGCGATGCCTGCGAAGCGCGCCGCGAGTTTCGTCGCCGCTTCGTCGCCGCGTTCTTGGGTGAAGAGTGTGTAGCCGCGAACGTCTGCGATCAGGAACGTTCGGATGCGTGAGTCGGCGGCCGCGCCGCCGATCTCCTCATCCCCCACTCTTCGGCCCCCCGCGGGCGACGCCGGTTACGGGCTCCCGACAAGAGCCGGGTCGGCGACGTCCTCGTCGGTTGACGAGAGGTTCTCGAACTTGAGGACGTCCATGCGCGCGAACTCTTCACGCACCCGTGGCGTCAGCAATCCCAGCTTGCGCAGGTTCGGCACGATCTTCATGAAGAGCAGGTTGCGGAAGAGCTTCATGCCCTCGGATTTCATGCGGATCTCGACGAGCTCTTTGACGGGGAGGCCCAGCCGCTCGTAGAGCTCGGCCATATCGAAGCGGTCGCGCATCATGCGGCACGCCTCGATCGTGAACTCCTCGCGCTCCTTCAGTTCGCTCGCCGACATCTCCGGGTATAGGTCGCGAAGGCTCATCACCCCGAAGGCCACGTGCCGCGCCTCGTCCGCCATGATGTATTGAGTGATCGTCTTGATCAGCGGCTCTTTCGTCGTCTGGTAGATCATCCCGAACGCCGCGAGCGCGAGCCCCTCCACCAGGATCTGCATCCCGAGGTACGTCATGTCCCACCGCGAATCGGTGAGGATCGCGTCGAGCAGCGTTCGCAGCGGCGGTGTGATCGGCCACGAGCCCTCCAGCTTCTCGGTGAGGTACTTGTGGTAGACCTCGACGTGCCGGGCCTCGTCCATTACCTGCGTCGCCGCGTAAAACTTGGCGTCCATGTTCGGCACGCTCTTCACGATCTTCGCGGTCGCCAACAACGCGCCCTGCTCGCCGTGCATGAACTGCGATAGCGACCAGGACGTCACGCCGAGACGCACCTGCTGCTTCTCTTTCTCGGTCAGGCGCTCCCAGTACTCGGTTCCGTAGAACGGGATCCGCTCGTCGGGGTAGCGGTCGGGTGTGACCTCGACGTTGATCGACCAGTCGGGCGTGGTCTGCGCGTTCCACTGTTCGACCTTCGCGCGCTCGTAGAGGCCGCGTAGCTCCTTGCGGTTGACCTCGTAGTCCCAGCAGTAGACCGTCGGGAAATTCGAGGGGATCGACTCGGTAATGGCCTGGACCTCGTCGGGTGTCAGAGACCAGCCGTTTTCTCGCGCCACGACGAACCTCCCCGCTACGTCGAGATCAGAGACTCCGCCGTCCGGGCGGATGTTATGGGATCCGCATGACGGTGCATGATCTTCCAGATCCCGTCCTCCGGCCGATACACCTGCGTAACCCGCAGCGCTACCTGGACGACCTCGTTCCCGTCGCCGAGCTTTGCCCGGTACCGCTCGATCTCGACGGTATATGCAAGCTCACGGCTTTCATACTTCGTCACCGGGTGGAAGCCCTCGCCTATGCCTTCATGCCAGTTGGTTGCGGCTCGTTCCATGGTTTGCGCGACCTGCTTCCATCCGCGGACCGGAGGGCCCCAGGGGTTCGCCAAGGTGACGTCATCCCGATGTGAAAAGGCCTCCTTGAGGGGTGCCGGATTGCCCGTCACGAACTCCGTACAGGCCTGATGACTGCGCTCGATCGCCAGGTCGAGTCCCGAAACGCTCATGCCAGATCCTTATATGAACCGTCGTATCGAAAAATCCGATGGGATCGATTCGATCACGTCGGTGATCTCGTCCCGTGTCCACGCCGATCCTTGGGCCGAGCCGCCGTTGCCCTCACCCATCGCGCCCTCCCGGTCGAACCGGGACGAATGTAGCACGCGACGCTAGCCGACCTGCCAGCGCCAGTCGCCCTGGATCGTCGCTGTCTGCGGCTCGATGATCAGCGTCGCGGGTGAGATCCCTCGTGGAAGACACCGTTCGCCCAATGCGTCGCAGTCGTTGAAGCTGATCGTGAGGAGGCTGCCTCCTCCCGTGGCGGGGAGAACGCTGATCACCTCGCCGTCCGTGGGCTCGGCCTCCCCCGCCGCCATGCGGTACTGATCGCCGTAGGTCCATTCAGGGTGCCCGCTACGATTCTCGATGCGGATCTCGAGGTGATCGGGCCAGCCAACCAGACCCACGACGCGTGCCGTTCGCCCACTCAAACGCACATCGGCCCGGCGATCACTCGCGATCGGCCCTCGCCGTGCTCTTCCCCATACGCGCGAGAGATCGAGTCGTGCGCGTCCGCTTCCATGAATCGTGACGTCCAACGCGAGGATACGGACACCCACGATCGGCACGTCGGGGCGTTCCAGCAGAGATCCTTCCGCGATGAATCCCGTGACTGTCGTGCGCACCTCGAGAGGGACGGCGTCGATCACCGTTCCGCCGGCGACCTCGGGCGCCACCGTCGCGCCCGTTATCAGACCGATGTCGACGCCCGGCTGATCCGGAACGGTCACCCGCAGCACCACGCGTGTCCCCCGTTGCGAGAATCGCTCGAGCTTCAAACGCACTCCAGCGCCCGTCCGGTCCAGACCCAACCGACGGTCCGCCCGCATCTGGGGCGTCGCGACAGCTTCCGTTTTCGTGCCGCGCGATCGCGGGATCGCGAGTCCCAGCAGGAAGGCAGCGAGCACGGCCCCCACAACGACCGTTGCGATCGCGACGGGTCCGATCGTGATCGTTTCGCGACCGAAGAGACGTTGAGGAAGGGCGATCTCCGGCCACAGCGATGTCTCGGTCGCCGGAGGAATCTCGACCGCGATGGGTTCCGGTTCGGGTTCGGGTGCCTCCTGCTCGACGACGAGACGCGCTTCCGCTTCATGGCGCGGCCGCGCCGTCAGATCGACGAGAGGCGTTCCGCACTCGGGGCAGGTTCCATCGCGGCCCTCGACGATGCGATCGTGGACCGGGCACCAGCCCTTCGTCACGCGATCCTCCACGACCACGGA
>JBIOTQ010000007.1:0-3998 GCA_044866075.1 Actinomycetota bacterium | reverse complement strand
TTCCCCGCGTGCGACTGCTGGTCTGGCTAAAGAGCCGCTCGGTCTGCGGGCTTGGGCGGCAAGGGAGGGGAGCGATGCGTCGACGAGCGGGAGCAGTCGTCCTCATGGCGGGCTTCGTTGCGGCGGCCCTGGGGATCGCGAACGCGGCGTCTCCGGTCCATCCGCTTCCCCACCCGCTGTACGAACCCGGATTCCTGAAACCGGTCCCGGCCGGCGAGTGCACCGCGACCAACGACTACGAGCGCGAGCTCTGGACGAGCTACGGCGATAAGTGCAAGAGGCTCCACTTCGTGTTCGGGCCCATCTGGGCGAAGCCAGGCCAGAACGACGTCCTGATCGAGCCGGTCACGATCCAGAAGCCGGCCTATGACGGCTTCATCGTCCGCTTCCGCCCGGACCTCGTCGACGTGACCGGAAACCCGCCGCCCATCGAGGAGATCCACCTCCATCACGCCACCTGGCTGAACGTCTATCCGCAGTACGGCAGCGGACCGTTCTTCGCCGCCGGCGAGGAGAAGACGATCGCCACGTTCCCGCCGGGCTACGGCATGCACGTCGGCGCGGCCGACACGTGGCTGCTCCTCTACATGGTGCACAACGCGATCCAGACGCCGCGTCCGGTCTGGATCACCTACGACGTCGACTTCATCGCCGAGGAGGACGCGGCAGATCTCGGCATCGTGCCGGTGAAACCGATCTGGCTCGACGTGCAACGCACTCCGGTGAAGGCGCCACAAGGAACGCCGTCGACGGACACGAGCGGCAATCCCGTCTTCAACGTGCAGCGCGGCTTCGGGAGCGTGGACGAGAACCTCTTCGGAGACGCCTCTCTGGCAGGTGGAACGGGTCGCCTCGTTTGCTCGTGGCCGAAACAGAACTGCGCCCGGCACGACGTCTACGGGAACGAGACCGCTCAACAAGGAAAACCGCTCGACGACTACAAGGGTTGGGACTGGCCGGTCGAGGATGGGCTCGAAGGAACACTCATCGGGATCGGCGGACACCTTCATCCCGGCGGGATACGCGACGAGGTGAGCCTGGTCCGCGGCGGCGCGGAGAAGCCGATCTTCTTCTCCGAGGCGGTGCCCTGGAAGCCCGGAAGCCCGACCACGGCAGGTACCCACGACGGGCTCACGTCGTGGGACTTCTCGATGACCGTCACCGGCTCAACGATCGGATGGAAGGTCAAGATCGAAAAGGGCGACATCCTCCGGCTGAACGCCGTTTACGACGCACAGCAGGCGTCTTGGTACGAGAACATGGGCATCGTCGTCGCGCTCGTCGCGCCGAAGGCGACCGAACGCACGGACGCCCTGCACGGCGGGCCCGGCGTCGATCCGTTCGATCCCAACGTCACCATCGACCCCGGGCTTCCGACCCTCGCGAAAGGCACGGCCGGCTGGAACGTGCCGTCGTGCACGCCCGGTTCGACGCGGCTGTGTCTGCGCGGACAGGTCACGCACGACCACATGGCCGAAGCGACGAACCACGGCGGACCCGAGGGCCCTCCGATCCCGGCGCAACCCGGCCAGAAAGTGACCGAGCTCGTCTCGGTCGGCTTCACGTACGGCGCCGCCGATCTCGGGGTGATCGGGGCGACGGGGATCCCGCAGCTGGAGGTCGGCAAACCGGTTCGCTTGTGGAACGTGGATTCGCCGCTCGATATCTGGCACACCTGGACTCGATGTAAGGAGCCGTGTTCGGGACCCACGGGCATCGCCTTCCCCATCGCCAACGGCGGCGGGTTACGGGACCCGATGGACTTCGACTCGACCGAGATCGGCTACGGGCTGTTCTTCTCGCCGGCGAGCGGCCAGTTCGGGAGCCCGAACAAGTCCACGGACGAGGCGTTGAGGGACGGCCTCTATTGGGACTTCACGCCGAGCGAGGTCGGAACGTACTCGCTCTTCTGCCGGATCCATCCGTTCATGCGTGGCGCGTTCCAGGTCGTGAACGAATGACGAAGGAAGCCGCGATGCGAAAGAGGACGACCGTTAAGATCGCACTCGCCGCCGGAGCGCTAGCGACGATCCTGTCCGCGGGCGGTGTCGCGTCGCCGGTGACCCTCGCCCACGTCGTGGCGATCCCCGGCTCCGCGTACGCGGGCTACGGAACCTCAACCGTCCGTGTCAACATGGGCAGCACGCCGGTGTTCCACAACCTCGACCTCGCGGCTCACGACGTGGTCTCTGACGTCCCGGGCTGGTTCTCGTCGGTGCTCATCGGCGTCGGCAAGAAGGCTCCGATCAACGGAGTCGCATTGATCGTCGTGCCGGCGACGTATCGGTTCCACTGCTCGATCCATCTGAAGATGCACGGAAGTCTGATCGTCCAATGATGCCGGCGTACTAACCGAAGGGGACGCATGATCCGCTGGAAACGCTCCTGGCCCGATCTACCCGAGAATCTGCCGGTCGACGTGATGCCGAACTCGAACGGCGAGTTCATCCCGCTGCCGCCCACCGACGCGCAACGCGCGATCATGCGCCTCGAGCGCGACGAGTCGGACCGGTGGGCGAAGAAAATGGGGATGCCGCGCCGGCAGTTCCTCCGCACAGCCGCCGCATGGACGATCGGGTTCTGGGCGATCAATCAGATCCGCGGCACGAGGTTCGGGTACTACGCGAACGCGCTTGGCCAACCGGCCTGCGCGGACGCGCTCGCCGATGACGGTGCGTACCTGTATCAGCTTCAGAACCTTCCGGGGGAGTGGATCTTCGACATCCAGACGCACCATGTCGATTCGGCGGGCCAGTGGCGCATCACCAATCCCGCGATGGAGGCGTTCTTCGCGGCGATCTGGTCGCAGTCGTCGCCGATCCCGGGGCTGAGCCGTCACAAGTACGACATGAACCGCGAGGTCGACCCGATCGAGTACCTTTCTCAGTATTACTACCTAAAGGAGATCTTCCTCGACTCTGCGACGAACGCGTCTGTGTTATCGGCCGTACCCTCGTCGGTCGAGATGAACCCGCTGCCGACGCAGATAGCAGCGGCGACCGTCACACGCGTCAATGAGGAACTGACGCAATCCAACCGGATGGTCATGCATGCGTTCGTAATGCCGAACTACGGCTCAGCCGGAACGACGACCCTCGAGGACGGCCCCGACCCGGCGTTCATGCGGCAAGAGTTCGATCGGATGGACGCCGCAGCAGGTGAGTACGCGAAGATCCTGCGCGCGTGGAAGGTCTACACACCCTGGGGCGACATCCCCTACGCGAGCGGCTGGTTCCTCGACGACCGCGTCGGGTTGCAGTTCTGCCAGAAGGTAGTCGAGATTGGGGACCGAACGAAGAACAACGCCAACCCGATTCCGAAAATCATCTGTTGCCACAAAGGGTTCGCACTGCCGGCGTTCGACCAGCGAGCCGCCTCGCCGAGAGACGTGGGCGTCGTCGCTAAAAGGTTCTACGAGGACGGCCTCAACATCATCGTGTACCACTCTGGGTACACCGGTGGTACCTCACAGCTGTCGATGCAGTTCGAGGACGGCGACGGTGAGTATCCCGGTGACGAGAACTGGGACTCGGCCAAGCTCGGTACGAACTCGCTCGTGAAGAGCTTGCGCGAGAACGGGTGGTCGGCACGGCACTTCGCCCCGGGCGGGACCCCTGGCCTCGCCGGCAGGGACGGTGACGGCGATGACGATCAGCATGGAAACGTCCCGAACGTGTATGCGGAGATCGGCTCCGCGTGGTCGAGTGTCTTCAACGACCTCGAGGCCGCTGGGCACATGCTGCTGAAGCTCATCTATTATGTCGGCCCGAAGCGCGTTGTCTGGGGGACCGACTCGTTGTGGTTCGGGAGCCCCCAGACCGTCATCAACGCGCTGCGGTCGTACAAGCCGAGCCAGGAAATGTGCGACAAGTACCGACTGCCGCACGGACTCGATGGCGACGTGGAGAATCCCTTGACCCTGGCCCCGTCGCCTGAACGCAAGATTCGTAACGCGATCTTTGGTCGTAACGCTGCTGTCCCATATCGAATGGACCCCG
>JBIOTQ010000006.1:0-2776 GCA_044866075.1 Actinomycetota bacterium | reverse complement strand
GTCAGGATGACGTTTGCCTCGAACACGAGCGTCCCGTCCTGCACGAACGAGCGCCATCCGGCGACGACGTCGCGCTCCAAGGCGGCGCGAGCTTCATCGTCGACCTGTGCGACGGCCGGGGCCAACGGCGTGCTGTGGATGTATTGCCAGAGGAAATCCGCGGGCGCAGTGAGCGGGACCGATACCGCCTTCGACCGCACTTCGGTCTCGCGGAATCCGGCTCCGGTCGTCAGCTTCTCGATCTCCTGCGGGTCGTAGAGCGAGAACACCGCGCGCACGAAGCCGGCCGCCTCGGGCTTGACGTGGCGCGCGAGCGCCTGCTCGAGGATCGCGAATAGTGGCGGCGTCGGTCCGACCGTTGCGATGGCGAGGCGCCCACCGGGAGAAAGAACGCGATGCATCTCGCTCAGCGCCGACGCCTTGTCGGGCACGAACTGCACGCCGAGCGAACTGACTGCTATGTCGAAGGACTCGTCGGGGAGCGGCACCGACTCCGCGCTTGCCTCGTGCCAGGAGATCGAAGCGGCCGACGAAGGCACCGAGCGCGCGACCGCCAGCATGGCAGGATTGATGTCGAGCCCGGCGACGGTGCCTTTCGGACCAACTCGTTCGGCTGCCAGCCGCGTCACGACACCCGTGCCGCACGCGATGTCGAGGACGCGCTCGCCCGACTGCAATTCGGCTGCGTCGAGCAGTGCGATCGCCCAGGCCGTTCCGATTGTCGGGACGAAATACCGTTCGTAGTTCTCAGCCGCGTTGCCACCGTACTTCTTGAATGAAACCTCTGGGGTTGGCGTGCTCATTGCCTTCTCCCTTCTTGCGCTGATGGCACCGAGGAGGACCGGCTGGGTCTTCCTTGGTGATGTTCGAGAGCTTCTGTGCTCCGATCGCAGCGGACTCGCGGATACCCGACGGTTGCTGCGCGAACGCCTGCGCGTCGTCGACCTCGTAGACCGTGTTCACGCTGGCGTCTCCGAGCGTGGTGTCCACGTACTGCTGGATCAACTCCGCCGACGATGCCTCCCAGAGACAGGTCGCACCCGAACCGTCGCGAGCCGGGTAGAACTGCAGGCCATGCGCGCCGGCGGGCGCTCCCTCGTTCTTGATCAGCTTCTCGCCCCGCGAGAACGCCACCGGTGGGTTCGTGAACCGATGCTGCACGACTACGTACATCCCGCACCTCCTTCGTTGGACTCTGCCTCTGCCTGCCGTTCATACTTGCCGCGAGCAGTATCAGCGTGGGGTGGGACAGGTGGCCATGACTGGTAAACCGGCAGGGCTGATCGAAACGCCACAGTTGGGCGCGCGATGAACGAAGCCACGAACGTTCCGGTCGAGCCGCTGGGCGAAGCGTTGGAGCGCCTTCGCCTCGAAGGCGCGATCTTTCTCCGGGCCGAGTACAGCGAGCGCTGGGCCTTAGCCGACCAAGGCGGTCCTCTCTTCGCAGCGATGATGCATCCCGGTGCCGAACGCCTCATCCTGTTCCACGTTGTCGCGTCCGGACGCTGCTGGGTCTCGACGCCCGACGGCGAGCGTTACTGGGCCAACGGTGGTGAGGTGATCGTGCTTCCGTACGGCGATGCATTCGGGATGGGAGGCGCCGAGCCGGTAGAGCCCGTCTCGATCATGAGCGTCGTCCCACCGCCGCCGTGGACGGAGATGCCCATCGTTCGTTACGGCGAAGGCGGGTCGCGAACGGAGATCGTCTGCGGATGCCTGTACTCCGAAGATCCGCTGTTCGATCCGGCCCTGAAGGTGTTCCCCCCGGCGTTCGTGGTGCGGCCGCCGCCCGGGTCGGCGCGGGCGTGGTTCGACGCCAGCATCGAGTATGCCCTCGAGGAAACGTCGGGGGGCGGTGGGATCCGGACGACAAAGCTGCCCGAGATGCTGCTCATCGAGGTCTTGCGTTTGCACCTCGCCACTGCCCCCGCGTCCGAGCGAGGATGGCTCGCGGGGACTGCGGGATCCGATGCTCGCCCCGGCCATGAAGGCCATCCACACGGCTCCCGAACGCAAGTGGACGGTTGACGATCTCGCCAAGGAGGCAGCCGTTTCCCGGTCGTCTCTGGACGAGCGCTTCCGGACCGTCCTTGGACTCTCGCCGATCCGGTACGTCAACGAGTGGCGCATGCGCGTGGCCCAAGACCTCCTCGCCACGACGGAAGTCACGGTCGCTGCGATCGCGAGACGCGTCGGATACGACTCAGAGGAGGCGTTCAGCCGGGCGTTCAAACGAGCACACGGACAGTCACCCAGCCTGTGGCGTGCAGGCCGTTCGGCGCATACGCCCGGCGGAAACCGCGCAGGATCCTAAGCGGGAAACCCGAGTGCGAGCCGGTGATCGGGCTTCCGCCGTCCGACACCAGCGGAGCCCGGCAGTGACGAGCCGTTAACGCGCAATGGCGATACTGCTCGAAAGGAAGAAGGGCGGTGGGTGCTCACAGGTCTGATGGTGTGCGACCGATGCGGAAAGAAATTCATCGGCGCCGCGGCGAAGGGCAACAAGTATCGCTACCCGTACTACGTCTGCTTCTCGCGTCACCGCTACGGGACGCAAGAGTGTCCGCAGGACCGGCTGCGTGGTGAGGAGATTGAGGACAAGCTCGTCCAGTGTTGGCGATCACGAAAAGTGCAGCGAGCCGTACGATGTCCCGAGACATCCGTCCACGATGTCCCGAGACATCACAGAGTGCCCCCGGCACGAATCGTTCCGTCGACGTTCACGACGAAAGGCGCGACGTTCCCCCGCTGACCTTCCTCGGGGTTGCGCATGCTT
>JBIOTQ010000005.1:0-5757 GCA_044866075.1 Actinomycetota bacterium | reverse complement strand
TCGGCGACCTCGCGCACGAGCTCGTACGGAGCGCGGAGCTCTTTCGCGGCGGTCATGAGCTCCTCGCCGGGCAGACCGTTGAGGCGGCGCATCTCCCCGATGATCGAACGGAGGTGACGGACGGCTTCGACGATGTTCCCGGTACCGGCCTCACCTTTGGAGCGGATCATGGCCGCGCCTTCGCCGATCCTTCGCAGCGCCTCGCCGAGGTTCGTCGCCCCGCAGACGAACGGCACGGTGAAGTCCCACTTGTTGACGTGGTACGCCTCATCGGCCGGGGTCAGCACCTCGCTCTCGTCGATGTAGTCGACGCCGACGGACTGGAGGATCTGCGCCTCGACGAAGTGACCGATCCGCACCTTCGCCATGACCGGGATCGAAACGGCGACCATGATCTCCTCGATCTTCGCCAGGTCGGCCATGCGCGCGACGCCGCCCTCACGGCGGATGTCGGCGGGCACGCGCTCGAGAGCCATGACCGAACAGGCGCCGGCGTCCTCGGCGATCTTGGCTTGCTCTGCCGTCGTGACGTCCATGATGACGCCACCCTTAAGCATCTCGGCGAGCCCGCGCTTCACGCGGACGGTTCCCCGCTCCTCCGCCACGGCTGCCTCCTAAGAACGTGAAGGGATCCAGTCTCGAAAAGTCATGATAGCGCGGGCTCTTAGCCCGCTTCTGCTGATTTCTTGCGACGCTCGAACAGCCTATAGCTGTTTCATCGTCGCAAGAACGGCGGAGCCGGAATGACTTTCGCTCACAGCTCCTTGAGAACGCGGATGCGTTCGTCGAGCGGCGGGTGTGTGTCGAAGAGGCGGTTGAGCCACCCGAAGAAGCCGCTGCCGCGTTGCAGCGGCGACTCGATCCACAGCGCGGCCGTCGCCCGCGACGCCGAACGTACGACGGTCTGGTCGTCGCGCAGCTTCTCGAGCGCGGAGATGAGGCCCGGCGGATACCGCGTGTAGCGCACGCCGGACACGTCGGCGAGGGACTCGCGCTGCCGGCTGATCGTCGCGCGCAGGATCTGCGCGATGATCGGCATCAGGATCGCGAGCGCCAAACCGACGACCGCGAAGATGGCCGCGCCGGCCTCGCCGCCGCGGTCGCCCCCGCCGCGCCGGCGTCCGCCCATCCCCCAGAACATCGCGCGCAGCGTCCAGTCGCTGACCAGCACGACGATCCCCAGCAGCGTCGCCGCGATCGCCATCACGAGCGTGTCCCGGTTCTTGACGTGCGCGAGCTCGTGTCCGATGACACCCTCGAGCTCGACGCGGTTCATCTTCTCGAGCAGGCCGCGCGTCACCGCGATCGACGAATGCTGCGGATCACGGCCGGTCGCGAACGCGTTCGGCGCCTGGTCCTCGACGACGTACACGCGCGGTTTGGGTAAGCCCGCCGCGATGCAGAGACCCTCGACGATGTTGTGCAGGCGCGGTTCTTGGTCGTGCGTCACCTCGCGAGCGCGGCTGACGGCGAGAACGACCCTGTCGCCGTGGCGATACGAGAGCCAGGTCATGAAGATCGAGATGATCGCAGCGATTCCGAGACCACTGATGCCGAACGCCGGATCGAACAGGTACGCGAGCCCGTATCCGAGCGCGAGAACGATGAGGACGAAGCCGGCGACGAGCAGCCAAGAGCGCCGCGTGTTCTTGCGATAGAGGTCCCACATGTGCGGGCCCTACCGTATCCGAATCCGCGCCTTCTTCCAGGTGTCTTTGAGAACCCACGCCGACGCGATGGCCAGGACGAATGCCGATCCGGGCGATCCGCTGTAGACGAAGACCGATAGAACAACGGCGAGGACCGCCACCGTGATCGCGATGCGTCCTCCGAGCCCGAACGTGAGCACGCTCTTGCGCACGCGGGACTCGATCACGGGGGGAGGCGGTGCCGTGTGACGTACGTCCGGCTGCCAGCGCGGCGCCGGCGTGCGCGGTTCCTGCCACCTCCCGCCGGCGGCGTCCACTTCGCGGAGAAGATCGGTGACCTGCTCGTCGCTCGGCCGGAGGGGGGTGTGACAGCGGGCGCAGAAGGTCGCGCCGTCGTACAGGCGCGCGCCGCAGACACGACAAGGGTCCATACAGATATCGTCGGCGCGCGCGGCTGCGCGCTGAATGCCGGGGGACGACCCTTAGAACTGGACCTGGACGGGCCCGGCGGCTGCTTCTTCGATCTCGAAGAACTCTCGCAGCTTGAAGTTGCCGATCCCCGCGATCATGTTCGACGGGAACTGCTGGACCACGTTGTTATAGCCGAGCACCTGGTCGTTGTAGAACTGTCGCGCGAAGGCGATGCGCCCCTCGGTTCCGGTGAGCTCTTCCTGCAGTGCCAGGAAGTTCTCGTTGGCCTTTAGGTCGGGGTAGTTCTCAACGACGGCGAACAGCTGACGCAGGGCCTGGGTGATCTGGTTCTCGGCTTGCGCCTGCTCCCCCACCGTCTTCGCGTTGATCCCGGCCGAGCGCGCCGCCGCGACGTTTTCGAAGATCTGCTTCTCGTGGGCGGCGTAGCCCTTGACGGTGTTGACGAGGTTCGGGATGAGGTCGTACCGGCGGCGCAGCTGGACGTCGATCTGCGACCACGCGTTGTCGATCTGATTGCGATTGCGGACGAGGCGGTTGTAGGTGGCGATGCCCCACAGAAGGAGGAGCACCACGACGCCGATGATGATCCAAACCGCGATCATGCGGAGGTCATCGTAGGGTCGGCGGCAAGGGGCGTCAACGCACTTTCCCGCGGCGCCGTCGCGGCGCGGAGTTCACCGCTTCCTCGTATACCTCTTCGACCTCGGCCGCGACCGTCGGCCAGTCGTACCGGCGCGCGCGCTCGCGGCCGGCCTCGCCCATCGCGCGAGCGCGATCGGGATCGGTGAGGAGGTCTGCGAGAGCCGACGCGAGCCCGGCGGCGTCGCCCGGCGGGACGAGGATGCCGTCGACGCCGTCGCGCGCGACCGCCGCGTATCCGGGGATCGAGGATGCGACGACCGGACGGCCGGCCGACATCGCTTCGAGGAGCACGATGCCGAAGCTCTCGCCGCCGAGCGACGGCGCGCACACGACCGCCGCGCGCTTGAAGACCTCCGGCAGTTCGGCGGGATCGACGCGGCCGGCGAAGATCACGACGTCGCGCAGCGCGCCCGGAACGGCCTCCTCGACTGCGCGCCGCTCAGGCCCCTCGCCGACGAGGAGCAGCTCGGCGGACGGCACGCGCTCGCGCAGGCGGGCGAGGGCGTCCACGAGTACGGCGGCTCCCTTCCGGCGTTCCATCCGTCCGATGAAAAGGACGAGCGATCCTTCGGGAGGGGGGAGGCTCGCGTACCGCGGCCAGTCGACGCCGTTCGGGATCACCCGCAGGCCGTCGCCGAAGAAGGCGCCGACGGTGCGCCGCGCTTCCTCGGAGACGGCGATGCGCCCGGCGAGCCGCCGGTACAGCGGGCGCAGCGCCGGCGCCGCGACGCGGTAGGCGCGCGAGCGCGCGATCGCCGCGTGGAATGTGGCCACGACCGGCCGCCGCGTGTTCAGCAGCGTGAGGAGGCCCACGCTCGGCGCGAACGGCTCGTGCACGTGCACGACGTCCGGGCGCGCGCGTCGCAGCGCCACGCGGATGCGTCCCGCCACGCGCGGTCCGAACGCCAGACGTGCGACGGAGCCGTTGTACGGAATCGGGAAGCTGCGCCCGACCGAGACGACGCCGGGCTCGACGTCTCGTTCGGCGGGGGCGATCACGCGGACCTCATGGCCGCGTACACGCAATGCCGCGGAGAGGTTCGCCACGTGCGCGCCGACCCCGCCCGGCGTCGACCACGAGTACGGGCAGACGATCAGGATCTTCACGGCACGCTTAAACCTGCGTTCCCCGCCGGTCGCTCGGCCTCCGCATCAAGCCACATCCGCTGGAACGCGTGCCACTGCGCGGGGTCCCGCGCGATCATCCGCTCGAATGCCTCGGCGATCCTTTGGGTGAGTGTTGCGACGTTAGACGGCGTCTCGCCGGTGACGTCGCCGTTGATCGGGTCCATAACCCATGCGTGCCACCTGCCGCCCTCGGGGACCTGATATATGCAGGCCGGGATCAGGGGAACATCGCCCCGGAGCGCCATCACCGCTGGACCGGGCGGGAATTTCGTCGTGCGCCCGAACATACGGACCGGGACCCCGGATCCCGACAGATCGCGATCGGACACGAGCGCGACGTATCCACCCTCGCGGATCTTCTCGAGGCACTGCGCGGTCGCGTTCTCGCCGCGCACGAGCGGGATGACGGTGATACCGAGAGACCTGCGGTGCTCGACGAAGCGATCGAAAAGCATCCTCGGCCGCAGCACCTCGACGACGGCGGTGAGCGGCCATCGCTCGGCGACCCAGCGGCCGCCTGCATCCCAGTTCCCGAGGTGCAGTGTCGCGAGCACGCCGCCGCGCCCTTGCCGGTGGATCTCGTCCAGGGTTTCGAGGCCTTCGCCGTCGAAGCGTCCTGCCATCTGCTCACTGGTCAGGTCTTGCATCCGGAACGTCTCCATCCAGTAGCGCCCGTACTGGACGAACGCCTCTCGAACCGCATCCTCGAGTGCCGGCCCCGGCCCCACCACAGGGAGCAGATTGTCGCGCACGACGTTCCTGCGGCGATCGTTCCGTCTCCACGACCGCAACGACATCGCGTCGAACGCGCGACGGACGAGCCGCTCCGGCGCCGCGCGGGTGAGCCGCCACGCGGCCAGGTATCCGGCGCCGGTGAGCGCGAGGCGAACGCGTCCACTCTTGGCCATCGCGATTACGCCGGAGGCGCGGCGCGTTCCGCGACGGCCTGGCGGCGCACCATGATGAACCGCTGGCCGACCGTCCCGGAGGCGACCGCTGCGAGCGCCCACATCGCCGGCTCGGCCGCGCCGACGATCAGCAACGCGGTCCCGAAGAGGATCGCGCGTTCCGGCCTCTCGGCGAAGCCGCCTTCGCAGCGATATCCGAGGCTTTCGGCCCGGGCCTTCACGTACGACACCATGTACGAGAACACCAGCGCCGACAGCGCGACCAGCGAGACGCGCGGCGAAGCGTCGCGGAAGCGGTACGCGAAGGCGACCAACAGCGCGCCTTCGCCGATACGGTCCGACAACGAATCGATGAACGCGCCCCAGCGGCTGGCCGTCCCCATCTTGCGCGCGATGAGCCCGTCGAACAGGTCGAGGAACGCCGAGGGAACGAAGAACGCCGCCCCGATCCCGAAGTCGCCCATCGCCACGAACACGGCCGCCGCGATCGTGCCGGCGAGCCCCAGCATGGTCACGACATTGGCGCTGATCCGCGCGGCGATCATCGCCCGCGCGATCGGCTCGACGGCGCGCCCGACCGCTTGCCGCGCGTTCGACAGCATCGCGCGCGTAGCATAACCGCGCGGCCCGGTATATCCCGAGGTCAGGGGCGCGGTGCGGCCGGTCGTTGCTTCGAGGGGCGTGGCTATAATGGCGCCTTCCTCCAGGGTGGGCGTAGGGATGGAAGCGGTTCCCGCATAGAGCTGAAAGGCCGGCTGTGAAGACGTATCCGATCGAGCGCATCCGCAACGTCGCCATCGTCGGTCACGGCGGAGCCGGGAAAACCTCCCTCACCGAGGCGCTGCTGTTCGCCGCGGGGGCGATCAACCGAACCGGCCGGGTCGAGGATGGGAACACGGTCTCGGACTTCGATCCGGACGAGATCGCCAAGGGCATCTCGATCTCCCTCGCGCTCGCTCCACTCGAGTGGAAAGAGCACAAGATCAACCTCCTCGACG
>JBIOTQ010000004.1:0-13773 GCA_044866075.1 Actinomycetota bacterium | reverse complement strand
CCGCACGACCACCATGGCCTCACGACGGCCGAATAGATGACTGGATCCGAACATCCCACACTGGGCAAGCGGCACCGACCGAACTCGCATCAGGAAGGACCCACATGCCACCCTAACCTTGACATGCGACCGCCCTTCATAGATGACGCGTCTGGCACTTCTGGGAGCGGCCACAGACCCCCGCCGCGGCCACAGGCTGTGGGCATCGCGCATGAGTGACCGCGTTACCGTCACGTGGGACGAGTCGCTCGCCGCGTACGACTTCGGTCCGCAGCATCCTCTGAAGCCGATAAGAGTGAAGTTGATGGTCGATCTCGCCCGGGCGTACGGGCTGCTCGATCGCGACAACGTCGACGTCGTCGCCCCGCGGTTCGCGACGCGGGAAGAGCTCGAGCTCGTGCACACGCCGCGCTACATTGAGGCCGTCGAGATGATCAGCGCGACCGCGACCGACCCTTTCAAGATGTACGGCTGGGGGATCGGGATCGGCGACAACCCCGCCTTCCGCGGCATGCACGAGGCCAGCGCCCATGTCGCCGGTGGCTCGCTGGTTGCCGCCGAAGCCGTCGCCGAAGGCCGCGCCCAGCACTCGTTCAACCCCGCCGGCGGCCTGCATCACGCGATGCCCGACCGCGCGAGCGGATTCTGCATCTACGACGATCCGGCGATCGCGATCCGCTGGCTGATCGACCGCGGCGAGCGGGTCGTCTACATCGACGTCGACGTCCACCACGGCGACGGGCCGCAGTTCATCTTCTACGGCGAGCCGAAGGTGCTGACGATCTCGCTCCACGAGTCGGGCGAGTACCTCTTCCCGGGAACCGGATTCCCCGAAGAGGTGGGGGAGCGCGATGCCGAGGGCACGAAGGTCAACGTCGCGCTCCCGCCGCTTACGGACGACCAGGCCTATCGTGCGGCGTTCGAGCGCGTGGTCCCTCCGCTCGTCGAATCGTTCAAGCCCACGATCTTGGTGACCCAGCTCGGATGCGACACGCACGCGACCGATCCTCTCGCGCACCTGGCGCTCGTTACGCAGACCTACCGCTGGCTCGCGTTGACGATGCACGATCTCGCACATCGTGTTACGGGCGGACGCTGGCTCGCGGTCGGAGGGGGCGGTTACCAGATCTACACGGTCGTGCCGCGGGCCTGGACGATCTATCTCGCCGAGATCGTCGGCGCGGACCTCGACGACGCGATCCCGGAGGGCTGGCGCGAGACCGCGCTGTCGGCCGGCGCACCGCCGGAGCTTCCGCGCGTCCTGACCGACCCCGAACTCAACGCGCCGGAGGGGCGGCTGGCGGAGGCGCGCGAGGAAGCGCGCGCGGCCGCCGAACGTACGGCCGAGCGCCTGTTCCCGTACCACGGGATCAAGTGATGTTCGGCGACGAGGCCGGGACGGTCGAGGCCGTGCGAAGCTTCGAACTCCACGGTGTCACCTATTACGACGTCGCGATCCGCTTCGACGGCGGGACCGTCGAGGAGGCCCGGCTCGGCCCCGAGTCGGTTCCCGGCGGCCTGGCCGCCGGCGACCGCGTCCGTGTGGTCCGCGCCGGGCTCATGATCATCCAGATCGCTCGCGAACAGGAATAGGTCCGACTTTTCTCGAAACAATCCCGCGGCTCGCGCGTAATAACGCTAGAGCCCAGTGGGGGAGTGCCGACCGTGACGTCTCGTGGGGGCCTG
Organism: Actinomycetota bacterium; assembly: GCA_044866075.1. Taxonomy (GTDB): domain Bacteria; phylum Actinomycetota; class AC-67; order AC-67; family AC-67; genus JBASRP01. Next base: position 12,087 of record JBIOTQ010000004.1, on the reverse strand, counting down.
ATCACACCCGTCCGCATCCTGGCGATCGTCTCTGCGATAGCCGCCTTGTCCGTCGTTTTTCCGGTCGCAGGTTTCGCCGTCGGGCCGTCGTCGGTGGTCATTTCACCGGATCCCGTCTACCTGCCCGCAGACGGCGTTTCGCAGGCGACGTTGACCGCTCTGGTTAAGAACTCGAGCGGCCAGCCGGTCAAGAATGTCCCGGTCAGCTGGACGATCAACGGCGGAGCGTCGGTTGCCCCCGCCGCCACCGTCACGAACGCGAACGGCATCGCGACCACAGTCGTGACGGCCGGGCCCGGCTGGGGCGCCAAGACGGTGACCGCGAACGCGGTCACGGCGTCGGACACCTCGACTGTGGTCGAGTACGGCTCGCCCAGCCGCGCCATGATCACATTGTCTCCGGCTCTAATCCCTGCGGACGGTTCGTCCACCTCGACGGCAACCGTGACCGTCACGGACTCCAATGATCCACCCGATCCGATCCCAACCGCGACGGTGACGGTCACGACCAACGGCCCCTCGACGGTCGGTCCCGTCACCAACAACGGAAACGGGACGTACGCTGCCCCGGTCACCTCCTCGACGACGCCCTCGCTCGAGACGATCACGGCGACGGCCGCTCGGGGATCGGTCCAGGTGACCGGCTCGGCCCAGCTAACCGCCTTCGGCCCCGCCCGTCGCGTCGACGTCACCTCTAGCCGTCCTTCGATCCCGGCGACCGGCCGCCCGCAGCCCGCTCCTGTCGCCCTGCACTTGAACGATCCCAACGGATGGGAACCCGAGCCGTACATCGCCGAACCGGCTATGCCGACCGTGACAGCGACGGTTACGGACGTGAACGGAGGGCGGGTGCCAAACGAAACCATCGCCTTCACGACCAACGGTGATGTCACGTTCGGGGCCGTCGCCAACAACGGCAACGGCACCTACACCGCGTCCGTGACCTCCTCGACGACGCCGGGACTCGAGACCATCACCGCCCGAGCGACGCTTGCGAACGTGTCCGGTCAGGCGCCCCTGCGCGAAACGTTCGGCCTTCTCCACACGGCACCGGGCGACACGCGGATCCTCGACACGCTCGGGAACGAGGTCATCCTCAGAGGAATCCAACTCTCACCGGAGCGAGATCCTTACCTCGTCCACAGGTACTTCCTTCCGCGCGTCTATGACAACGCCCGCGACGATTGGAGGGTCAACGTCATGCGTGCGTTCATCGAGCTCGACGAGTGGACGCAGGCCTGTCCCGTCAGGCAGCAACAAGGGAAATACGATCCGGACTACAAGAAGTTCTTCCAGGCCTACGTCCGTGGAGCCACGCAGCGCGGCATGTTCGTGATCCTCACGCTGGCCGCCAATCCTCGCATCCTCTGCGATCCCCAGGACGCTCGTAACACACCACGTGCCGACGACTACAACCATCGGAGGATGGCTGCGCGCGACGCCGTGAACGCGGCCAACGACTCCGCCCACTTCTGGGCCGACGTCGCCCTTACGTTCAAAGACAACCCGCTCGTAGGCTTCGACCTCTACAACGAGCCGTACGACATCACCAACGACCAGTGGCTCAACGGCGGGGCGATCACCGGTGACTCCTTCGCATGGGTCGCGGCTGGGATGCAGGAGATGTACAACGCGATCCGGGCGACGGGCGCCACGAACCTAGTTTTCGTCGAGGGCCCGAGCTGGGCCAATACCCCGCCCTCCAACCTGATTAGCTCGGCGGCGAGCGCGACGCACGGGAGCGATCGCCCGGCCACGAACATCGTCTACACGTTCCATTACTACACGTGTCCCGGCGTGAACGAGGATGGGACGCCGAACTGCGGCGGGATCACGCCGCCTCAGCCTGATGATCCATGCGATCTGTCGCCGACGCCTGCGTGGCAGAACGTCGCTCCCGTCCTTCAACGCTGGGTTGATTTCTCCAACGCGAATGGGGTGCCCATCATGGAGAACGAGTTCGGCTGGCCGTCCAACAACGATCCCGTCGATCGATGCTTCATGCAGTCGACGATCGACTTCAACGAGTCGCACCACGTCTCTTGGTCCGCGTTCCACTGGGTGGGCTGGCCGGGTGAGGCGTGGGGTCTGACGAAAGCCTTCGATTCGGGCGACTTCAGCCCGACGATCTCCGGTGCCGTCGTCAAGGCTGCGCTCTTGAACAACCAGATCTAGCCGGCGACACGGCCGGTAGACTGGCCGCATGCCCGGCGTCCTGACCTCGGAAGAGCGCGCCTACCTGCGGTCGTACCTCCTGGAGACGCTGATCGCCGGGCCGACCAGAACCACGCGTCAAAACGCCGTGCGGAACGCGCAGCTCCTCGCCCGGGGCGACGAGGACAAGAGCCTGGGTTTCTCCTTCGAGGGACTGGACGTCCAGGTGGTCATGGACGCCGTGTCGGCCCTCTGCGGCTGCTCCCCAGACCCCCGTGACACGGCCGGGCCCGGCTACATAGATCCCGAGCGCACGATGGACGAGCTCGAGGCCATGGCCGAGCGGCTCGCTCACGCCGCTCGGCGCGGCGAACGCGTGCTGCTGTGCACGGGCCACCCGACGGGCCCGCTGGCGATGTATCAGGGGGTGGCGCGGGCCCTTTCCGGGTCCGGCTGCAAGATCCTGACCCCCCGAGAGGGAGAGAGGCTCGGCCGCGACCGGCACGGCGGCGGCCTGCGGATCCTGTATCTGGATCATGTCGGCGTCCTCGCCGACGGCGCCCGGCTCCTCCACACGCATGAGGCGTGGCCGATGCTGGCGCTCCTCGAGGCCGGCGAGCCGCCCGACCTGGTCGTCGCCGACCACGGCTACGCGGGGGCGGCCATCGAGAGCGGCCTCGAGACGGTTGCCTTCAACGACGTGAACGACCCCGCGATCGCCGTCGCCAAGGCCCGTGGCAAGATCGACGTCGTCGTCCCCCTCGACGACAACGTGCCCCCCTCGCTCTACCGTCCCCTCGCCGGCGTGCTCATCCGAGCCATCAGGGGCTAAGGCCTCCCGCGGTTCGGGCGAATCGGAAGCCGCGGTAGAACCCGCGAAACGTCTCGATTCCCTTTCGGCTGACAGGAGGCGGATGCTACGATGCCTGAACTGTAAGCGGAAGGAGAACGGTGGCGAGGTCTCCCTCGCCCAGCGGCCCCCGGTTCCTTACCGCCTTGGAGGTCGCTGAGCGTATGCGGGTTTCGAAGATGACCGTGTATCGCCTGATCCGGGCTGGAAAGATCCCCGCCGTCCGGATAGGCCGAGCATTCCGTGTCCGGGAAGACGACGTCGAGAAGTACCTCGATTCGAGCTACGTGAGAGCCGTCTAGAGCCCACGACGTCCCGACACGCGCGGTCACTCGCCCGCCAGCCTCGCGCTGCCTCCATCAGGGAGCTTTCATGATCGTGAGGCGAGTGGAATGGATGCCTACGAGTCCCTCATCGCGCACGTCGTCGAAAAGGGAGGACTCGCCGTCGCGCTCGGCGGCATGGACTCCGGGAAGACGACCTTCTGCAAGATGGTCGCCGCGGTCGCCGTTCGGGTGGGGCGGACCGTCGCCTACCTGGACACCGACGTCGGCCAGACGACCGTCGGCCCCCCGACGACGATCGGGCTGAAGTACGTCAACAGCGACGCCGATCTGACCGCCGAGGCGCTGGCGCGCCCGGACGCGATCTACTTCGTCGGCGACACGAGCCCCCAGGGGCACCTCCTGCCCCTCGTGGTAGGCGCGGGGAAGCTCGCCGAGGACGCCAGGCGCTCCGGTGCCGATGTGATCCTCGTGGACACCACCGGTCTGATCGGCGGGACGCTGGGCCAGATCCTCAAATTCCACAAGCTCGAGAACTTGCGGCCCGACTGGGTCGTCGGGTTCCAGCGCGGCGAGGAGCTCGAGCCGATCCTCGGTGCGATCCGCCGGACGATGCCGGTCGAGGTCGAGTGCCTTCCGATCCCCGACAGCGTCCGGATCACGACGGTCGACGAGCGGATCTCGAACCGCCGCGAGAAGCTGAAGGCCGCCTTCGAAGCCCCGGTTCACCGCTGGAAGGTCAAGCCGAGCGTGTTCATCCCCCAGATCCCGCCCGACGTGGACATGACGATGCTCGACGGCCTGATCGTGGGGATGGAGGACGGCAAGGGCACCTGCATGGGCCTCGGCATCCTCGAGTTCCGCGAGGGCGCCCTGCGCATGATCTCCACTGTGGCCGAGGGGGCGAAGGCCCTGCGCCTGGGCTCGATGCGCGTGACGTCGGACTTCGACACATCGCGGGTCGACCTGCGGGAGATATTCGTTTCCGACTAATTAGAGGCGGCGCGCGTTTGCCGGTAGGATTCCGCGCGATCTCACAAGGGACGGGTATGGGTTCGATCATCAAGAAGCGCCGCAAGAAGATGCGCAAGCACAAGCACAAGAAGCTGCTCAAGAAGACGCGCTGGCAGCGCCGGCAGCAGAAGTAGCGCGCCCCCTTCGCACCGTTCGTCCGACCTTTCCGCGACGTTCGGCTCGTCCACGAAGCTCCCCCGAAGACGTCGCGCCTGCGCTCCTTCTCGTTTCGTTCTCCTCATAGGAGACCAGGGAGGATCTGCATGCGTCGTCGCGCCGCGCTTTTGGTCGCGCTCACTGTGCTTGTGCCTTTGTCCATTAGGACGGCGTCGCCGGCCTCGGCAGTCAATCTTTCGAAACTGTCCCCGGCGATGCGCGCGCTGGTCGCCAACCGCGGCTACGAGAGCGCAGACCAGATCTCCAGGGCGGATCGCGGCTTCCGGCGCGGCGACATCTACTACCTGGCGACCGTGTCGGGGTCGCTCGACCCCTCGCTCCTCCGCGACCTGGCGAGGGCCGGCGCGCGCGTGCGCGTGGCCTTCCCCGAGATCTCGACCGTGGCTCTCGTCTCGCCGCTCGCGTCGATCGCTCGCGTCACCGGCCTCGACCGCGTGGAACGGCTGCAGGTAGACCGCCTCGAGCACCTGCACGCCGCGAGCGTCCAGTACCTGTCGGCCGCCGCAGCGAAGCCGTGGGCCGATCAGACGAAGCGCGGCACGATCGACGTCGGCGCCGACGACCTGTGGGCAGCCGGCGTGGACGGGTCGGGAGTGACGATCGGCGTCGCCGACTCGGGTCTCGACTCGACGCACCCCGACCTCGACGACCTCGACTTCGGAAAGTGGGCCGGGGGTGGTCCCAAGAAGAGCACCTTCGTCGACTGCCAGACGGGCTTGCGGAGCATCGTCGAGATTGTGGGCCTCGACGTCCCGGACCTGTGCGCACCGATGCCCGGCTACGACGACAACGGTCACGGCACGCACGTGTCCGGCATCGCCACCGGCACCGCCGAAGGCCGTAACGGCCAGAACGGTCTCTATCCGGGGATGGCGCCCGGCTCGCTGCTCAGCGTCGCGAAGGTCTGCAACGCCGGCGGCGTGTGCCTGAATTCGAACGTGATGGCGGGGATGCGCTACCTCGCCATGGAGAAGTCCGAGGGCGGCGCCGGCGCCGACGTGATCAACATGAGCCTCGGCGCGGGCCGGCTGTACGGCGCTCCCATCTTCGGGGCGGAGCTCGTCACGAACCAGGACGCCGAGGCGCAGCTCGTGAACGCCTTGGCGCAGAAGTACAACGCGCTGTTCGTGATCTCGGCCGGAAACTCGGGGCCGGCCCTTGGAACCGTCGGCTCGCCCGCCGTCGCGAGCCAGTCGCTCGCGGTCGGCGCCGCCGTGGCGGACTTCGACCTCGATCACCCGACCTCCCAGACGCTGCACGGCGAGTTCGGCGACGTCGCCCCGAAGGCGCCGAAGAACGGCGCGACCGGAATCGCCGGCTTTAGCTCACGCGGCCCGAGCGGCGACCGTCTGGTCAAGCCCGACGTCGTCGCGCCCGGCGTGTACATCGTCGCCCCGCAAGCGATCATGGGCGGCGAGGTGGGCGCCGGCGACATCGCGCACCGCCACAACTTCTCGTCCGACCCCACGTACGCCGTGCTGTCCGGAACCTCGATGTCGGCGCCGTCGGCCGCGGGCGTCGCCGCGCTCGTCGCGTCCGGCTACCGCAAGGCGATCGGCGCGGTGCCCGAGTACTACCGACTGAAGGCTGCTCTCACGAACACCGCCGGGACCAAGGCGTACGAAGGGTCGGTCATCGGCCTGATCTTCGGGACTCTCATCAAGAACGGCGTCGGGACGCCGGAGGAGCAGTACCCGACGCGCAATCCCGGTTCGGTGGGTGTCACCGGTACGGGGGCCGGGCGCGTGAACGCGCCTGCCGCGCTCCTCGCGCTGACGAAGGGTGTCATCGCGTACACGCCGCAGCGCGGTGCGCTGAACGACATCCACGAGCTGCAGCCGTCGTGGGCGATGAACGACCTCGCCCCGGGCGGCGCGGCCTCGACGACCTTCCTCTTCCACGGCGCGCCGAAGATGCAGCCGAAGGCTCCGATCACCTTCAGGATGGCTACCGACCCCGAGCCGGCCGGCGTGAACGCAGCCCCCGCGTCTTGGTTCTCGCTCCCCAAGTCCGTGACGGCCCTGCGTGGACGCGACGTTCCGGCGACGTTCCGTCTGCGGGTTCCGTCGAACGCGAAGCCCGGTGCCTACGAGGCGACCATGCTCGGGACCGTGCAGCTCGGCAAGGTGCGCCAGCAGATCCGCATCCCGATCCAGTTCTTCGTGCGCATGCTCGACCCCAACCTGAAGGGCGCGTCGTCTTTCGAAGGTCCGATCTGGGCCTCCGAGGACACCGACTACTCGATCGTCGGCTTCGAGGACCCGACCGGTGACATCCACACCGACTGGACGATGATCCCGCTCTACCTGCCGAAGGGCACGAAGCGCGTGGACCTCTCCGTGTACGACGTCGCCGGCAAGGATCAGATGGACGTGTTCGTCTTCGACGCCAAGGGGATGGAGATCGATTCGACGGTGTCGGGCTACACCGATCACGCGGTTCCCGCAGGGCTGTTGTACGCACCCACGACGAAAGAGGAGCCCGCGAAGATGAGCATCCTCGGGCCGGCGCCGGGCGCCTCCGAGGTCGGAGGCGACACCACGGACTGGATCGAGGTATCTCTCCCGACCACGGTGTGGCTCGCGGTCTCCGACACGAGCCCGGCGAACCCCGGGAAGATGAGTCGCTTCCATCTCGACGTCGACGTCGTCGGCGCGGCCTCGACCGGGATCGCGGGGGTGACGACCCCGGCGTCGCAATCGCGCTCGCGCGTCCTCGCCGGCGCGAGCCACCTGCCGGCCACCGGGGTCGGATCCGCTCAGGGCCTCGCGATCGCGCTGATTGCGTCCGCGGCCGTCGCATGGCTGCGCCCGCGCCGCCGGGTCACGATCTAGACAAAGCGCGCGCACCGCGAGGAGCTCGGCCGGAGACGGCCGGGCTCCTCGCTACAATCCACATGATGCGCGCCGCCCGTCGCTGGTGTCTGGTCGCCGCCCTCTCCGCCACGCTCATCACCTGCGGCAACGCCGCGAACGAGAAGGAATCCCTCATCGGCAACGAGGTGACCTTCGACGTTCCCGTCGCCAGCGGCGACGCGCAGACGATACGGCTGCAAGGCATCGAGCGGGGGAGTGGTCCGACCGGCGTCGTGCTGGCGCACATGCTGGGCTCCTCACAGAGCGCGTGGGCCCCTCTCGTCGAGGACCTCGTGAAGGACGGTTTCCATGTCCTCACATTCGATTTCCGCGGACACGGCCTCTCCGGCGGCGACCGGAACCCCTCGCGTGCGGACCTCGACTTCGCTGGTGCTGTGGCGAAGCTGCGTTCACTTGGCGCGACGAGGGTCCTGGCGGTCGGCGCGAGCATGGGCGGGACGGCGGCGCTCTCCGACGCCGCGTCGTCGGACCTCGCCGGCGTCGTCACGATCTCGGCGCCGATGCAGATCGACGAGCTCAACGCCTCATCAGGCGTGCGCGCCTACCGCGGCCCCTTGCTAGTCATCGTGGCTCGCAACGACGACCGTCGCTACACGGACGCGGCGCGCGCCATCATCTCCCCTTCGAATGCGGCACCGAAGTCCCGCCAGGAGATCGACGGGACCGGCGCCCACGGCACCGACCTGCTGGACGACGAGCGAGCCGGCGCGCGCGTGAAGAAACTCATCCTGGACTTCTTGAACGGACACCGGGGGTAACCATGGCGCTCTCGTTCCGGTTCATCACGTTCACGAGCGACTACGGCCTCGAGGACGAGTTCGTCGGCGTCTGCCACGGCGTCATCAAACGGTTCGCGCCGGAGGTTGAGATCCTAGACATCTCACACGCGATCCCGCCGCAGGACCTGCGCGCCGGGGCCAACGTCCTCGCGCAAGCGGTTCGCTACATGCCGCCGGCCGTGCATCTGGCGATCGTCGACCCCGGCGTCGGGACGGAGCGCCGGGCGGTCGTCATCGGGACGCTGTCGGGCCCGCCGCTGATCGGGCCCGACAACGGTCTGCTCTGGCTCGCTGCGCAGGCGCTCGGCGGCCCAACGCAGGCACACGAGATCACGCGCGACGACCTCTGCCTGCAGCCGAAGAGCCGCACCTTCCACGGCCGCGACATCTTCGCGCCCATCGCCGCGCGCCTCGCGCTCGGCATGCCGCCCGAGGAAGTCGGTCCTCCCGTCGACGTCGACGAGCTCGAGAAGTTCGAGCTCCCCGAGGCGCGCGTCGACGACGACCACGTTCACGGCCAGATCGTGCAGACCGATCACTTCGGGAACCTGCAGCTGAACGTGACCCGCGCGGATCTCGAGAGCCTCGGCGTGATGATCGGCGACGGCGTCGAGCTCCGCATCGGCGGCAAACCCCACGGCGTCCACTTCTGCCAAACGTTCGCGGAAGTCCCGGCCGGTCGCCTGGCCGTGATCGAGGACTCCTACCGCCACATCGCCGTCGTGGTGAACCGCGGCAGCGCCGCGAAACGTCTGGAAGCCCACCGCGGCGACCCGGTCATCCTCGCCCGGGCGCAGAGGGCGGCCCACGGAGCGGCTGGTTAAGGAGCTGCCGGCGGTCTCCTCTTGCGCAGCGACCGTGCCGGTAGAGGGCGGGTCAACGCGTCGAGAACGGACGGCGATGGCGATCCGAGTCGGTGTTGGTCGCGAACGATGCTGCCACGCGTCGGCGCGGCGAAGAGCATCCCGAGGATTCCAAAGGGAAGCCCGAGCAGATAGAGCCACAAACGACCGGTAAGGAAGGCGAATACGAAACCGATGAGCACTGGATATTGGGAACGAGCGAAAGCTAGGAAGAATCGCTTCTGATACGACCTCGATAGAGTCTCGGCTGAGCTCGGATCGAGCGGCCTGGCCATTACCCTCCAGACACTCGTTGTAGAAACAATCCCCAAACCCGCCAGAACGTAGGGGTAGGCTCCCGGCGTTCCGTCGGCTTCGAACCTCAAAAAGCTGAAGACGAAGAGAAATAGGCCCCAACTCACGAGGAACGTGATCCACAACAGCCGGAGGATCACGATTGCAGATACTCCCGCCTCAACAGGCGACTGCCGACCGATTGGATGCCTGAGAGCGCGTAACAGCGAAGTTGCGACGGGCTTCCATCCTGGATCCATTCGTTTCGGTTCCGTTCGTTTGAGAGGCTTGTCCGCGGCGACTATCCTGCCCTGCGACGGCGCCATTCGCGTCTAAGAGAGGGAAAACACTGGTCGGACAGAAGGTTCTCATCACGGGCGTCTCCCGCTTCCTGGGCGGGAGGTTGGCCCAGCGGCTCGAGCAGGATCCCGACGTCTCCTCGATCATCGGCGTCGATCTCGACGAGCCGTCGGTCGAGCTCACCCGCACCGAGTTCGTCCGCGCCGACATCCGGAACCCGCTGATCGTCAAGGTCCTCCAGGCCACCGAGGTCGACACCGTCGTCCACACGGCCGTCATCGCGACACCGGGCCAGGTCGGCGGCCGCTCGCAGATGAAAGAGATCAACGTCATCGGCACGATGCAGCTCTTCGCGGCCTGCCAGAAAGCCGAAGCCCTCCGCAAGGTCGTCATGAAGTCGACGACGGCCGTCTACGGCAGCGAGCCCACCGACCCGGCGATCTTCACCGAGGACATGTCCCCGCGGTCGCAGCCGAAGACCGGCTACGCGAAGGACGCCGTCGAGGTCGAGCAGTACGCCCGCGCCTTCGGGCGGCGCCGGACGGACGTGGCGCTCACGATCCTGCGGTTCGCGAACTTCATCGGACCGCTGATCGACACCCCGCTGACGCGCTACTTCTCCCTGCCGGTGGTACCGACGGCTCTCGGCTTCGACCCGCGGCTGCAGTTCCTGCACGAGCAGGACGCGATCGAGATCCTCTACCGCGCCACCCGCGAGGAACACCCCGGCACCTTCAACGCGTCCGGCGACGGCGCCATCTACCTGTCGAAGGCGATCCGGATGGCGGGCAAGGTCAGCGTGCCGATCCTGGTGCCGTTCATGGGTCTGATCGCGTCCGCGGTGCGGCAGACCGGAGTGGTCGACTTCGCCTCCGATCAGATCAAGTTCCTGCTCTACGGCCGCATCGGCGACGTCGACCGCCTCAAGAAGACCTTCGGCTACACGCCGGAATTCACGACCGAGGAAGCCTTCCGCGACTTCATCACCAAGCGGAAGCTCGCGAAGATCTTCACGCACGAGCAGGCGGCGCAGTGGGAGAACGACCTGTACGAGTTCCTGGCCCGCAGGGGGTTCGTGTCGGCGCGCGAGGGGGCCGAATGAGCAACGGTCGCGTCGTTCCCATCGAGCAGGCCCGCCGCAGCGAGCGCCCGCGGTGCGCGGCCCGTACGGCGGACGGCCGCCCGTGCCGTAACCTCGCGGATGAGACCGGCTACTGCCGGCGCCACCGTCCGATGTCTGCGGCGGAGGAGTCCCGGCAGACCCCGACTGCGATCCAGCAGTGGCTCGAAGACGCCCTCGCGTTCGCACGCCGCCGCGTGACGGGCGACTACCCGATCGACGACTTCGGCTTCGACCGCGACCTGACCGAGAACGTTCTTCTGAAGATCCTGCAGCCTCTGTTCGACCGGTGGTTCCGCGTCGACCAGACGGGCGTCGAGAACATCCCTGCGGCCGGCTCGTGCCTGATCGTGTCCAACCACTCGGGAACGGTCCCCGTCGACGCGCTGATGATGAAGTACGGCGTTTTCGAAGCGACCGGCCGGCACGTGCGTCTCCTGGGGGCCGACCTCGTGTTCCAGATGCCGGTCATAAGCGAGATCGGCCGCAAGAGCGGCACCACGCTGGCCTGCGAGGAGGACACGACGCGCCTCCTGCGTTCCGGCGAATGCGTCGGCGTCTTCCCCGAGGGCTTCAAGGGCGTCGGAAAGCCCTTCCGCGAGCGCTACAAGCTGCAGCGGTTCGGCCGCGGCGGCTTCGTCGAGGTCGCCATCCGCAACGGGACGCCGATCATCCCGGTGGCGGTCGTCGGAGCGGAAGAGATCTTTCCGATCATGTACAACTTCAAGCCTCTGGCGCGCTTGCTCGGGTTCCCCTACTTCCCGATCACCCCGACGTTCCCGTGGCTCGGCGCGCTCGGAGCGATCCCGCTGCCGTCCAAGTGGATCATCGAGTACGGCGAGCCGATCGAGACCTCACATATCGACCCCGAAGCCGCGAACGATCCGATGTTCGTATTCAACCTCACCGATCAGGTTCGCGACGCGATCCAGCAGACGCTGTACAAGAACCTGATGCACCGCCGCAGTGTGTTCTTCTAGGTAACCCGTTCGGCCGGTTCGGGCGCTTCGGGTACTGAAGGGCTTCAGGGAGTCGCAGCCCGAGTACCTGCAAGGGGAACGGTGCGGCAGACCCAGAGGCCCTCTCTATTTCCGACAAAGCCGTAGGGCGGCTCTTTCGAGCCGCCCTACGAATTACGTCGCTGCTTAGTGAGCCAGCGTGTACTTGCGAACCAGGACCGCAAGGCCGAGCAGCGCCGGGCCCGCCAGGAAGTATGCCGTCGTGGGCACACCCGTGGTGGGGAGCGGGTTGCAACCGCTGCCGATGCAGATGCCCTTGACACTGTCCGCCGCCACGTCTGCGACAGCGCTCGGGGCCTCGATGTCGAGACCGACGAGCTCACCCAGGCCGGCGACCACAGGGTGGAAGCCGATCTTGAGCGTCTGAGAAGAGGCGTA
>JBIOTQ010000003.1:0-8730 GCA_044866075.1 Actinomycetota bacterium | reverse complement strand
CCAGATGCTACCACCGCCCCTGCGGGACGGTTCAGGCGATTCGGTCGGGTCGCTTAAGCCGCTACGCTGCGGCGACGATTGAATCCGGGGTCGGGGGATTTGCTCGCTCACCCCAATTGCGGGGGTCAGATTCACCGCAAATGAGGGGTGGTTCCGCCCCCCGATCGTTAGGCAGTATTGACACCCCATGCAACGGAGCCTCACGCAGCGCGTCCGCAGGCCCGGCCGGCTCACGGCCCTGGCCCTCTCCTTCGTCTTCACGATCGGCGCGGCCGCGCACGCCGCACCGTCGCCGACGGCGACGCCCACCTTCAACCCGGACAACCCGGAAGACGTGAAGCTCCAGAAGGTGTTCGAGAAATTCGATGCCAAGCGCGATGTCGTCGAAGGCTCGCTCCACAACATCGAGCTTCAGCTCCTCGAGGTCGAGACCCGACTCGCCAAACTGCGCGCGCAGCTCGCGAAGGCAGAAGCCGAACTGGCGAAGAGGCGCGCCGAGCTCGCCGCGGCCGTCGCCAAGCTCGAAGCGCAGAAGGCGCTGTTGCAGGACAGCGCCGCCGAGATCTACATGCGCGGCCCGTGGAGCTACCTCAACGCGATGCTCAACGCGACGGACATCAACTCGCTCAGCCGCGTCGACGTCTATTCGCGCTCGGTTCTGAACGACTTCATCAGGATCCTTCGCGAGGTCGAGGCCCTCAAGGCGCGCGTGGAGAAGCTCTACAAGGCGATCCGCGCGAAGACGATCGAGCTGCGCCAGCAGACCAACGAGGTCGAGAAGGAAGAGACGAAGATCCTCGAGCGCCAGCAGTCCGTCATGGGTCAGAGGCAGAGGCTCATCAACGGTCTCGTCGACGACTTCGGTGGCCTCGACGAGCTCAAGAAGCACGGATTCGACATCATCATCCGCGCCTACGCCGGGACGAGTACGCGCATCACGAACCTCCTCGAGGAAGCGCAGAAAGACGTGAAGCCGGAGGACGTCGCGGAGACCGGCGAATACCTCCTGAAGTGGCCCGTCGAAGAGCACCGCATCACGTCACGGTACGGGTGGCGAATCCACCCGCTGTGGGGGTACCGCTCGTTCCACACCGGCATCGACCTCGGCGCGAACTACGGCGACGAGGTGTACGCGGTCGCCGACGGCGTCATCCTCGACGTCGCGTACATGGGCGCCTACGGGCTCGCGATCGTGATGGACAACGGGCACGCGATCGGCACGGTCTACGCCCACCTCTCCCGCACGAGCGTGGCCAAGGGTCAGGTCGTCAAGGCCGGCGACGAGATCGGCCGCGTCGGCTGCAGCGGCTGGTGCACGGGCCCGCACGTCCACTTCGAAGTGCGTGTGGCGTCGAAGCCCGATAACCCGATCTTCTGGCTGTAGCGGCCGGGGCCGCTCAGGACTCGGTGAGCCGCTCGCGGTGCTCCGCGATCGTATCCGTGAGATTCCTCTGCACCAGCGTCAGCGACAGATCGCCGCGCGTTCTCTCCATGATCGACCGCGCCACGTCCGTCGTCCGGCGCAGCCCGCCGGTCATGGCGTCGGGATAATCCATCGACACGAGTACGTAGTAGATGTCGTCCATCGCCGCGAGCAGCTGCTCGCCGCGCTCGAGGTTCCCCTGCCGCATGATGTCGAGCGTGTGCCTACGGAGCTCGCCGATCGCTTCCGCGAGACCGTTCAGATACGGCGCGTCGCCGATGCTGAGCTCTTCCGGCGTCGGCAGCTCCTTGTCGTTGATCAAAGCGAACGTGGCGCGCGCTTCCGCGTACTCCTTCTCCGCGTCCTGGAGGAACCCCGCGTAGTAGACGTCGGGGAACGGCTCCATCGCCTCCTGCGCTGCGTCGAGCGACCGGCGCGCCGCGCCCATCAGCTCCTCCGCCAGCTCGAGCTCGCTGCGGTGCGTCGCGCGGATCGAGTTCGCGCATTCGCGGATCGCCTGGCGCGACGAGCGCAGCCCTCGCTCGCGCGCTGCGGATTTCGCATCGAGACGCTTGCGGATCTGTTCGGAGACTTCGTTCAACTCCATGAAGGCGCCATCGTAGCGCTTCAAGAGGTCGGAACGGCGAGCGGAGGCCTTAGAAACCCGACGACGCGCGCTCGGCCGGCGGCAGATGCTCGTCCGCGGAAATGTCGGTGACCTTCTCGACGCGCTCTTGCTCGGCGCGCTTATACCGGAGGAGGCGCGTGACGTATATGCCGAGCACCCCGTCCACGGCCAGGTGGACGAACCACATCCAGCGCAGCTGCGGGACGAACCCGGCGAGGAACGTGATCGCGGCCGCGGCGAGCAGCCGCTCGAACAGCTGCCGACGCCGGCGGATCACGCGGCTACGCCTGCGCACGGGGGCGGTCACGTCCGACCGCGGCACCATGATCCAGCGGCCCGGCCGCTCGGCCTTGCCTTTGCGCGTGCTCGCGAGGATGCCCATCGAACGTTCGAAACTACGGACACCATCGATCGGAGAGGATTCGAGCTTCGCGCGGAGCATCGAGGGGAGGAGAACCGCCGCCCAGACGACGGCGAGGACGACGAGTAAGAAAATCCCCAGACGATCCCCTCTCACGACGCGACGAACTGCGCGCGACGCTCGCGAGCACTAACATGGCGAGAGTAACACCCCTAAATTCGGTTTCAAGCACCCTGGAAATTCCCGGTGGGAAGAACGCTGCGAGGCTCTGTTTACACCAATTTCCGACGCGTGACGAACTCGGACAGGAACGTCCGGAACTCTTCCCCGAGGTCGTCGCGGTCGGCGCCGAGCTCGACCGTCGCGCGCAGGTAGTCGATCTTCTTGCCGATGTCGTACCGGACCCCCTCGAAGACGTAGCCGTAGACGGCCTGGGTCTTGATCAGGGTCCGCAGGGCGTCGGTCAGCTGGATCTCGCCGCCGACCCCGGGCCCGATGGTGCGGATGGCGTCGAAGATCTCGGGGGTCAGGACGTAGCGCCCGATCGAGGCTAGGTTCGACGGGGCCTCCTCCGGCTCGGGCTTCTCGACGACGTCGAGTACCTTGACGAGGTTCTCCCCCACCGGCTCGGGCTTCACCGACCCGTAGAAGCGGATGTCCTCGCGCGGCACCTCGAGCAGAGACAACACACTGCGCCCGTATTGCTCGTAGACGCCGACCATCTTCGGCAGCAGCGGATCGGCGAGGATGTCGTCGCCGAGGAGGACGGCGAACGGCTGGTCGCCGACGTGCGCCTCGGCGGTCAGCACCGCGTGACCAAGGCCCAGCGGCTGCTTCTGACGGATGTAGTGGATGTCGGCCATCTCGCTGATGGCGCGCACCTCGTCGAGCTTCTTCGTATCGCCCTTCTGCTCGAGGTAGTACTCGAGCTCCCACGAGCGATCGAAGTGGTTCTCGATCGAGCGCTTCCCGCGCCCCGTGATGATCAGGATGTCGGTGATACCGGCGGCGACGGCCTCTTCGACGACGTACTGGATCGCCGGCTTGTCGACGACCGGCAGCATCTCTTTCGGTTGCGCTTTGGTCGCCGGGAGGAAGCGCGTGCCGAGGCCCGCTGCGGGGATGACCGCTTTGGTGACCGCCATGGCAACGCCCCCAGTCCGAGGGGACGAGTCTACGGACGGTCCGGATCGTCGGCAACCGGCGACTGCGATGCTTGATCGAGCTCGTCGGCGGTGACGACGCAGTTGCGCCCGCGGCCCTTCGCTTCGTACAGGGCTTGGTCGGCCGCGCGCAGGAGTGTCTGCGGTTTCGTGCCGTGCTGCGGGAAGCACGCGATGCCGATCGATACCGTGACGGTGATCGGCTCCTCGCCGTTTCCGCCGAACGGCGTCGACGCGATCTTCTCGCGAACCTTCTCGGCGACGACGCGCGCGCCCTCGATCGGCGTTTCGGGAAGGATCAGCACGAACTCCTCGCCGCCGTAGCGGGCGACGGTGTCGACCTGCGCGCGGGTCTCGGAGATCACACGGTTGGCGAGCTCGGCCAGGATCGCGTCGCCGCGCTGATGCCCGAAGCGATCGTTGATCTGCTTGAAGTGATCGATGTCGATCACGAGTGCCGACAGCGAACGTTGGAACCGGATCGCGCGTTCGGTCTCCTGCGACAGACGCATGTTCATGTAGCGGTAGTTCCACAAGCTCGTGAGCCCGTCGGTGATCGAGAGCCGCTGCGCCTCCTGGTGCAACAACACGTTCTCGACGCCGACCGCGGCCTGGCGGGCCAGCGACCGCACGGTGTCGAGATCGAGTGCGTCGAACGGCTGCGGCAGCGTGCGGCCGTAGAGCGCGATGACGCCGAGGAGCTGCGTTTCGCTCTCGATCGGGACGGCGATCACCGTCGGCTCGCGCGGCTCCCATTTCGCCGGCGCCGGACCGCCGGTGCCCGAGGGAACGAGCGTGGGCCGCCGGCTCGCCGCGACGGAGCCGACGATCCCTTCGCCGAGCACCGGCCGGACCTCCGCCGCCGACGCGTCGAGTCCTCGCGACACTTTGAGTGCGAGATCCGCGCGTGACGGGGCGAGGAGCCAGACCGCGCCGGCGCGAGCTTGCACGGCGGCGATCGCCGTCTCCAACACGACGGAGAGAAGTTTCGAGAGATCGTGGGTGGAGCGGAGGACCTCGCCCAGCCGCTCGACCGAGCGCCGGACCTGATCGCGCGACTCCTGTAGGTCCGCCAGACGCGCCTGCATCGTGCCGAGCACCTCGTTGAAGGCGGCGCCGAGCCGCCCCACCTCGTCGGGACCTTGCACGTCGAGCGACGCGGCGACGCCGCCGTGTGCGATCGCGGCGGCGGCCGCGGACATGTCCGCGAGCGGTCGCGTGATCGCGCGCGCGATCACCCACGCGACGATCGCTCCGAGGATGATCGCGACGAGCAGCACGATCCACAGGCCGGATTGCAGGGTTCCGGACCGACCGAAAGCCTCGTCGCGGGACTCGTAGGCGACGACGGAAAGGCGGTCGGCCGACACACCCTCCGCCAGCGGCCCGGCGATGGCGACAACGTCCGCACCGCCGACGCGCCCCGACAGAAGCGGACCATCGTCATTCAGCGTGGGCCGCAGCGGTGCGCGCACCGCGGGATCGTTCGCGGCGACGACGGTGCGATCGATGACGATCATGATTCGCGGAGGCCCGGCCGGTAGCGTCCGGGCGAACGAGGCGTCGAGCCAAAAGCCTCCGATCAAGCTGCCGCCTCCCCCGCGGGGCGTCGTGACCACGACCTCCGCGACCACCGCCCACGGGATCCTCCGATCGGTGATGACGTCACTGGGCGAGGGGTGCGCGGATCCCGGAAGGAAGTCCGGCGCGGTCGCGGAGATACCCATCAGCGTTCCATCCGGACGGCGCACGGCGAGGATGCTGAGCGACCCGCGCGCCGACTGGGCGAAGCGACCGGCGGCGATGCGGTCGGAGAAGACGCCGGCGCCGGTGGGGCGCGAGAGTTCCACGGCCGCCGCGCGAACGAGAAGCGAAGCTCGCTCCTGCCACGCGCGGAACTGCGCGGGCGCGGCTGCCTCGGCCGCGCGAAGGCGCGCGGCCGCGCGCTCCTGCGCCTCGTCGCCGACGGCGCCTCGAACGAGGACCATCACAACGACGAGCGGGAGCGCCAGTACGAGGATGAAGGCCAGCGTCAGCCTCGCCCGCAGCGACACG
Organism: Actinomycetota bacterium; assembly: GCA_044866075.1. GTDB lineage: Bacteria > Actinomycetota > AC-67 > AC-67 > AC-67 > JBASRP01. Next base: position 3,100 of record JBIOTQ010000003.1, on the reverse strand, counting down.
ATCCTCCTTAACGTCGGAGACTCCAAACGGCCGGAATGCCCGCTTCGGCACCCGACCGGATCGTTCTTTACGCCCCGTCAACGACTCTACTCGCGGCCGCGGAACGCCGGAGGCCGGGATGCCCCAGAATGTGCGCCGTGACGAACCCGGCGACCCGGAAGGCAACGGTCCGGCGGCTGGTGCTCGCGGCCCGGTCGCGGCTGAGCGCGGACGAACGCGCCGCGGCGGGAGAGGCTGTCGCCGAGCGGCTCGCCGGGCTGGCGGAGATCGACCGCGCGCGCGCCGTCCTGGGGTTCGCCTCGTTCGGGACGGAGCTGCCGACCGACCCGGTCATGGAGTGGGTCCTCACGACCGGACGGCGCTTGCTCATGCCGTACGTGGACGGAACGAAACTGAGCGCGGCGGAGGTCCGCGGCGTCGAGGAGCTCGCGCCCGGCTACCGCGGGATCCGCGAGCCGGCGCAACGCGTCGCGGTCGATCCAAGAGAAGCCGACGTCATCCTCGTACCCGGGGTGGCCTTCGACGAACGTGGGCGCCGCCTCGGATACGGCGGCGGGTTCTACGACGCGTTCCTGGCGGGAATACAGGCCCGCGCGCCCCGCGTTGGAGTGTGCTTCGACGTCCAGATCATCGACGAGGTTCCGGCCGAAGCCGGCGACGAATCAGTCGACGTGATCGTGACGCCGACGCGCGTCATCCATCCGCCCAAACCGTAGAAAACCCCTTGCTAGGATAGGTATCGATGCCCACCTACGAGTACGTATGCCTGTCGTGCGAACGGCACTTCGAGGTGTACCAGAGCTTCTCCGACGAGCCTCTGCGCACGTGTGAGGTGTGCGGGGGTCCGCTGCGGCGCGTCTTCCATCCGGTCGGCATCGTGCTCAAGGGATCGGGCTTCTATTCGACAGACAATCGCAGCTCGAAACGCCGCTCCGCGGAACCCAAGAAGGAAGCATCCGAGACGTCCTCGGAGAAGAAGAGCGAAACGAAGACCGAGTCGAAGTCGTCGTCTTCCGGATCGAGCGAGAAGTCCTCCGCGGACAAGGGTTCGTCGAAGAAGAAGAGCTCCTCGTGAGTGAAGCGACGATCGGCATCTTCGGCGGATCCGGGTTCTACGCCTTCCTCGAGACGGCCGACGAGGTGAAGGTCTCGACGCCGTACGGCGATCCATCCGCGCCGCTCGTCGTCGGCGATGTCGGCGGCCAGAAGGTTGCGTTCCTTCCTCGCCATGGACGCCGACACGAGTACCCGCCGCACAAGGTGCCCTACCGGGCGAACCTCTGGGCGATGAAGGAGCTCGGGGTACAGCGCGTCATCGCGCCGGCGGCGGCCGGGTCGCTCCAGCCGCACGTGCGCCGGGGCGACTTCGTGGTCTGCGATCAGCTCGTCGACCGGACGAGCGGGCGCCCGGCCACCTACTACGACGGACCCGAAACGACGCACGTCTCCCTCGCCCACCCGTACTGCCCCGAGTTGCGCGCAATCGCGGTCGAACAGGGTCGTGGGCTGGGGATCACGATGCACGAGCGTGGGACCGTCGTGGTGATCGAAGGCCCGCGCTTCTCGACGCGCGCTGAGTCGCGCTGGTACGCGCAAGCGGGCTGGGAGGTCATCAACATGACCCAGTACCCGGAGGCCGCGCTCGCCCGCGAGCTCGAGCTCTGCTACGTGAACATGTCGCTCATCACCGACTACGACGTCGGCGTCGAGGGCGTCCCGCCCGTCTCCGTCGAGGAGGTCGTTCAGGTCTTCGCGGAGAACAACGCGCGCATGCGGTCGCTCCTCGAAGCGATCGTCCCCGTCGTCCCCGCGACGCGGACCTGCCCGTGCGCCACCGCGCTCAAAGGCGCCCGCGTCGGCCACTGATACCCTCGCCGCGTGGCTCTCTTCCAAGCGTTCGTCCTCGGCATCGTGCAGGGCGCGACCGAGTTCCTGCCGATCTCGTCGAGCGGCCACCTCGTGCTCGTCCCGTTCATCGCCGGCTGGCCGGAGCCCTCGGTGGCCTTCATCGTGGCCGTGCACCTGGGCACGATCCTTTCCGTCCTTTGGGTATTCCGCGAGCGGATCCTCGAGCTGCTGCGCGCCCTGTTCGGCCGGGGATCGGCCGAGGACCGGCGGTTCGTCGGGCTGCTCGCCATCGGGACCGTCCCCGCGGCCGTGATCGGCGCGGTCTTCTCGGACCGCATCGATACGACGTTCGAACGGCCCGTGATCGTCTCGTTCCTCCTCGCCGGAACGGCGTGGATCCTCTTCTCGACGGAGACGGCCTTCGAGGAGAGCAAGAAGACGCCGCACGAGGAACGGGAGGTGACGCCGCTCGACGCCGGTTTGGTCGGCGTCGCGCAGGCGGTCGCGATCCTGCCGGGCATCTCGCGCTCGGGCTCGACGATCGGGGCCGGGATGCTGCGCGCGCTGACGCGTGAAGCGGCGGCGCGGTTCTCCTTCTTGCTGGCGATCCCGATCATCCTCGGCGCGACGATCGTCAAGCTCCCCGACATGGCGCGCCAGGGCGCGAGCGGCTCCGGCGGCGCGATCGTGCTCGGTGTGATCACGTCGGCGATCGTCGGCGTCGTCAGTATCCGCGCCCTGCTGGCGTTCGTGGCGCGTCGCGGCTTCCGGCCGTTCGCGGTCTACTGCCTTCTCGCCGCGACCGCCGGGTTGCTGACCGCGCTCGCGCGCGGCTGATCGTTCGCTAGTTCAGCACCCACCAGTTGAAGCAATAGCTCTCGCCCGATCCGGGGGCTGCGCCGGCGACGGTCACGGTGAAGTTCGATCCGGAGTTGCGCGAACTGACGAACATGAAGCCCGGTGCGGCGGTGCATCCCGAGCGCGACGCGTCGGGCGTTACGAAGAGGAGTGAGGTCCCCGTCACCGCGGTCGTCGACACGGTGCGCGTCGTGTTGCCCGCGGAGATCGAGTCTGTCCCGGCCGTCGCCCCGCCTCCGCCCGTCGCTACGGAATACCCGTTCGCGATGACGTTTCCTTCGACCGACAGATGGCCGACGCCGCCGTTGGAGTTGAGGATGTTGAACGTCCGGTCCGACGTGCTCGACATGTCGAACGATGTCGGTCCGAGTAGCGCCGACCCGAGGTCGAGGCC
>JBIOTQ010000002.1:0-44442 GCA_044866075.1 Actinomycetota bacterium | reverse complement strand
GGCATCCGCGTCGACCCGTCCGACGACGACGCACTGTACGCAGCCATGCGCCGGCTCGCCGACCCCGCCACCGCCCGCGCGATGGGAGCGCAGGCGCTGGCGCGTTCTCGCCGGTACACGTGGCAGGCGATGAGCCAGCGCGTCCTGCGATCGCTGGACCTCGGTCCGATCCCCGGCGTCGAGCTCGCCGACTTCCTGTGACGGCCGGGTCGCGCGATGGCTGACGCCGGCACGAGGGTCGCCGGCTTCGCCGACCGACTCCGGCGGGCACGGTTCCGCGCCGGCATCCGTCTTCGTTACCAAGTTCGCCCGCGCATCGCCGCCGTGCGGTGGTTCGCCGACCGGCTGCCCTGGGAGGCGTGGGTGCGTCTGTGCGCCTCCGACGCGGCGAGCGTCGTCCGCGAGATCGGGCGTCGCTCGTCCCGACCGATGCGCTTCCTGCAGATCGGCGCGAACGAGGGACGCATCAACGATCCCATCCACGACACCGTTCGCGCCCGCGGATGGAGCGGCGTCCTCGTCGAGCCGCTCCCCCATCTGTTCGACCAGCTCGTTGCGAACTACCGCGACGTGCCCGGCCTTGAATTCGCCAATGTCGCCATCGGCCACGAGGACGGCCGGATCCCGATGTTCGTCGTCCAGCCGCGATCCGACGACCCGGAATGGGCCACGCAGATCGCTTCGCTCGACCGGGACGTCGTGCTCCGGCACGCGTACGCGCTCCCCGACCTCGACGACCGGATCGTGACGGTCGACGTGGAATGCCTCCGCCTCTCGACGCTCATCGATCGCTACGGGGTGTCGAGGCTCGATCTCCTGCTGACTGATGCCGAGGGATTCGATTACGAGATCCTTCGCCAGGTCCCCCTCGCCGCGGCGTGGGCGCCGACGTTCGTCGTGTTCGAGTCCAAGCATCTCGGCATCGCGCACTATCGCGAGACGGTCGCGCGCTTCTCGCGGGAGGGATACCGGGTCGTCAGTCTCTGGCCCGACGCGTTCGCGTACCGCGCGCCGCCCGTCTGATCGCGACTATCGCCGGCGAAACCTCCGTCGCCACGACCGACGTTCGTCTATCCCATCGAGGAATGCGAGGAACTCGTCCTTCGTGTTCGTGCGCGGGAACGGCTCGTCCGGCACCGGCAGCCTCAAGCGCTCGCACAACGGCGCCCACCCGTCCGCTACGTGCCACTCGAGCAGCCGCGCCGCGGGAACGCCGTCCCGAACCGCGGCGTTGTGCCGCTCATACGCCGACGTCGCCGCGTCGTGTTCGAACGGAACGGACGTGAACGTCGTCCGCAGCAGGTCGGTGGCCATCGCGTGCCACTGCTTGAGCCGCCGCTCCGGCCGCCGCTCCATCATCTTGCCGATGGTGGATCCGGCGCTTGCGAACCACTCCTCTGCGTCGGTTCGAAGGGACAGGATGACGAGCGCATCCGGGTAGGCCTCCATCAAGGGACGCCAGAAGGCGGCGGTCGGCCAGTCGACAGCGGCGACGAACTCGCCGTAGATGACGTCCCAATCGGAGGGAGGACGGCCGCGCACCGCCTCGTGCCAGATCGGCACGTGATGGGGATGACGGAACACCTCGTACATGTGGTAGCAGCGCCCGCCGAGCAGCTTCTCGAGCGCGAGCTTCAGCGACGTCGACCCGGTTCGTCCGACACCGGCACCTATGACCCGCAGGCTCATGCGGGTATCATCTTCCGGCCCAGACTCCCGACCCGCCACAAGAGCCCATGTCCGAGAGACAGGCCGACATCCGCCACATCATCGATTCGCATCTCTGGTATCACACGATCGAGCTCGCGCCGGGAGTCGTCACGCCGGGCTGGTTCGACCTCCGGCCGGTCGTCGACCGTCTGCCGTGGCCGGACGTGCGCGGCAAACGGTGTCTCGACGTCGGCACGTACGACGGGTTCCTCGCCTTCGAGATGGAGCGGCGCGGCGCGGCCGAGGTCGTCGCGATCGACATCGACGACCACAACGAATGGGATTGGCCGCCCGACGTGCGCGCGACGGGCGGCGAGAACCTCGCGAAGCTCGCCGGGCCGGAGAAAGGCCGCGGCTTCCGCATAGCGAAGGACGCTTTGGGATCGAAGGTCGAGCGCAAGGCCGTGAGCGCGTACGACCTTTCTCCCGCGCTCATGGGGATGTTCGACGTCGTCACGTGCGGCAGCCTCATGCTGCACCTGCGGGACCCGCTTGGCGCGCTCGAGGCCATCCGCACCGTCTGCGGCGGCGAGTTCATGAGCATCGAGCAGATCGATCTATGGATGTCCGTCCGGCATCGGCGCACGCCCGTCCACGTGTTGAACGGCAGCGGCCCGCTCTGCCAATGGTTCGTCCCCAACCTCGCGGGCCACCGCCGGATGGTCTTCGCCGCCGGCTTCGAGATCCTGCGCGCGACGCGTCCGTACGTCGAGCCGTTCGGCGTCTCGCACCCTCCGCCTGCACACCGCACGCCACGCGCGCTGTTCGACACGGCCCTCCAGCGGGCCGTCTGCGGCGGCACGGGTGTGCCCCACGCGGCCCTGTTGGCTCGGCCACGCGTCTGACCACGCGCCCGGGCCCGACCGGTGAACCGCTCGACGCTCAGAGAACGACCGTTCGCGCGCGGACGTCGGCCGCGATGATCGCGATCGCCGTCACCACGTCGACCGTCATCTCGATCGGCACCGCGGCGAGCCGTCGTTTCCGCGAACCGGGCGCGCGCCACGCGTCGCGCGCGCGCGCCGCGACCCATACGACTCCCGCCGCCGGCACGAGCCATCGCCGCCACGGCAGAGCGGCGGCCACGACGAGCCCGTAGAGGGGCACCCGGCGCGTCCCGAGCCACACACGACCCCGAAGGAGCGTTCCGCGAAGCTCCGGGACGTCCCGTACGAGGCCCGGGAATCCCGCCGTCTGCCACGCGCGCCGGAGCAGCTCCGGAAGCGACGGTTGCAGGACCTCGTGCCGGACGACCGCCGTCGGGACGAACTCGGTGCGGCCGGATCGCCTGATGCGCCAGGCGAGGAGCGTGTCCTCGCCGAACCCGAGCCGCCGCCCGAAGCGGTTCCGCCGGAACCCGAGCCGGCGGGCGGCGTCGGCGAACCCTCCGGCCGCGTCGTACGCCGCGCGGCGATAGAAGACGTTGCAGCTCGCGTACAGGCCGTCCTCGAAGTCCTCCCAGACCGTCCGCTCCAGCGCGAGCGGTTGCCGGACGGGGACGGTCGCGCCGGCCGCCATGTCGGCTCCCCCTTCGAGCGCAGCGACGCCTTCGGCGAGCCACGTTCTCTCCGGAACGCAGTCGCTGTCGGTGAACGCAAGGAAGGCGCCTCGAGAGGACGCCACGCCGAGCGTCCTTGCTTCGACCGCTCCCACGCCGCTCGTTCGTTCCACGCGCACGGGGAGCCCGCGCGCGGCGAGCGCGAAAGCCTCCTCGGCGGATCCGTCGGTGGAGCCGTCGTCGACGATGACGACTTCGAAATCGCGGTACGTCTGCGCCTCCAGCGCACCGAGGAGCTGCCGCAGCAGATCGCGGCGGTCTTTCACGGGGACGATCACGGAGATGCGCGGAACACCGTTCTTCCCACTTTTCATCGGGTCCGCCAGCGTACCGGGGACCCCCGGAGGATGCTCGGACCCTTGCTACACTCGCCCGGTCATCCTCCGCCCACGCAGGCCGTTCCACCATGCGCGTCCTCGTCCTTCAGAACATGTACCCGCCGCATCACTACGGCGGCTACGAGCTGTCGTGTCGCGACGTCGTCGAGCGGATGCGGCACCACGGCCACGACGTCACGATCCTCACGACGACGATGCGCGTCCCCGGGGTGGAGGACCCGCCGAACGAACGCGCCGACGGAGTTCTGCGCGATCTGCTCTTCTACTGGGAGGACCATCGCATCGTGAACCCGTCGATCCCGCGGCGCGCGGCGATGGAACGCCACAACCAGTCGGTCCTCGCCGATGTGCTCGGGCGCGTCCGCCCGGACGTCGTCTCTGCATGGAACATGGGCGCGATGTCTCTCGGGCTCCTCACGACCGTGGTCGAGCGCGCGATCCCGCTCGTGCTCAACGTGTGTGACGAATGGCCACTGTACGGCCTGCGGATGGATGCGTGGTCTCGTCTGTTCCTCGACCGCCCGCGCATCGGCGCCGCCGCTCGCCGGTTGACAGGTCTGCCGACGACGCTGGCCGACCTCGGACGTCACGCGGTCTTCCTCTACAACAGCGACATGATCCGCAGTCGGGTGGAGACGGCTTCGCGGTGGCGGCCGCGGATGAGCGCAGTGGTCTACACGGGGATCGAGGTGAAGGACTTTTCGCCGCCTTCGACCACGGACCGCCCGTGGCGATGGCGGCTGCTGTCCGTCGGACGCATCGACGACCGCAAGGGGATCCACATCGCCGTCGAGGCGCTGGCGAGGCTACCGGCGGAGGCGACGCTCGACGTCGTCGGGCGCGGCGATGAAGCGTACCTCGCGGACTTGCGCGACCGCGTGCGCGCGCTCGGCCTCGACGGTCGCGTCCGGTTCGATGTGACCGAGCGTGCGGCGCTCCGCGACCTCTACGTCGACGCCGACGTGCTCGTGTTTCCGACGATCTGGCCCGAACCATTCGGGCTCGTGCCGGTCGAGGCGATGGCGTGCCGAACGCCCGTCGTCGCAACGGGGACCGGAGGATCCGGCGAGTTCCTCGTCGGCGAGGTGAACTGCCTGCGCATCCCGCCGGAGGATCCGGCCGCGCTCGCCGCCGCCGTCGAGCGGCTCGCTCGCGACCCCGTCCTCCGCACACGGCTGATCGAGTCGGGCGCTAAGACGGCGGAGGATCTGACCGTCGACCGGCTGGCAGAGATCACGGAAGCGTGGCACGTCGCGGCAGCCGATCGATTCTCCTCCGGCCGGCCGGCGGAAAGGCGTCTCGCGATCGCCTGATCCACCCAAACCGGGGTGTACGGTTACCGCACGATGACGCGGGCAGATAGTCCGCTCCGCGACCGCATGATCTTTCTCGTCGGTGCGCGGCGAAGCGGAACGAACTGGCTCCAACGTGTCGTTGGGGCGCATCCCGATGTCTCGCTGGTGCCTTCCGAGACGCACTTGTTCTCGCGCGGGATCCTCCCGTTGCGCCAGCGGTTCCACCACAGCGTCCGCGGCTCGCCGGGGACCAGCTTCCTGTACATGGACGAGGACGATCTGCTCGACGCGCTGCGCGAGTTCTGCGACCGTGCGCTCCTGCCCTATCTCCGTGCGAAGCCGGGCGCGTCGCGACTCGTCGAGCGTACGCCGGAGCACGTTATGTGCCTCGACCTGATCGCCGCGATCTATCCGGACGCCCACGTCGTGCACATCGTGCGCGACGGCCGCGACGTCGTCCGCTCGCTTCTCAGCCAGACGTGGCCGTCGGCGCCGAAGACGGTCGAGGCCGCGGCGGTGGAATGGCGCGACTCCGTCGAGGCCGCCGAGGCAGCCGCCGCGTCCGTCCCCCGCCTCTGCACCGTCCGCTACGAGGAGCTCCTGGCCGATCCGCCCCGCCACCTCACCGGCCTGTACCGGTGGCTGGGACTCCCGTCGGACCCCGCGATCGTGGAGGCGGCGCTGATCGAGGCGGACGTGCGATTCAACGTCGACCCAGCGGCGCCCCAGGTCGCGATGGGAAAATGGCGCGCGTCGTTCAGCGAGACCGATCTTGCGACGTTCGTGCGCGAGGCCGGAGCGACGATGCGGCGCCTGGGCTACGACCTGAACGGAACGGAGGTTCCGGCCCGCTCCGGCCCCGCGTCCGAAGCGGCCCCGCCGCGGCGACCGTTCGTCTTCGGACGCCGGCGCCGCGAGAACCGCGACGCGCGATCCGATGCGATGTTCCAGCGCGAGGTAACGACGCAGGTCACGCAAGCGCAGCGGGTTCTCGACCGCGTCGTCACGGCGATCAATACCCGCAAGCCGTCGGAGCTGCGCGCGATGACGACTCCCTCGGTCTGGATCCGCGTCGTTTCTCCGGATGAGGACTGGACGGGACGCGGCGAGGCGGCGCTCCGGCGGCTGCTCACGACGATCGAGCAGGACGGCGCGCTCGGCGGACGTCAGGTCGCCGGCGAGCTGTATCCGGCGCTGACGACCTCCGTCGCCGTCATGCGGTTCGTCGATGCCCGAGGCGCGGGACACCTCCGTATCGTCGTGACCTCGCTGCAGGGCGACAGCGTCTCACGACTGACGTACTACCGGCTGCCGCTCTCCTGACGCGCTTCGGCCTGCACGCGCATGCGGGACCCAGACGAACCGCTCGGGGGTGAACGTCGTCACTCGGATCCGTCGGAGAATGGTCCCGGCCAGATCCCCGGCGGGGGGGTGGGCGAGACGGGATCGCCCGTCTTCCGGGCCAACATGAAGACGTGGCAGCCGAGCCGCCGGACGACGGGAGTTCGCTGCGCGATCCACTCGATCACGTCGACGATGCGCCGGCCGGCCGGGCCACGTTTGTCGAGCCACTCGGCTGTCGCTGCCTGAGGAGGGGGGAACTCGAACGACGACCATCGGAACGTATCGAGCCCGGCGGCGGCGAACATCCGACGCGTCTCGGCTTGGATGTGATGGGTGTGCGGAAGGTAGACGTCGGGCGATCCTTCCGGCAAGAGCTCGCGATCGACGGGGAACGGCCATACCCATGGCCGGTGAGAGATGAGCTCAGGGTGATCCGCCCCGAGAGCCTTCTCGATCCAAGCGAAAGCGTGGCTGAGCGGTGACCGCAACGGCATCTCCGATGCATTGTTGGTGGTCATGATCAAGACGCCCCCGCGCCTGAGCACACGGGCGATCTCCCAGACGGCGAGTTCGGGTTGCAAGAGATGCTCGATCACTTCGGAGAGAACGACGACGTCCGCGGACGCGTCTGCGCACGGTATCTTCTGGGCGTCACCCCGGGCGAAGACGGCGCGAAGATCTCGATCGTGGATGTCCGCGTACTTCTTGGCCGCGTACTCGATGTGATGTCCCCCGAAATCGAACCCGACGTAGAGCGCGTCCAGGTCGCGGATCCGGTCTGCCACGAGGGCGCTCCCGCAGCCGACATCCAGGACGCGACCGCCCGTCGGGAGGTGTCGCCGCACCTCAGCCGCGACGAGGTCGTAGCGCATCTCGTGACGATGCTGGTGATAGGCACCCCAGAGATCGAACTCCTCTTCGATCGTCGGCACGCGCTCGTTGTAGTGCCGCCAGAAGGCCTCCCACGAAACCGTTCTAAGCAGCTCACGCTCGCGTTGTGTTTGCGCGATGCCCGCCTTTCGGTACCGGGAGTAGAGGACGCTCCAGTAGGCGGCGAGGGCGGCGAACGCCATGAGCCGCTGCCGGCCACCGGCTCGTCCCCTCAGTCCGGCGGCGAGGAGCGCGGCCCCGATCCCGTTCCGGATCGCGGATCGCGCGATCGGCTTCAAGCGATCCGGCTTCACGCTTTCTGTCCTTCCTTGACGGCCCACGCCCAGGCGAACAGGGTGTCCAATCCCTTCGTTCCACGCAGCCTCATGCCGCTGCGGTCGAGCGCCGCCTGCATCGTGGCCAGCGGGACGCGGCTGCCGAGGAACGCGGGGTCGTTCCGGCCGTACCGCTCGGTCTTGATCCCCAGCCGGCCGACGACGGCCAGGAACCCGCGCCGGAAGCCCCACCGGGTCGAACCGGGGATGTTGTTCCACTGGAACACGAACAGGCCGCCGGGTCGCAGGACACGGCCGGCCTCCGCGACGTATCCCTGGATGACCGCGAGGTCGGGGATGTGCTGGAACACGGTGAAGGAGAGAACGAGGTCGGCGGACGCGTCCGCGAGCGGGATCGTGCTCCCCTCCGTGGTCTCGAACGTCACTCGGTCGTCGGCTACGACCTCACGCGCACGCCGAAGCATCTCCGATGAGATGTCGATCCCGACGACCCGATCGAATCGATCTGCGAGGGCGAGACACACCCGGCCGAGACCCGATCCGATCTCGACCGCGAGAGCGCGGCCCGGCGGCGAGGCGGGAGCCCCGTCGAGAGCCTCGGCGACGACGCGGCGCCCCGTCTCGAAGAACCGCTCCATGTCGGGCGCCTCGTAGTCGAGGCTCGTGTCGACGTACCAGGCGGCGTTTATGCGCGCTCGTTCGTCCCAGTACGTCCTCATATCGTCACGCGCCTTTTTCGACACGGTGGGATCCTCGGGTCATGAAGGGATGCCCATTGTTTGGCCGGGTTCGACGGCCGTCAACTAGCGACAACGGGCGTCTAGATCGGAATGACGTGGGGCCGGGAGTCGTCGAGACGCCGCCGCTCCGCCACGACGATCACCGGCCGGGCTCGGGCGGACGGGAGGAGAACCAACCGATGCGCGCGCGGGGGAACCGAGAAGACGACGTCGAGGGTCGCCTCCCCGCCGCGAGGGACGTCGATCCGCGTCCCGATGACGCGCATGGGGCCGTCGGGGCCGACGAGATTGACCGTGCGGCCCGGCAGCTCGACGTTCGTCGCCCAGCCCGGGAGATAGACGGCGACCAGCGCTCGATGATCGCCCGGCCGAACCAGCCGTCCGTCCCCGGCGACGTACGGCGGCTCGCCGGCGGGCGTCGGGTTGACGATCCGGATACGGACGTTGATGCGCCGCCATTCGTTCCGAGGGTGCTCGACGGAGATCTGCACACGCGGCCGGATGAACCAGTCGAGCTTGTTCCCTGTGTGGTTCTGCACGGTAACCATGAACCCGTTGCGATCGAGCGCACCGTCGATGCCGAGGCGCGACCACGCGGCCTGCTCGACCGGCCGGCTCGACCATGCGAGCAGATGGCGGCCGGCGGCGGCGGCCGTGAGTGCACGCGTCATCGCCCCGAGATCCCACTCGCGATCGTCCAGCCCGCGCAAGGTCGCGGCGGCGAGCTGCGAGAACTCGGTGCGGCGCTCGATCTGAGCCCCTCCGTACGCGACGTAGAGGTCGTGAAAGACCAGCCGCTCGACGTTGGAGGCGTCGTAGCGACGGCCGCCGACCTCGACCGGGCCGATCACCGCGAGGATCGCACGCAGGCCGTGGACATCGATCTGGAACACGCCGTCCACGCGACGCATCCCTGTTCGCTGGGCCATGGTCGCGTAGACCGGCGCGATCTGCGGGAAGTTCGGCGACGACCCGACGTTCCGCCATTCCAGGTCGGGATGGAGCCAGCCGTAGAGGGCTTCGATCTCGGGAGGCAGCGGCACCGGACTGTTCAGCAGGAGGGCGCCTGCGGTGCGGAAGGTACCGGCCTGCAACCGGCCGCGGAAGGTGCGAAGAGGACCGACCTGCAGGATCATCCCACCGGCGCGCATCTCCGCGTTGTTGGCGGCGAGAGCCAGATAGCTCGACGGCCCGGATAAGAAGGAGCGAAGCCCGCGCGCGGCCACGACCCCGTCGTCGAGCGCCGACCGCAGGCGCTTCAGCTCGCCGTCCAATCCTCGCCGCGCGGATTCCACCGGAGGAAGGAAGCCACCGGAGGACGGCAGCCGGATCTGTTCTACGGCGCGGCCCAGACGCTTGAACTCGACCTGAACGAGATCGAGCAGGTCCAGGCGGCCGGCTCCATCGTCCGCGGAGCCGAGCTTGGGCTCGATGCGACGGACCGCGTCCGCCGCACGGCGGGAGACGTCCGCCGTCGACGTGGCGGCGGCGCGTAGCCATCGCGCCGGGCGGCCGAGGAACGGGACGCGGGACCACGCGCGGAGCGCGACGCTGCGACCGGCGATGCGGTCGGCGCGGGCGAACAACCGGGCACCGCGATCCGCCTGCCTGGTAAGACCCCCGTGATCCGTGAGACCTCCGTGGACGAGCTGGGCGAACGCCGAGCGCCCGGCGCGCACGTCGTGCGCGACCCGGACGACGTCGGCGATGGTGAACGCCGCCGCGACGGCGATAGCGATCGCCACGCCCCAGAGGACGGCGCGATGAACGGGGCGAGAGCGCCTTGGGATGGGATGAGCGCCCGGAGGCGCGATATCAGCCTTCACGCGGCGCCTCGCGCCGCGAGAGGCGATACAACACGAGACCCACGAGGAGGATCAGCAGGCCGAGAAGTATGAGCAGGAGCACGTCGCTGCCGGTGCGCGCGGTGCCCCCGCGGAAGAATTTCTCGCCGCCCACCACCGGAGGAGTCTCGCCGCCGCCGGGATAGGGCTGAGCGAACGCCGGAATCGCCCCAACGAAGATCGCGAGCGCGACCGTCAAAGCGGCGGTCGCGCTCCGGAGCAACCCTCCGAAGCGCATCCCTGGACCTCCCGGATGGATGATACGACCCTGCTTGCTGAGTTCAACGAGGGAGCGGAAACTCCCGTCCACACGCAGCAAGTTTTCTCCCTTTTTGAGCGCAATGCGTGGTGGTACAAACATCTACAGCGAGAACAATGGAACATACCGGTCAGGTTTTACCCCGATCGCCGACGCTCTATGTGGCGGGGAGGGGGATGGGCACCGCTCGGGTGGACAGCTGCCCACCATCGAGCGGAGCAAGCTCGAGCCCGCCGCGAGGTTCGAGGATGGGGGTCGAGAGGATGGGGGTCGAAACGTCTGCGTTCGCCTTCTGCCGAACGTAACACAGGCCGCTAGCATCTTGTCCGCAATGGAGAAGCCGAATCGTACGCGACGCTCGCGACGCCGCCCGCGGCTGGGCTGGCGCTCGATCGCGGTGACGTTCGCCGGCGTGGCTCTTCTCGCGAGCTGCGGCGGCGGGTCCAAGGATGGCAGCGCCGCGCCGCCGACGCCCTCAAGCGCCCAGAGCACCGCCGCGACCACCACCGCGACGCCGTCGCGATCGGGCACGCCCGCTCCCAAGGCGACCTCGAAGACGACGGGCTCCCGGACCGCGAAGCCGAGCCCGGTCGCGACCTCAACCGGCGGCGCCATCGCGCGGCTCGACCGGCCATGCGGCCGCCGTGGCGTGGACACGCAAGGCGTCACCGTGAAGACGCAGCCGAAGGGTCCCGTCGGCTTCAACACCGAGTACTCCGACGGAAGCTCCAACGTCGACGGAACGCACCATTACTCGGGCGGCTACGGGGGTGGGTTCGCCGACGACGCCGGGAACTACCGCAACACCTGGGTCATCGACCCGAACGTGCCTCTCGGCATCGCGACGATCCGTCTGATCACGGGCGAGGGTGGGGTCGAGCTGACCTATCGCGTCGTCGCGAAGGACGGGAGCTGTTGAACGAAGGGGCCTCCGGCTGCGCCGGAGGCCCCGTGACTCATGAACCCGTTAGGTGAGGAACCCGAACTCGAACCACGCGACCGACGGGCCGCTGCAAATCAGGAAGATGTGGTTGAAGAACGTGCCCGCACCGATCAAATCCCCGGCGTTCGATTGGATCAAGAACGGAGTCGCGACCGGATAGGTCGTGATTGGCGCCACCCAGTCCTGATTCAGGATCTTCGTCTGCAGCGTCTGGGCGTTTGTCAACGTCCCAAGGACATTGATGTGCAGATCCAGAACGACGAGACCCTGGTCGCACAACCCCAGCGAGGACGAGGTTCCCGTGCCGGTGAAGTCGAGGAAGTACGTGCCCTCGAGGTCGCCAAGGCAAGAGCCCCGGCCGGCGATCGTCCAGGTGTCTGTGGAGTTGGAGTTCGTGAAGATCACCGTTCCCGCAGCGTTACAAACGATCGGCAGCGGTGACACGGCTCCTGCGCTACCAGCTGACAGCGGCACGATCGAGGCCGCCAAAGCAAGCGCCGCGATTGCGCGACGCACTGAGACTCTCCGGATCATCCCTCGCCCCCTCCCCTGGTGGTGGCATCGGACGACTTGCGGTGTTGCGGTGACACGCTGTGACCCTTCCTGACTCTCTGTGTCACCTCCCTAGCGAGCCGTTGCGATATTTCTGGCTTACCTCCCGGGATTCCTGCTATCCGCTGAAAAGAGAGTCTTAAGCCATCCTGAATATGTACGCCCGGTTCGTCCGTTTGGTTCACGCCACAGACAAGCAAGCGAATCGGGACACCCGGACTGCCGGACCGCCCGACGCCGCCCCATTCCCCGGCTCGTAAAGGGCGCCGGTATGCTCTTGCGCGTGCCGCCGGCGCCCGCCGGGGCGTCTGAGCGAGGCCGACAGGGATGCGACCCAGCGTCAGGGTGTTCGTCGAGGACGCCGCCGAGAACCTGCCCATCGCCGATCCGGTCGTCGAGATCGGTGCCAGACCCTCCGCCGGTCAGGAGCAGGAAGCGAACCTACGCGGCCTCTTCGCGGGCCACGAGTACGTCGGCGTCGACTATCGGGAAGGCCCGAACGTCGATCGCGTCGAGGACATTCACGCGCTGTCCTTCGCCGATGAAAGCGTCGGGACGGTGATCTGCGTCGAGACACTCGAACACGTCGCCGATCCGCTCCGCGGCGTGCGCGAGATCCACCGCGTCCTCAGACCAGGCGGCGTTGCGATCCTCACCTCGGTGATGTTCATGCCGATCCACGAGCGTCCCTCCGATTACTGGCGCTTCACCCCCGAAGGCTTCGCGTTGCTGCTCGAACCATTCGAGACCTCACTCGCCTTCGCGTACGGTTTCGAGCTCCTGCCGGAAGGCGTCCACGGCGTCGGCATCAAAGGACCATTCGAGGGCCTCACGCGCGAGCGGTTCCCCCGCATCGACGCCGAGTGCAAGCGATGGGGCGCGGAATACCCCGTCGATCTCGGGCCCATCCGCATGAAGATCCCGCAGTTGTGGCGCTTCACGTTCCGGAACACCATGGATGCCGCCCGCCGGCGGTTCGGAAAGTGACGCGCGATCGCACGCGCACGGGGCGGTGGCCGGGCACGATCCGCCAGCGCATCGGCGACCGGGTCCGCGGGCGCCAGATGACGATGATCCTTCACGCCACGCTCACGCCGCATCCTCCTCTTGCCTTCGGCGCGTTCGGACGCGGGTCGATCATCGTTCCCCCGGCGCGCATCAGCTTGCCCGAGTGTGTCTTCGTTGGAGACGGCGTCGTGATCCACGAAGGGGTCTGGCTGTCGATCGAGCGCCACGAAGCGGGAGGCGCGCCGCGACTCGAGATCGGGGATGGTGTCAGGATCGGACGGTTCTGTCAGATCTCGTGTGTCGGTCAGATCGTTATCGAGCCGGAGGTGATCGCGTCGGATCGCGTTCAGATCGGCGACACGTATCACGACTATCGCGACGTGTCGCTGCCGGCGACGAAGCAGCCGATGGTGCCGCCACGGCCGGTCCGCATCGGGAGAGGTGCGCTCCTCGGCGCGGGAGTCGTGGTACTCCCCGGGACGACGATCGGCCCCGGTGCCTATATCGCGGACGGCGCCGTCGCAAGAGGCATCGTCCCGGCCGGAGCCGTCGTCGCGGGGAACCCTGGCATCGTCGTGGAGCGCCTTTTCTCCTCGGGGGAGGGCGCCGGCCCGTCGTTACGATGACCGCCATGCGTGG
This sequence comes from Actinomycetota bacterium, assembly GCA_044866075.1. Classification (GTDB taxonomy): domain Bacteria; phylum Actinomycetota; class AC-67; order AC-67; family AC-67; genus JBASRP01. The sequence goes on along the minus strand of JBIOTQ010000002.1, from coordinate 31,046 downwards.
ACTGCGAGAGGTTCGCGCCGTGCTCAAGATCCGCGCCGAGCGGCGGAACATGCGTCGTCTCTGGGGCGACGCCGGGCGCGGCCTGATGGCCCCCCCGCCGCGCGCGTTCGCTTCGTTCGGGCGGGGATCCATCCTGATCCCGCCGGTCCGCGTCCAAGGCCCCGAGTACATCCACATCGGGGACGCTGTCACGATCCACGAACACGCCTGGCTGCTTGTCGCGCCGCAACCGGAATCGCCGGCACCGCGGCTCGAGATCGGCCGCGGGACGAGTATCAACCGCTTCTTCAAACTGGTGTGCGCCGGCAGCGTCACGATCGAGGACGAGGTGCTCATCGGCGACGGGGTCGCCATCGCCGATACCCACTACCGGTACGACCTGCCGGACACGCCGATCCAGCAGCAGCCGCTCGCGACGCCGATGCCCGTTCGTATCGGGCGTGGGACGCACATCGGCGTCCGGGTCACGATCTTGCCCGGGGTGACGATCGGCGAAAACGCGTACGTCGGCGCGGCCGCCGTCGTCCGCGACGACGTCCCGCCGCGGACGGTCGTGGCCGGAGATCCCGCAACACCGATCCGCCGTTACGACGACGCGAGCGGTGTCTGGGTCGACGTCCGGCCCGTCCGCGGAGCCGGGCCGATGTAGCGATGCGAAACCTGATCCTGATCGTCTTCGACACCGCCCGCGCGGACGCTTTCACGCCCTACGGCGCGGCAGCGGACGCGACGCCGGCGATCGCCGACCTCGCGCGGCGTGGCTCGATGGTGCAAACCGTCGTGGCGCCGTCGAACTGGACGCTGCCGTCGCACGCCTCGCTGTTCACGGGCCTGCTCCCGGGACCGCTCGGCCTGACCGGCGGCAAGAAGATCGGCTCACGCGTCGGACTGAACTCGCTTCCCATCCTCGAAGCCAACGCCGATCGCGTCCTCGCCTCGGTCCTCCGGGACCGCGGATTCGCCACCGCGGCGATCAGCGCGAACCCGTGGATCCATGAGATCCACGGGTTCGGCACGGGCTTCGATCGGTTCATCTCCCTACGGAACGAGCGCACGCAGCGGGGCCGGGGGCTGCGCTCTCGTTTCGCGTGGCTGCGCGAGGCGCTGCGGGCGTCGGCGGATTCCGGCGCCGCAGCGGCGCGCGAGATCCTCACCGCGTGGCTGGCCGAGAAAGACGAAAGGCCGTTTTTCTGGTTCGTCAACCTGATGGAGTGCCACTCGCCGTACATGCCGCCGAAGCCCTACAACGATCTCGGCGGCCTCGATCGCATCCGTGCCGCGCGTGACGCGTCGCTGTATCAGACCGCCGAAGGCATCTATCGCGTTTGCGTCGGCGAGCTCGCGATCGACGATGCGGCCGAGAGGCGCATGCGGCACCTGTACGCGCGCTCGATCCGGCTGTTGGACGATTGGATCGGCTGGATGCTCGAGGCGCTCGATGAGCGCGGGCTCCTCGAAGAGACGCTCGTGGTCGTCACCTCGGATCACGGCGAGAACCTCGGTGAGAACGGTCTGATCGGACACGAGCTCTCGATGGACCAGCGACTCATCAGCGTGCCGATGGTCTTCTCCTCTCCCGTCGCGACACCGCCGCTGACGAGCCTGGCGCATCTGCCGTCACTCGTTGCGGACGCTCTCGGCATCGCGGATCATCCCTGGCACGACGAGCCGTTGCAGCGCGGGTTCGCCGTGAGCCAGGTCGCCGGCCAGATCCTCCTGCCCGAGAGTGAGGCGCTGGCGCGCGGATGGGGCGTTCCCGAGGAGGCGATCCGCCGCATCGCGGATCCGATGAGCTGTGCAACCGACGGCCGGTGGAAGCTGGTCCGCGACCGCACGGGGGAACGGCTCTACGACATCGGGGCCGACCCGTCGGAGTCGGCGCCGCTCCCGCCGGATGGGCACGGCGCGCCGCCGGGTCTCGTTGCCTCGATGCGTCTCGCGATCGAAGACATCGACGCGATGGTTCCGGCCCAGGCAGAGGCCGGAGAGGGCGATACCGACGCCGAATCGGCCGCGCTCGAGGAACGCCTCCGGGCCCTCGGTTACATCTAGGGGACGTAGGGCGAGCCGGGGGCCTCGAGCTCCCGCCGGTACCACTCGATCGTCTTCGCGAGCCCGTCGCGCAAGGAGTGCTTCGGCGCCCAGCCGAGGAGTGCGCGCGCTTTCGTCGAGTCGCAGTACATGCGCATGATCTCGGTCGGCCTTTCGGGGAGCGCGCCGAACTGCGCTTCGATCGGGTTGCCCATGATGTCTAGGATCATCGTGGCGACGTTGCGCATCGAGATCTCCTCGCCGCACCCGAGGTTGATGATCTCTCCCTCGACACCGTCCGTCGTCGCCGCCAGCACGAAGCCGGCGGCGAGATCCTCGGCGAAGTTGAACTCGCGCGTCTGGCGGGCTTGCGTCATCGCCAGCTCTTCCTTACGCAACGCGCGCACGATGGTCTCGGGGATCACCCGGTCGGGACTCTGCGCAGGACCGTAGGCGTTGAACGGCCGCAGCATCACGATCGGCCATCCGTACGCGCGCTGGAAGAGACGACAGAAGCGTTCGGCGGCGTACTTGGATACGGAGTAGGGCGAGATCGGATTGACGACGGCATCCTCCCGGAAGGGCACGTCGATGTCGCCGTAGATCTCGCTCGTGCCGGTGTTGACGAATCGCTCGTATCCCGAGTCGGCCAGCGCCTGCAGGAGGTTCACCGTTCCCTGGATGTTGGCTTGGATACATTCGTCGACGCGCTGCCACGACTTTCCGACGTGCGTGTAGGCGCCGAGATGGAAGATGTACATCGGTTTCGCCGTGCGCACGAGCGCGTCCATGGCACTACGGTCCATGAGGTTGCCCTCGTGGATGGTGATCGAGCCGCGCAGGTCGACGAGCCGCTGCGGATAGACCGACGAGACCTCGCTCGTCAGGACATGCACCTCGGCGCCCTCCGCGACGAGCCGGTGCGTCACGTGCGAGCCGATGAACCCATCCCCGCCTGTTACGAGGACGCGCGCGTCACGAACCGAACCCACGGATACCTCCAATCCTTCGCCAGCGCGCTCAGATCGGGCGGCAGCGATGGTACCGAGTCGTCCGGGTGAGGTCCACGCGCAGTGCGGTAAAGCCTCCAAGATCATCTAATACCATGCGGAAACCATGAGTGACCCGACTGCCTCTCCCCTAGGACTGACGCTGCCAACTTTCCTCATTATCGGCGCCCCGAAGTCGGGAACGACCACCCTTTGGCACTACCTGCGAAGTCATCCGGACGTCTTCGTCCCCCCCATGAAGGAGATCGATTTCTTCACGAATCACGGTCCGTTCGGTCGCGGGGTCGAATGGTATGCAAGCCTGTTCGCGGCGGGAAAGGGTTACAAGGCCATCGGAGAGGCCTCACCGTCCTACCTTTTCTCCAGAGAAGCCAAACCTCGGATGGCGAGGATCGTTCCCGACGCGCAGCTCATCGCCATCCTTCGCAACCCCATCGACCGCGCGTACTCGCATTACCTTCATGCGCGGTACTACGCGCTGGAGCGAAGGTCGTTTCGCGACGCCGTTCGAGACGAGCTACGAGCGCCTGACGGCCAACTTTTCCCCTACTACCTCGCTATGAGCCGCTACCTTCCGCAGCTCGAGGAGCTCACCGAGCATTTCGATCGCGAAAAGCTCCTCGTGCTGCTGCTCGACGATCTCGTCCAGGATCGAGCAGCGGTCTTCCGCGCACTCTGCCGGCACATCGGCGTCGACGAACATGCCGTCCCACGCGAGGACGCCTACGTAACGAATACATACCGCGAAGCTCGCATGCTGCCTCTCTGGAGGATCCTCGCCCGGCCGAAGGTTTCGCGAACGATCGAACGAATATCCCCCAGAGGATGGTCTGGCATCCGGCACCTCTTCACACGCGAAGGCCGCTCACCGCCGGAGCTCGAGCCCGGGGTCCGGCAGGAGCTTGCCGACTACTTCGCTTCCGACAACGCCGCGCTCGGGGACTGGCTCCAACGAGACCTCAGTTTCTGGAAGTGAATCCGTACCCGTTACGAGGACGCGCCGGTCACGGACCGATCCCAAGGGTGCCTGCCGTCCTTCGACAGCGCGCTTAGGTCGAGCGCGTCCTTGTACGTGTCCATCGACTTCCAGAAGCCGGCGTGCCGGTAGGCGTACAGCTCTCCTGCCGCGCCGAGCGCGGGCAGCACCTCACGCTCGAGGTCCTCACCCTGCCATCGATCGAAAGCCCGGCGATCGAAGACGAAGAATCCGCCGTTGATCCAGTGATCGGCGAGAACCGGCTTCTCCCGGAACTTTTCCACCCGTCCGTCTGGCGCCTGCTCGATCGTCCCGTACTGAGACGGGAGCGGTACCGTCGTCAGCGTCGCCGCACCGGCATGGCCGGTGTGGAACGCGAGCAGCTCGTTTAGGTCGATGTCTCCCAGCCCGTCGGCGTACGTCGCGAAGAACGTGTCGCCGACGCGATCCCGCACGCCGATGACGCGGCCCCCGGTGTTGGTGTCCACACCGGTGTCGACGACGTCGATGTCCCACGCGTGCGGCATCTCGTCTGCGAACGCGCGGATCAGGTCCGCTTTGAAGCCCGCGGACAGGATGAACGAGCGGAACCCCTGCTCGGCGTAAATCTCCATCACGTGCTGGAGCACGGGGCGGCCGGCGACTTCGAGTAACGGTTTCGGAACCTCCGTTGTGTGTGGGTACGCGCGGGTCCCCTTGCCGCCGCAAAGGATGACGGTTCTCACACCGGAGCTCATGGCGCAGGGATGGTACCGCCTGAGCCGATTTCTCGGAGTCTCGTGGCAGAGAACCCCCGCGCGGTACCGCTAAGGAAGGTATGGCGCAAAGGTCCAGTTGGATTCGACAGGTAACGCCCGACGTCCCGGCGTAATCGACGGGCAAGCCAACCACAGTCGATTAAGGGGATGCTCAATGCGACGTCTTGTCGTGTTCCTTGCCGTCACTAGTCTGCTCGCCGGGATATTCGGTGTGATCGCCCCGGCTGCGCGGGCCGGCAGCTCCGTCGGCAGTTTCGAGATCGACGGGAACCTCATCGATTCGCCGGCGGGTGAGCCCATCGACTGGAGTACACCGCCGCCAAATCTCACCAACTTCGCCGATGCCAGCGGCTCGGCCGACGACGGTTTCGGCGGAGGCTCGAAGAACAATCAGCCGGCGACGTGGAGCTGCACCGCCAGCTCTTCCCCGAACAAGGTCGATATCAAGTCGGGGCAGATCTCATTCCGCAAGCTCCCCACCGGGCCGAACGGAACGCTGGAGCAGTACGTGTACGTGAACTACACCCGTGCCGAGAACAACGGCGACTCGCACATGGATTACGAGTTCAACCAGTCGTCGGTGGGGAACCCGAACTGTCCGCAGTTGCCCGCGCGCAGCAACGGCGACATCGTCCTGACGTTCGACACGGAGCGCGGCGGCGCGAGGATCATCGTCGGCGCGTACAAGTGGATCGGGAACGCCACGTCGGGCTCGTTCCAGTCGCTGAGCGTCGGTTCTCAGGGAACCACGTGGGATGGGGCGGTCAACATCCCCAACTCGATCCCCGATCACATCCCGGGCGACTTCGGCGAAGCCGCGCTGAACCTCACTCGGACGATCGGTGAGGTGGCGTGCGGTCAGTTCGCGAGCGCGTACATGAAGACGCGGTCCTCGACCTCGATCAACTCCCAGCTCCAGGACCGCACGTCGAAGCAGCCGGTGAGCGTCGGCGAGTGCCCGAACTCCAACCTGGCGAAGGCCGTCCGCAACGTGACGGCCAACGGCACGTTCGGGACGACGGCGACCGCGAGCCCCGGCAACGTGCTCGAGTACCGGCTGACCTATTCGAACGACGGCAACGTCACCGCCACCGGCGTCGTCGTCACGGACGTTATCCAGGCGAAGCAGACGCTCGTCCCCGGATCGTGCACACCGGCCTGTACCGGCACCGGCACCACCGCCGACCCGCTGCGGTGGTCCTTGGGATCGGTCGCGGCGGGCGACACACGGGTGATGACCTTCCGCGTGACGCTCGACTCGGGCGGCTGGAGCATCGGGGCGAACACCGTGAAGAACGTTGCGGTGGTGGACTCGGACACCGAGACGCCGGAGAACTCCAACGAGACGACGACCACGGTGAACGCGTCCGTCACCATCACGTCGGCCAAGAGCGTGAACCCGACGTCGGCCAACGTAGGCCAGACGGTTCACTACACGATCACGCTGACCAACTCGGGGAACCAGCCCGGGACCACGAGCGTGACGGACGATTACGACCAGGCGCACCTGACGATCTCGAACATCACGGGCGGCGGGGTCGATAACGGGAACACGATCACGTGGACGAACGTGACGGTGGTGCCCGGCACCCCCATGGTCCTCGAGTACGACGCACTGATCAAGGGACCGTTCAGCGGCGGCGCCGGGACGGGCGGCTGTGCGCCGAACCAGTTCCCGGTCGTCAACCAGGTGACCCTCAGCAATGGGGCCGGCACGAGCGCCACCCTGTGCGTGAACGGCCAGGCGGTCATCACCGCGGTCAAGACGGTCAACCCGACGACGGCGAACGAGGGCGACACCGTCACGTACACGATCCAACTGTCCAACTCGGGGAACATCCCGGGGACCATCACGATCCTGGACGACTACGACGAGGCACACCTCACGATCGGGACGATCTCGGACGGCGGACAGAACAACCAGCCCACGGCCGGGAAGATCCAGTGGACGAACATCGTCGTGCCCGTCGGGACGAACACGGAGACGCTCACCTACTCCGCAACGGTGAAGGTCGGCTCGTTCTCCGGGACGCCGGGCGGCAACGGCTGCGGCCCGACGCAGTTCCCGGTGATCAACATGGTGACCCTCAGCAGCGGGGGCGGCGACAACGAGACCCTCTGCGTCAACGGCCACGCGAACATCACGGTGTCGAAGTCCGTCAGCCCGACCTCGGCGAACGTCGGTGACACCGTCACCTACACCATCACGCTGACCAACACCGGGAACATCGCCGGCGCCACCACGGTGGTCGACGACTACGACCAGGCGCACCTTCAGGTCTCGAACATCACGGGCGGCGGCGTCGACAACGGGAACACGATCACGTGGACGAACGTCAACGTCCCCGTCGGCACGACGACGCTGACCTACAAGGCCAAGATCATCGGCACATTCTCCGGCTCGCCGGGCCCGGACTGCCAGATCGGTCAGTTCCCGGTCGTGAACCACGTGACCGTCACGGGCGGCGGCTCGGACGACAACACGCTGTGCGTGAACGCCTCGCCGGATCTGCACGTGGTCAAGTCGGCGGACAAGACCCAGATCACCTCGGGCGGCACGATTACTTACACGCTCACGTACTCCAACACCGGTGCCGCGGAGGCGACCAACGTCGTCATCACCGAGACCGTGCCTGCCGGAACGTCGTTCGTGTCCTGCACCGGTGGCTGCGACTCCACCAACCTGCCGACGGTCATCTGGAACATCGGGACCGTTGCGGCGGGCGGCGGCGGCAGCGTCACGATGACGGTCACCGTCACGAGCCTCACGGCGTGCCAGATCTGCAACGTCGCGACGATCGCGAGCACGGAGAAGCCGGCCGGCGTCTCGTCGAACCAGCTCTGCGTCGGCAACACCCCGACGCCGAACCCGGCTGGGGCGCACGCGAGCGGCAACGCCACGGGCGCGAACGTCTTCTCGTCCCTGCTCGGCCTCGACCTGACCGTGCCGGTGGGCAACGACGAAGCCCCCGATCACACGAGCGTCGACTCGGCCCAGGGAAGCGTCGGATCCAACAGCGAGCAGAAGCAATTCCTCACGGCCATCGATGTCCCGCAGCCGGCGCCCGGCTCCATCCTGCACGCCGACATCTTGCGATCGGTGTCGACGGGGACCGTGACGGCCCTGCCGGCACGGGCGGCTGCCACGAGCGTCGGGTCGGCGGCGAACGTCAACATCCTCAACGGCCTGGTGACGGCCACGCTGGTGCGTGGCGTCGCGAACGCCGAGGCGACCGGGACGTCCGTCAACGTCAACTCGCTCGGGTCCGCGATCGAGGGCCTCAGGGTCCTCGGAGTCCCGCAGGCCGTGTTCCCGGGCGCGCGTGTCGATCTGCCGGCCGCGGTCTTCGGTGTCGGCAGCTATGTCGCGATCTACGAGGAGGTCAAGAACACCTCCACGCCGTCCGGGACGTCGGGTGGCACTTACAACGGCGACATCACGGTCAACATGATCCGGGTCCACGTGACGAACATGCTGGTCGCCGGTCAGGTCGAGGTGGTCGTGGGCCACGCGACCGCGCACGCCGACTTCCCACAGACGACGCTGTGCGGCCCGCAGGCGAACCAGTCCGTCAGCGGCGACGCGTTCATGGCGCAGGTTCTGACCGACCCGTCGATCCTGCCGATCCTCGTCGGCGGGGTCGAGATCCCGACGTCGGGCGGGCAGGCCGCGAACTCCGTGAACCAGATCGTGGTCGGCCAGCTTCTCACCTCTAAGGCGGCGACCACGAGCGTCAACGGAGGCTTCACGCCGCTCAACACGACGTCCACGAGCTCGGCGGAAGTGAAGTTCCTGTGCCTGCTCGAGATGACCGGACAATGCGCGATCAGCGCGAGAGCAGTCCGCGCGCAGGCGAACAGCACAGCGACGGCGCTGAACCGGACGTCCGACTCTGTCGGGACGGAGTTCGTCGCTCTCAAGATCGGAGCGCAGACGATCAGTCTGCCCGTGGCGCCGAACACAGTGATCAATCTGCCGGGGATCGGGTTCGTGAAGCTGAATGAGCAGTTCTGCGACAACGGCGCGACGCTGGAAAGCAACTGCTCAAACGGAACCGTCCCCGGCCACACAGGCATCACGGTGCGCGCGATCCACGTGGTCCTGCTGGACCCGGCGGCCGGCGGCACCCCGGGCGTCGACGTGATCGTGGCCGAGGCGCACTCGGACGCACGGTTCGTCTGATCAGAAGAGGAACGCCAGAGAGGCCCCCAGCCGGGGGCCTCTCCTTTTGCCGTATCGCCGGGTCGGGAACCGTTGCGCACGTGCGCTCGGGCCTCTACCCTCCTACCTCGTGCTCTTCGCGATCTGGTTGATGGCCGGCGCGGCCTTCGGGTTGGCGTGCGGCTGGCGTGCGATCCCCAAGAACCGCTCCGCCACGGGCTGGTTCCTGGCCGGGCTCATCGTGGGACCGGTCGCCCTCATCGCGCTCATCACGCGCGACCGCCGCGACCAGCCCGCCTTCCTCTAGCCGCGCGCTCCCCTATTCCTCGTCGTCCGGGACGGCGATGAAACGTCTGATGACGATCAGTCCCAGGAACGCGAGAAAAACGGCGACGATGACGAGGATGATCGCGAGGTTGTCGTTCGGCGACGCGCCGAACGCTTGCGGCTTCGTCGAGGCGGTGGACTTGGGCGACGCGCTGGCGCTCGGCGACGCGCTCGCCGAAGGGGTCGGCGACGGCGACGCCTTCCCCCCCGTGCCTCGGAGGTCGACGGAGAACGACGGCGCGCTCGGGTCGTCCGAGAGGATGTTGATGCGCGCGACGCGCGGGCCCTCCGCGCTCGGAGTCATCCGCACGTGGAAGATGAACGAATCCGAGACGGGGATCGTGGCCGGCATCGTGGGAAGGTCTTCGAGCACGAAGTCCTCCGCGTCGGTTCCGAGGACCTGAACTGCTGTGATCTTGAGCGGCGCCCCGCCGGCGTTGCTGACGGTCACCGCGATCGGCGGTCCTTGAACGTCGCGCGCCGAGGCTCCGACGTCGATCGGGTTGGGATCGACCAGCACTTTCGAGACGGCGCCGCTGCCGACCAGCGAGACCGACAGCTTCGGCTTGCCGCACGCGTCGCTGCCGACCTCGAGCGTGCCGTTGCGGAGCCCCGCACCCGTCGGCTGGAAGGAGACCGTGACGGACACGAAGTTTCCCGCCCCGATCGAGAACGGCAGGGCCGGCGCGATCACCCGGAAGTCTCCCGGATTGTTTCCAACCCTCCGCATGCTCGTCACCTTCACCGAGTCTTGGCCTGGATTCCGCACGATCAGCGTCTGATTGGGTGAGCGCGTCCCGACGCGCTGCTCGCCGAACGAGACGGAAGAGCGGTCCGACGAGATCCGGCGGTCGACACCACGCCCGGCGACCGAAACCGAGTCTTGAGAAGGAGATCCGTTGCTCGACTTAACCGTGTACGTCGCGCTGACCGCGCCGTGCGTCGGCGCCGTGAACGTGACGGAGAAATCCGCCGAGTCGTTCGCTTGGATATCATCCGGGGGCGGAACGGTCTGCGGAGTGAATTGGGACGAACCCGAACGCTTGATCTCGGTTATCACTAGCGGGCCCGAGTTGGCTTTGGTGTTGCTGATCGTGAACCTTCCCGACGCCGTGACCCCCGGGCAGTGCGACCCGAAGTCTCGGGAGCTTGGTGTCACGCTCATCTCGGGGGGACCTTCCGCGCGAGCCACCGCGAGCAGCCCGAAAGAGGCCGCGACAACGCAAGCCCCTAGCGCGAGAGCGCGCCCCCTCATGCGCTCAGGGTAGCAGCGGCTAGATGCAGAAGAGGTGCAAGAAACAGGGGGCGAACCCGAATATCTCGACGAAAACGATCCAAGCTACCGCGACGATCGTCAGCGCCGCGATGGCCGACCAGAGCAGCCGGTGGCGGTCGCGGAGCGACGGCCGGCTGAGCGCGAGCGCTTCCGGCTCCGGCTCGTCGTCGTCGGCGAGACCCATCTCGAGGAGTTGCAGCCGCGCGTTGTCGACGAGCCCGGTCGGAACGTAAACCGGCACCGGACGCATCAGGTTGCCCGACAGGTGCATCCACGCGAACGGCGAGGGATCGCGCCAGTCGAGCGCCACGGGGACGCCGCTCGCCTCGAGCAGGCCGCGTACGATCTCCGCTTCGACCGCGTCGCGCGCCGTCAGCAGCCAGGCCCAGCCGCCTCCCCCGCCGCCCCATTCGTCCCGCGGCGGCGCGGGTTCGAGCAGGCCGGTTCTCGACGCGCTCATCTCGACTAGCATAGCCGCGACGCGGCCGCGGAGGCCCCGCAGGCCGGTTCCGGAGGCGTCGCGATGAAGATCTCGATCGAGTACTGCGCGGTCTGAGGCTATCTCGACAAGGCCGTCGGTCTGACGGCCAAGATCCTCGACGAGTTCGAACACTCGACCAACGACCTCACCCTGATCCCGGGGCGCGGCGGCGTTTTCGAAGTCACCGTCGACGGCGAGCTGATCTACTCCAAGAAGGCCACCGGCATGCACGCGGACCCCGACGAGATCCTCGCCGCCATCCGGCAGCGCGCCGGGTCCTGACCAGTACCTCAGGTTTCCTCGCCGGCGCTCCGAGGGTAACGACAGACCGGCTTTCTCGGGTCAAACTATGACCTTGCCTTCCCCAACCGAGGAGCGCCTGATGAGATCGTTCGCCCGCGCGCGCCGCCTCGCGGTCGTTTCGGTGCTCGCGCTGGCGGCCTCGGGCTGCTCGACCCTCCTCGGCCCGCTCCCCCAGAAAGAGGCGCGCCCCCTCTCCCTGCGCTCACAGATCCGGGCGTCCGATGGGACGCTGCTCTCGACCTTGTTCGAAGAGAACCGCGTCCAGCTGGCACCCTCGGCGATCCCCAAGATCGTGAAGGACGCCGTCGTCGCCGTCGAAGACGCGCGCTTCTGGGAGCATTCCGGTATCGACGCGAAGGCGATCGCGCGCGCCGCGCTTACGAACTGGAGGCGCCGGGAGACCGTTCAGGGCGGATCAACGATCACACAGCAGCTCGCCAAGATGATGTACTTCCCCGACGCGCAGAAGACGTTCAAACGGAAGCTCGCCGAAGCACGGGTCGCGCTGCGGTTGGAGAGGGAGCACTCGAAGGACGAGATCCTCGCGATGTATCTCAACCGCGCCTACTTCGGCTCGGGCGCGTACGGCATCGGGGCCGCGGCCGAGACCTTCTTCCGCACGACTCCCATGAGGCTAACCCTCGCGCAGGTGGCGTTGCTCGCCGGCGTCATCCACGCGCCGGGGAGCCTGAACCCCTTCGACCAGCCGCAGGCCGCACTGGCGCGCCGCGCCTACGCGTTGCAGCGCATGCGCCAGGAGCACATGATCACGGTCGCCGAAGAGACGGCCGCCGCGGCGGAGCCGTTGGGCCTCACGAAGCGCCGGCCCCCGCTCGGTACGGTGCGCGACCCGTACTTCGTCGAGTTCGTGAAACAGCAAGTGCTCACCGATCCGGCCTTCGGCGCGACCGAGGCTGAGCGCGCGCAAGCACTGTTCGGCGGCGGACTGCAGATCACGACGACGCTCGACCGCCGCCTGCAGGAAGCAGCCGAAGACGCTTTCGCCGACGTCCTCAACCGGCCTGGCGATCCCGAGGCCGGCGTGGTCGCGATCGATCCGCGGACCGGCGCCGTGCGCGCGATGGTCGGCGGCCGCGACTTCGCGAAGGCGCAGTTCAATCTGGCGTACCAGGGCCGGCGGCAGCCGGGAAGCGCCTTCAAGCCGTTCGTGCTGACGGCGGCGCTCGAGGAAGGCATCCGGCCCCAGACGCGATACGGGTCGTCGCCGACGACGCTCCGCTACGGGCCGAACAACGCGTACCGGTGGAAGGTCAACAACTACGACGGGCGTGGGCGCGGCTTCATCACCTTGCGGCAAGGGATGATCAACTCGGTGAACGGCGTTTACGCGCGGCTCGTCCTCGACGTCGGCCCGTCGCAGGTTGTGGACGCGGCGCACCGGCTCGGCATCACGTCGGAGCTAGATCCGATCCCGTCCATCGCCCTCGGCGGGCTGCGCGTCGGCGTGTCCCCCTTCGAGATGGCGAGCGCCTACTCGACCTTCGCGAACCTCGGCGTGCACATGCCCGGTCATGGCGTGGCGCGCGCCGTCGGGCCCGACGGCAAGATCGTGTTCGACGAGAAGAAGCTGAAGGGAACGCAGGCCGTCGACCCCGGCGTCGCCTACACGATCAACGACGTCCTCCAGGACGTCGTGCGCAGAGGCACGGGCCGGCGCGCCGCGATCGGCCGCCCGCTCGCCGGCAAGACGGGAACGACGCAGGAGTACCACGACGCGTGGTTCGTCGGGTACACGCCCGATCTGGTCACCGCGGTTTGGGTCGGTTACCGCCGCGGACAGGTATCGATGCGGAACGTGCGCGGAGTGCGCGTCGTCGGCGGAACCTTCCCCTCCCAGATCTTCAAGGCGTTCATGACGAAGGCGCTCGACGACGTCCCGGAACACGAGTTCCCCGTTCCGACGGGCAGCTTCGTCACGGTGGTGCTCGGGTACAGCCGCGATTGCGTCGCGCGCCTCGGCCAGCCCGGCGTCGAGGTATCGATGCCGCTGACGCTGATCCCCTCGCGCGACTGCCCGTCGTACACGCGCCGGTCGCCGCGGCCGAGCTCGCCGTCGCCCTCGCCGTCCGCAACGACGTCGGCGTCGCCGAAGCCGTCGCCTTCCCCGGAACCGCAGCCCACCGGGACCTGAACGCTTCACCGCCCGGCGCGTGATAGCCTCCCGCGCCGTGAAACGGGCCATCCTCATCACCAATCCGGAAGCGACGACCGTCACGCGCCGCACCCGTGACGTCATCACGCGTGCGCTGTCCGGCGACCTCGTCGTGGACGTCGCGGAAACGAAACGCCGCGGTCACGCGCAGCACCTCGCGGCCGGAGCCGTACACGAGGGCCACGACCTCGTCATGGTCCTCGGCGGCGACGGCACGCTGAACGAGGCGTTGAACGGCGTCGCCGGCACCGAGACACCGCTCGCGATCCTGCCCGGGGGAGGCACGAACGTCTTCGCCCGCACGCACGGCATCCCCGAGGATCCGGTCGAGGCGACGGCGGCATTGCTCGAGCGACTGCGCGAAGACGCCGAGCCGAAACGCATCAACCTCGGTCGCATCAACGGCCGCTACTTCGGGTTCATCGCCGGCGTCGGATTCGACGCCGCCGTCGTGCGGGCGGTCGAAAGGCGCTTCCGGATGAAGAAAGCGATCGGCGAATGGTACTTCGTCACCACCGGCTTGCGCGTCTACTTCTTCGCCTACGACAAGCGCGACGCGCCGATCACGATCCGCCTCCCCGACGGGACCGAGTACCGCGACCTGCGCATCGCGATCAGCGGGAACTCGAACCCGTTCACGTTCCTCGGCGAACGGCCGTTCCAGATCACGCCGCTCGCGGACGCCGAGCGCGGTCTCGACGTGACCGCGGTGCGCTCGCTCGGACTGCATCACGTCCTGCGATTCCTGTGGCGCGCGTTCGGGACCGGCGGCCATATCCGCCTGCGCAACGTGATCGGCCTCCACGACCTCGAGCGCTTCGAGGTCATCGCCTCGCACGCGCTCCCCTACCAGGTCGACGGCGACTTCGTGGGCGAGGGGGAGCATTTCGTGTTCGAGTCCGCCCCGAACGCGCTTCGCCTGTTCGCGTAGACCCGGGCTACCTCAACGCGGCGATCGCCGCGGCGGGATCGTCGGTGATCGCGGCGTCGACATGAGCGTCGGCCAGCGCGCGCAGCCGGTCCGGATCGTTCACCGTCCACGCGACGACGCGCTTGCCCTCCGCGTGCGCGCGCGCGACGAACGGCTCATCGACGAGCGCGGCCGGGACGTGGCATTCGTCGTGGCCGCCGTCGATCGTGGCGGCCAGGTTGGAGCCGAGGTCGAAAGCCTCCGTCGTCAGGACCGCGGTGTGCGCGCCCGTCGCGATCCGGCGGATCACGCCCAGACCGACGGGATTGAACGAGGAGACGACGACACGCCGGTCGCCGTCGGCGACGAGGGCAGAGGCCAGAGCGTGTGCGACCGGCTCGGCCGGATCGTACCCGGCCTCCCACGGGTGCCCCTTCAGCTCGAGGACCAGCAACGCGTCGCGGGGAACCGCCGCGAACACCTCGTTCAGAGCCGGGACGGGAGGATCGAGGGCGCGCAGGGCCGAAGCGGTCAGCTCGGCCACGCGTCCGGTTCCATTCGTCGTGCGGGCGACGTCCGGATCGTGCATCAGCATCAGCGTTCCGTCGGCCGACATCCGCACATCGAGCTCGACGCCGTTCGCCCCCGCGGCGAACCCGACGCCGATCGATTCGAGGGTGTTCTCCGGTGCCAGCGCCGCCGCACCGCGGTGTCCGATCACTTCCACGGTGCCCCGTTCGTGTTGTGTCGGATGTTGCATCTGAGCATTCCCGTGACCATCAAGTTCGCTCGTGTACGACCTTGCGCATTCGTGCTCTCGCGCGCTGCGTGCAATTGTTCGCAGAGCGCGTCCGCACTGTCATCTTCCAGCGATGTAGTTTCCGCGAAAGTATTGCCACTCTTAAATTGCCGGTCATATACTCGCGCCCGTTCTCCTGGAAACAAGAACCTGTTCATCTCATGAAAACCGGGGCGGCTGGGGAGTCGGATATGGTGGATCCGAACTCGATGGATTGGCGTCACGACGCGTCCTGTCGAGATGTCGACCCCGAACTCTTCTTCCCGATCGGAACCACCGGCCCCGCCCTCGCTCAGATCGAAGCCGCGCGCGCCATCTGCGGAACCTGCTCCGTCCAGCAGCCCTGCCTCGAGTGGGCCCTCACCACCGCGCAAGACGCGGGCATCTGGGGCGGCATGACCGAGGATGAGCGCCGCGCCGTCCGCCGCGAACGCGTCGTCGGCGCCCGCGTCGCCGTCTAGGTACCTCCGCGCCGCGCCCGCACCGTCCGTGTACCATCTGCCTTCGATGCGCGAGGAATACGTCTCCCCCGTCGGCTTCGCGAAGGAGCCGTCCGAGGAACGCCGCCGCTGGATCGGGCGCATCTTCCTGATCGCGCTCGTGCTGTTCATCGGCTGGCTGCTCGTCAACCGCGTGATCAATCCGCCGTCGGAGAACCCGCAGATCGGTCCGCAGATCGAAGAGACGACGATCCCCGCGTCCGACTGACGCGGCCGTCCAGGCTCGCCGCCCACAGAACCGCCAGCTCCCCCGCGACCTCCGCCGGCCTTTCGAGCGGGAGCATGTGCCCGGCGCCCGGATACTCGATATAGCGTGCGGCCGAGACGCGCTCGGCCAGCATCCGCATGAACCGTGGTGGCGTGAGGACGTCTTCCGCGCCGACCAGCACCTGCGTGCGGCACCGGATCTCCCACAGACGATCGAGCACGTCGAACCGATCGCACGCGGTTAGGTCGGCGAGCACCGTCTCGCCGCCGACCGACTCGTACGCGCGCCGGCGCCGTTCGATGAGCGCGGCGTCGGTCCCCTGGGGGAAGTTCGCCGTCGCCATCAGCGGCGCGGCGTCGGCCAGCCCGCCGGGAAGCGCCGCGAGCGCCGCAGGATTCACGCGCATGCGCGCGCCGGTCGAGATGAGGCCGAGGCCCGTGACGCGACCCGGCTGCGTGAGCGCAAGCCACAACGCGACGGCGCCCCCGAGCGAATGCCCGGCGATCGTCGCGCGCGCGAGGCCGGCGTGATCCATCGCGTCCAGTACCGCGTCGGCGTGCGTCGCGACGTCCGCGGTCGGTTCGCCGATTCCGTCGCGGCCGGGCAAGGCCGGCGCCAGCGCGGGGATGCCCTTGAGCTGCGCGCGGACCGCGTCCCAGACGGCGGGCGTCTCCCCCGCCGAATGGAGGAGGACGAGCGTCACGTCGCAGGGCCGCGGCCGCGGTCGAGAGGGACGGAGATGGAAACGCGCGTCCCGGGCTCGTTGGGGGTGATCTCGATCGAGCCGCCGAGTTCGCTCTCGACGAGCGTCCGCACGATCTGGAGCCCGAGATTAGCATCGCCGTCGAGCGTGAAGCCCGGCGGCATCCCTCGCCCGTCGTCGGCGACCGCGAGGCGGACGCGCGCCGGCGTGCGCGCCATCTCGAGCGACACCGCGAGGGACGTCCCGTCCTCGCCCGCGGCGTGCTCGACGGCGTTCTGGATCAGCTCGGCGACGATCAACGCCAGCGGCGTCGCGATCTCGCTGGGCAGGTCGCCGGCCGATCCATCGACCTTGAAGCGCATCGGGCGTTCCGGGTCCGCGAATCCCTCCTGCACCATCTGGACGACGCGCCCGGCCACGCGGTCGAAATCGACGCGCTCGTGCGAGTCCTGCGACAGCGTCTCGTGTACGAGAGCGATCGAAGAGATCCGCCGCACGCTCTCCTCGAGGGCGGCCCTGGCTTCCTCGGACGACATCCGGCGTCCTTGCATGCGCAGCAGCGACGCGACCGTCTGGAGGTTGTTCTTCACGCGGTGGTGGATCTCGCGGATCGTCGCGTCTTTGAGCAGAAGCATGCGGTCGCGATGCCGGAGCTCGGTCACGTCGCGGAGGACCCCGATCGCGCCGGCGACGTCGCCGCCGTGCACGAGCGGGAGGAAGCGGCGGTAGACCCAGGCCCCGCTCGCCTCGATCTCGTCCTCGACGGCCCGGCCGCGCCGGAGCTCCTCGAGGGTGTTCGTCTCGTCGAACTCGAGCTTGCCGAGGTGCTCCCCGATCAGGTTCGCCGTCACGCCGAGCCGGCGATACGCCGAGACCGCGTTCGGGCTCGCGTACACGATCACGCCGTTCGGGTCGAGACGGAGGAAGCCGTCGCCGACGCGCGGCGAGACCTCACGCTCCTCGTTCGTCGGGAACGGGAAGTCGCCGTCGGCGATCATCTGCTGGAGGTCGGCGGCGGCTTGCAGGTACGAGAGCTCCAGCTGGGACGGCGTCCGCGCCGTGGCGAGGTTCTGCTCCGCGCTGACGACGGCGATCGCGCGGGCGCGGAACCGCACGGGGATCGCCTCCTCGCGGATGGGCGTGCCCTCGCGCCACTCGGGGTCGCCCTCGCGCACGATGCGTTCCTCGGCGAAAGCGAGCCGGACGCGATCGCGGTCCCGCGCCTCGACGATGTGCCCGACCATGTCCTCCTGGTACAGCGTCTGCGCCGGGTAGGGCCGGACCTGGGCCAGGACGACGTACGCCTCGCGATCGCGCAGTGATCCGAAGAGGAGCAGGTCGGCGAAGTTCAGGTCGGCCAGCAGCTGCCAGTCGGCGACGAGGTGGTGGAGGTGCTCCACCTCGCGCTCGGAGAGCGTCGTGTGGCGGCGGGCGAGGCTCGACAGAACAGACATCGCCCATCAAGCATACGGGGGCTAGCCGCCCGTGAAGTCGGGACGGCGCCGCTCGCGCATCGCGGCGAGACCCTCCTGAACGTCGGCGCTCGTCAAGGCCCTCAGGGCCTCCTCGTCGTGCGCTGCGAAGACGCCGGTGTCGGTCGCGCGGTCGAGCCCGCGATGCCGGAGCACGGTCCTGATCGCCGCCTTGCTGCCGCGGACGGATAGCGGAGCGTTGTTCGCAACCCCTTCCGCCACGGCGCGGGCCGCGGCCTCGACGTCTTTCGCCCTGACCGTTCTGGTGACGAGTCCCCATGCGGCAGCCTCGGGGCCGTTCAGCTCGCGTCCCGTCAGTAGCATCTCGCGCGCCCGCGACGCGCCGACGACCCGCACCATGCGCTCGACCTTCTCGAGGTCGAGCAGGATCCCGAGCTTGGCCGACGGGATCCCGATCTTCGCGTCGTCGGCCGCCACGGCCAGATCGGCTGCCGCCAGCAGCTGGCATCCGGCGCCGAGGGCTGCGCCCCGCACGGCGCAGACGACCGGGAGGGTGTACTCCTCGATCGCGCGCAGGAGCCCTTCGAAGCCGCCGCCGTAGCGCGCGCTCTCCGCCGCGCCGGCCGCGACGTCGCCGAAGTCGGCACCGGCGCAGAAGTGGCTCCCCTCGCCGCGCAGCAGGACGCATCGGGCGTCCTCGTCCTTCGCGATCCCTTCGAGAGCGTCCTGGAGCAGCGCCAGCATCTCGTGGTTCAGCGCGTTACGGTGGTCGGGACGGTTCAGCGTGACGACCGCGACGCGGCCGCGCTCGACGCGGACGAGGTCGGACACCTATTCCACGACGGCGATCACGTCGCCTTCCTGCACGACTCCGCCTTCGACGACGTTCACGGCCGTGACGGTACCGCCTTGCGGGGCGACGACGGGGATCTCCATCTTCATCGACTCCAGGATCACGAGAGTGTCGCCCTCGGCGACTTCGGCGCCCGGCTGGACCAGAACCTTCCAGACGTTCGCGACCATCTCCGCCTCCACGTTCGCCATGCGTCAGGCCTGGCGGGGCGGAAGCGCCATCAGCTTTCGGGCCTCGTCGGGCGACGCGATGTCCCGTCCCGTATCGCGCGCGATGCGCGCCGCTGCGGCGGTGAGCTCACCGTTGCTCTTCGCCATCTCACCGTCGGGGAGATAGAAGTTGTCCTCGTATCCCACGCGGACGTTGCCGCCGAGCGTGCACGCCGCCGACACGAGCAGCCATTGCTCGTGCGACACGCCGATGACCTCCCAGTCGCTCGGTTGCGGGAGGATCGACGACATGTACGCCAGTGAGCGTGCCGTCGGCAGCGCTCCACCGAGCACCCCGTGGATCAGTGAGAAGTGCAGCGGCAGTTTGAGAACACCCATGTCGAGCAGCGGGATGCAGTTGCCGATGTGACCGGAGTCGAAGCACTCGAGCTCCGGCTTCACCTTGACCTCGTTCATCGTGTTGAGGAACTTGAGGATGTCGACGAACGGGTTCTGGAACACCATGTCGAAGACGAATTCTTTCCGGCGCTCGGAGTACTTCGCGTAGTTCATCGACCCCATGTTGAGCGCGCCGATATCCGGCTTCAGCTCGCGGATGTGCGCGATGCGCTCCTCGACCGGTATCCCGACCGAGCCCGTCGAGAAGTTGATGATCATCTCCGGGCACTCCGAGAGGATCGCGTCGCGGATGTCCTTGTAGGCCCCGACGCGGTGCGTCGGCGTGCCGTCGGGCTCGCGCGCGTGGATGTGAACCATGCGGCAGCCCTCGTCGAACGAGCGCTTCGTCTCCGCCGCGTACTCCTCAGGCGTGTACGGGATGTGCGGGCACTGAGTGCGATTGGCGGCCACGCCGGACAGCGCAACCGTGATGATGACCTTGTCTTCGACGGCCATGATTCCTCCTCGCTCGGGCGGCGAGGCTAACCCATCAGCGTCTCGACGAGCCACTCCTCGATGTAGCCCAGGTACCGGAATATCTCCAGCGCGGCGGCGTCCGGATCCGACGGGTCGATCTCTTTGTCGTAGGTCTCCTCGGTTACGTCAAGCCGCGTCCCGAGCGTGAGTCGCGCGTCGTTCAGCACGGCGAGCCAGTCCTCCGCTTCCTCGGCCGAGAGGCCGACGCGCCACGCATCCTTCTTCAATGACCCCCGCTCGAGCGTCGCCTTGACCGATGCCAGAGCCCGGCGCTTCCCGTCGGCGAGATCGGCGGTCATCAACCGCGCGAACTCGGCCTGCGCCTCCTCGTCGTCCGTGTAGGCCGGCGGGAAGAGCCGTCGCGTGTGCGGGATCTCTTCGGGCGCGACGAGCACCACTTCCATCTGCTCGACCACCGAGCGCAGGATCGCGATCTCGGGCTCGGTGAGGGTCACATCGATGCCGCCCTTGCGCCGTCGCGCGAACGGACCGCCGGTCGCCACTCAGTCCTCCTTGTACAGAGTCGCCCACAACCCATGCGAGTGCAGGCGCGCAACGTCGGCTTCGCACTTCTCCCGCGGCCCACTGGCCACGATCGCGCGCCCCTCGTAGTGGACTTGGAGCATGAGCTTGTGTGCCTTCTCGCGCGGGAACCCGAAGAGTTTCTGGAACACGTACGTGACGTAGCTCATGAGGTTGATCGGATCGTTCCACACGACGACCAACCACGGCTTGTCGAGCCGAACGACCTCTTCGACCTCAGGCCGCTCGACCGTGGTCGGCGCGGTTGTGCTCACCCCGTCGAGTCTAGCCTCCGCGCCACTCGCCTTCCCTTGCGGCTCATGTTGAAGCCCCCGTGCCATTCACGTTCGACCAGCCCACTGAGCTCCAAACGCGAAACAGCGACGAGAAGATGATTGGCCCGAGAACGATCGCGATAGAGCCGGTCCAGGGTCCACTTCACGTCGGTGCAATGCGCCATGTCGAGCAGGACGCACGTTTGGTCGGCGTCGAGGTCGACGTCATCGTCAGCATCGGTCTCAACGACTTCGCCCGACGAGAGCCCGATCTCTGAGATCCGCGGAAGTTTGACGACTTGGCCTGTCTCCTCGAATGGGACGAGCATCGCGGCCGGGCGCCCGTACCGCACGATCAGCACGGCCGATTCTTCCCGATCGATCTCGTCGAGCAGTTGGGACAGGTGCCGTTGAGCCTCCCGAGTACTCACGGCCCGCGTCTTTCGCGGCGCGACCATCTAGACCTCCCTCGCATGCCCTCGGCAGACCGCCTGCCATGGCAGGCATGTCAGGCATGGCAGGCACCTTCTGGAGGGTAGCCCCCGCCTACGACAGTTTCTCTATGGCGACATGAACGTGTGCGCCAGGGAAGAAGTCGGGAGACTCCTCGATGCCGACCTCTTGCAGGATAGGGCCGAGAGCCTCGCGGAAGCGCTCGACGGCGCAGAAGCCGTTCTTGCTTTCCCCGGCCATGTGCGCGATCAGCCCGGTGAACGGCAGGTCCGCCGGCGACTGGATCCGCTCCTTGCCGGTGAGTCGCCGGACGACCTCCTCGCGCTAGACCGGTAGCACCCCGTGTTTCCGCCAGGGCCGCTCCATGTGCTTCGTCTCGGCGTGTTCGAGTCCTTTGGAGATCACGCGGCGGGTGTCGGCCGGGTCGATCAGGTCGTCGATGAAGCTCCAGCCGGCGGCGATGTACGGGCCGATCATCGCGCGCACGGCGGCGATCATCTCGTCGCGCTTCTCGTCGCGCTCCGCCTCGGGGATCTTCTCGAGGATCGAGCGTCCGATGATGTTCACTGCGCCTTCGGGACCCATGACGCTGATCTCCGCCGTGGGCCAGCCGACGATCAGGTCGGGCTCGTAGGCGCGCCCGTTCATCACGTAGTAGCCGGCGCCGTACCCTTTTCGGAGCACCACAGTGATCTTCGGGACGGTGGCCTCCGAGACCGCGTAGAGCATCTTGGAGCCGTGGCGGATGATGCCTTCCTTCTCGACCTTCGAGCCGACCAGGAAGCCTGGGCAGTCCATCAAGAAGACCAGTGGGATGTGGAACGCGTCGCACAGCCACACGAACCGCGCCGCTTTGTCCGCGGCGTTCACGTCGATCGCGCCGCCGAGGAACATCGGCTGGTTGGCGATGATCCCGACCGGCCGCCCGCCGAATCGCGCGAACCCGGTGACCAAAGACCGTGCCCAGTCGGGTTTCATCGGGAAGAACTCGCCCTCGTCGACGATCGTCTTGATCACGCGCCGGACGTCGTACGCCTGCCGCGGGTTGGCGGGGACGATGTCGTAGAGCTCCTCGCACCGGCGGTCGGCCGGATCCCCGGTCTCCCGGCGCGGCGGCTTCTCGAGGTTCGACGACGGGAAGAACGAGAGGTAGGTGCGCACCGCCGTGATGCACTCGGGGTCGTCGGCGACCTCGAGATCGGCGACGCCCGAGATCTTGGTGTGGACCTGCGAGCCGCCCATCTCCTGCTCGGTGACGTCCTCACCGACGGCGGCCTTCACCAGGTGCGGCCCGCCGAGCGCCATCGACGACACACCCTTCACCATCGGCACGAAGTCGGCGAGGCCGGGGATGTACGCGGTGCCGGCCGCGCCGGGGCCCATCATCGCGGCCACCTGCGGTACGACCCCGGACATGATGACTTGCTCTTTGAAGAGCTCGCCGGTCCGCGCGAACGTGGAACCGGCCGCCTCCTGGATGCGGGCCCCCGCCGAATCGATCAGCCACACGATCGGGATCCGCTCCCGCAGCGCCAGCTCGCGCATGCGCATCGCCTTGAACTCGCCGACCATCCCCATCGAGCCGGCCATCACGGTGAAGTCGTACGCGATGAGGCATGTCTTGCGGCCGTTGATCTCGCCGACGCCGGTCACGACGCCGTCGCCCGGCGTGAACTTGCCCTGCATCTGCGGCGACGCGGATTGGTGATGACCGAGCAGACCCGTCTCCAAGAACGAGCCTGGATCGAACAGCAGCTCGAGGCGTTCGCGGACGGTCAACTTCCCGAGCGAGTGCTGCTTGGCGATCTTGTCGGGGCCGCCCATCCCGAGGTGTTTCCCTTTGCGCTCGGTGAGCTCGTCGACGAGCCCGCGCATGTCGGGCCCCTCGTAGGTGAGGGTGGGCATCGGCTTCGGCTCGGCGGCGGGCGCGGGCGCGCCGCCTGGAGAGGTGTCGTCGGCCATGATGGCCTCCCTTCCGGGGGCTCGTCGCCGGGGCCCGCATGTCCCCGAAGTTTTCCGGAGCCCGCCTGGGCGATAGGGAGTCTAGCGTCCCTTCCAGTTCGGCTCGCGTTTCTGCAAGAAGGCCGTGACGCCCTCGATCGTGTCCTCGCTCTCGAGACACACAGCGAGCTGCCCGTGCAGGTAATCCAGAGCCTCGCGGAAGCCCATGTCTTGCGCCGCGTAGAACGAGTCTTTTCCGAGTCGGATGATCGCCGGCGACTTCGATGCGAGCTTGGCGGCCAGCTCGTCGACCGCCTTGTCGAGGTCCGTGGCCGGCACGACCTGGTTCACGACCCCGCACGCCAGAGCGTCCGCCGCCGTGATCCGCTCGCCGGTCATCATCAGCTCGAGTGCTTTCGCGCGCGGCAGCCGCCGTGAGACCACCGCCGTGATGATGAACGGCCACAGGCCCATGTTGATCTCGGGCATGCCGAACTCGGCGGTGTCGGCCGCGACCGCGAGATCGCAGCCGCACAGCAGACCGAACCCGCCTGCCAGCGCGTGCCCGTTGACGCGCGCGACGACCGGCTTGCCTAGCCGGGCCATGTCCTCGAACAGATCGGCCAGCGTGCCGCGCAGGTGATGCTGTTCGACCTTCGACTGCTCGGCGGAGAAACCGCCGAGGTCGCCGCCCGCGCTGAACGCCTTTTCCCCCGCGCCGGTCAAGACGACGACGCGCACCGCCGCCTCGTCCCGCGCCGACGCCATAGCCTCCCGCAGCTCGCGCATCACGGTGACGTTCAGCGCGTTGCGCTTGTCCGGCCGGTTGATCGTGACGCGGGCGACGGGGCCGTCGGTCTCGTACAGCACGGTCTCCATGGCTCGCAGGATACCGGGCTCGGCTCGATCTCCGTGCCATGATGCCGCCGTGATCGGCCTCATCCTCGCCATCGCCGTCGGCGTCATCGTGGGCTTCATCCGCGGCGGATCCCTCAAGACGCTGGGCGACGCGGACCTGCGCGCCGTGTGGGTCGTCTTCGCCGGGGTCATCCTGCAACTCGGCTCGACGGCTGCGGAGCGCGGCGCCGACCTGCGCTGGCTGGCGCTCGCGCTCGTGCTCGCCTCGTTCGCGTGCGTCTTCACGTTCGCAGCGCTGAACTTCAGCCTGCCGGGCATGACGCTGATCGCGCTCGGGGCTCTCAGCAACCTCGTCGTTATCTCGGCCAACTCAGGCATGCCGGTGTCCCGAGAGGCGCTGGATCGAGCGGGACTCGGAAGCGGCGACCTCAGGGGAGCACACCACGTTCTCACCGACGCGTCGCGTCTGCGGTTCCTCGCCGATGTGATCCCGATCTCGGTCACGGCCAACGTCATCAGCGTGGGCGACATGCTTATCTGGGCCGGACTTCTGCTGCTGATCCAGCAACTGATGCTCGGACCGCGCGGCAAGCGTCGGCGCGGCGCGGGCAAGGCGGCTAGCGCGCGTTCAGAACCCGATTGAGCGCGTCGAGCGTCGCGCGCGCGATCGAATCGTTCGCGTCCTTCCGGGCGATCGCCGATCCGGTCAGCATCTGCTCGCCGCGCGAGGTTGCCAGGCGCAACACGGCGACGGCAAGCTGAACCGATCCGACGCTCATCAGCTCCGCGGACTGAACCTCGACCGCCGACGCCTTCAGCAGATCGCCGACCGCATCGACCGTCGCGCTCGCGACCAACCGCAAGCCGGCCGTCGAGGGGCCGCGGGCTATCCCGGCGCGCTCGTTTCCCTCCACCGTGATAGCGACACGGACCTCCGTGGTGAAGGCGGCGGTCTCGGTCACGAGCCGCGCGATCGCCGGACGGCGCGAGTCCGCGACCATCGGCGGCGCGGGCTCCGCCGCCGGAGTCGCGACGGGCGCCGCCGTGACCGGCGCTGCTTCGTCCAGCTGTACGACCGACACCGTTCGGTAGTCGATGTCGACGCCGAAGTTGGTCAGGATCACCGACTGGACGTCGCGCACGAGCTGCTTGGCGCCGCGCTCACGCCCGGCGAGGACGTGCACCTCGCTCACGCGGCCGCCGGGCCCGGGAACGACGCGCGCGGCCTGGATGCCTTGGATGCGAAGGATGGCGGCTTCGAGCGCCGCCGGCTCCGGCGTCCCCCCAGCTTGAGGTTGTTCCCCGTTCCCGTCTCTCACCGCGTCGCGAGGATAACCCAGGGCGTTGTAAGAGTCCCGATAGTCACAAGTAACTAGTCCGTTCGGGCTACCACAAAACCCTCCGATGGGGCCATGTGAGACGAGCAGAACGGCCGAGATAATCGTCTCGCTCGAGAAAAGCCGGACCAAGGATGGCCGGCGACGGCCGACGCAGGCGGTGTGCGATGGCGTATCCAGGCGAGAGGTTCCTCAGGACCTCAGACGTAGCCAAGATGCTTCACGTGTCGCCGAAGACGGTGTCGCGCTGGGCGAAGGAAGGGCGGCTCCCACACCTGTCCACCCTCGGCGGACACCGCCGTTTCCCGGCGAGCGAGATCGAGAAGCTCATGCACGAGCTCTCGGGCACGACCGAGAACGGGCGCGATTCAAATACCCAGGTCGGATAAGCCCCTTCAGCGGCTTATCCGTTTTGTGGTGATTGGGTCTAGAAGATAGTTCTGTTCACTCATGTATTGACCGGCTCACGATGCCGATGGTAGAAGAGCCGGTAGCGTCACGAATTAGTTGGACCGCAGCTCCCCCTTGCATGACCGACGTCCGGCGAACGTTGGGCGACGAGTCGCGCGGGGGGTTTCGTTTCGGTCCGGCTGCCTGGGGTGGGCGAACGAGCGGGCGATGCAGCCTCCTCGAACTCCCGATGACAGGGGGCGTCGCGATCCGGCGCTTTGAAAACCGCATAGGGAGTGGGGCCGGCAGGGTCCCGTAGGGTCGCACAACCTTTCGAGCGGAGCGGATCCGCACTCTCGCGATTAGCGGAGCGAGAGAATCTGCCTTCGAAAGGGGTCATGCGACACCGATGAGGCGCATTGCAGCGCTCTTATCCGGACTGGCAGCTCTCGTGCTGTCCGCCGGAGCCAATGCTAGGTGGTAACCGAGTACCGCAGTCGAGACGACTCGCGGGACCTGCCGGCTCCATCCTCTCAATGCGGCCCCTGATGTCGGGCAAGAGGAGCGGAGATTTGAAAGGCCTGCCGGTACGGGCGCGAATCTTCATTGCCGCTGTATTCGCCACCGCCGCAACTCTTCTCACCTATGCGGTCCTGCACCAATCGCAGGTTGACTTCGAGCTCGCGTTGACTTTGGGAGTTTTCGCGTTCATTGCCGACCAGTTCCCAGTCAAGCTTCCCCTCGGCGAAGGCTCCTACTCCGTGAGCTTTGTTCTTGTAATCGCCGCGATAATCCTTGGCGGTCCGGCCGAGGCTGGCATCGTGTCGGCGTTTGGATTCATGACGCTCAAAGAAGCCCGCCAGGTCCCTCTCGTCAGACACCTCTTCAATACAAGCGAACTGGCCCTCGCGGCTTTGGTCGCCGGGATCGCCTACCGCGCGCTGATCGACAAACCCGTCGCGAGCGCTTCCCAGATGTTCCCCCGCGTACTCCTCCCGGTCCTCGTGGCCACCGTCGTCGAGTTCCTAGTGAACACAGGACTCGTTGCGATGGTCGTCTCGCTCGTGCGACGCGGCCGGCTGTTCCAGGTGTGGCAAGCGCAATTCAGGACGCTGCTCACCGGATACTTGGCATTCGCGGTCCTTGGAGTCATCCTGGCGGCCCTCCACATGGAGATGGGTAGGGCGTCGGTGATCTTCCTTCTCGTGCCGCTGCTGGTCGCGCGAAATGCCTTTCAATCGGCCATCGAAATGGAAACGGCATACGAGGCAACGGTTCGCAGCCTCATCGCCGCCATCGAGGCTAAGGATCCGTACACGAGGGGCCACGCTGAACGCGTTTCTCGCCTTTCAGAGATGAGTGCTCGGGCGTATGGACTTTCTGCTGAGCAGGGTCGGGTCATCCGCTATATCGCGCTGATGCACGATGTAGGGAAACTCGGCGTATCGACCAAGATCCTCGCGAAGCCCGGGAAACTAACGGACGAGGAATACGAGCACATGAAGCAGCACCCGGTACGCGGGTTCGAAATCGTCAGCGAGATCGACTTCCTCCGCGAAGCGGCGGTGACGGCTGTGCGCCATCACCACGAACGCATGGACGGACGGGGCTATCCCGATGGACTCGTCGGAGAAGACATCCCGGTGATCGCGCGCATCGTGATGGTGTGTGACGCCTTCGACTCAATGACCTCCACACGGGTGTATCGGAAAGCGAAGACGATCGAAGACGCCTTCGCGGAGCTCAATCGATGCGCAGGAACCCAGTTCGATCCTGCGTGTATTCGCGCGCTGGAGAAGGCAGTCGCAACTGAGGGCTGGGAAGCGGAACCGGAAGCAGACGAGGGCGAGGAGGTGAAGATTGGCCCTGCGGCGGCGGCGCTTTGAGCTGTTCACCTCCAAGCAGGCTCCGTTCGCAATCACGGGCGCAGCCGTCGTCGTGATGACCCTCGTCTGGGCGCTCCCCGGGCAATGGAAGGGTGTCGCGCTAACCGACACGCTGATTGCATTCATCCTCTTCGTGGTTCTCGCCGACCTCCTGGAAGTCCCTTTGGAACGACAGGCGGCGTTCTCGTTGGGGCTGGCGCCTGGGCTTGCCTATGCTCTCCTCGCACGGTGCGTCACAGCGGACGCCAGCGAGAACTGCGGTTCTTGGATAGCCCCGACGCTTGGTGAGGTCATCTTCGTCTTCGCTTTGGGCAGCTGCCTCGCCATGGCTCTGCGATGGGTCATCCGCAGACCAGTCCACGTATCGTTCTTCGCGTCACGCCTTCTCGTCGTCGCGGCGGCGGCAGAAAGCTACCGGCTCGTAAACGCGCTCACGCCGGACGCGCTTACATTCGGCCCCACGAAGATGTCGATCCCGGGTTTGGGCGTCGTCCTCGTGGTTGTGTGCGCCACTGACATCTTGCTGCAATCGCTCCTCGTTTCCGGGGGCGGCGTATTGAGGCGTCTCGTCCGAGAGAAGACCCGAGAGACTGGGCCGCTGCTCCTGTCGACGGTCTCGGTCGCGGCTCTTCTCGCACTCGCTTATCCCGTGCTCGATCTGTGGACGATCCCCATCCTTCTAGCTCCCCTCGCTGCGACGCAGTTCTCATTCCGTCAGGTGGCAACGATCCGTCGCAACTCCCTTCAGACCGTGCGAGCTTTGGCCAAGGTCCCAGAGATGGCGGGGTATACACAGCGGGGCCATAGCTCGCGTGTCACCACGCTCGCTGTTCATATCGCAGAGGAGCTTGATGTTGTGCGGCCCGAGCTTCACGACATCGAGTACGCCGCCTTGCTGCATGACATCGGACGTGTCAGCCTCACGGATCCCGAGGACGTCTCTGGAACCATTTCTCAACTCGAACTGGCCCTCGTCGGCGCGGAGATCGTTGAGAAGACGGGGCACTTCACGCGCGTGGTGAGAATGATCGCGAGTCAGCACGAGCCGTATCGCAGGCGCGGAGAAGAAGCGAACCGCGGGCTGCCTCTGGGCGCCAAGATCATCAAGGTCGCGAGTGCCTACGACGACTTGACCGAACCGCCCGGCCCAGGCCGGACACCGTTGGACGCCCTAGAACGCCTTCATCTTGAGATGGCATACGAGTACGACCCGCAGGTGATCCAAGCGCTCAGGCGCGTTCTTGAAAAGCGGGGTCTTGTGTAACAAAGAGCCGAGCGGAGCCGTCAGGCTCCGCTCAAACTCCCCCTAGCGAGGTTCCTTTACCAGCGGGCGTTCGCTCCCGCCGCGAGAAAGACCGCGGCCAGCGCTCCCAGCATCCCGAAGATCCGCTTCACTCTTGCCACCCCCTTCGCCAACCTCGCCCGCCCCACGCGGGAAACCTGGTCAAACAACATCGGGCTTGTTCCGGCCCCACGGGTCGGGGGTCCAGACCGGTCCGGCCTGACACACCCCTACGGAGGTGGAGAAGGGAAGTGGGAGGGAGGCCTCGGGGATGCGGATCCCGCGGTCCCCGTTCATCTGCCTCAGCCCTGCCGCCATGACTTGGCTCCTCTCCCTGCCCACCTCCATCAGTGGGACAGTCGTGAGAATAGGAGCCGGACAGACCCGAAAAAATCGTGGGAACCGCGGATTTAATTCGCGTCCGTTACCTAATCATAAGGATTCGGACACTTTCCGCGGTTATTTGACACGAGATGTGGCGAAACGGAACTACTCGTCGAGCGCGCGGCGGATGTTCACGCGGATCCGCTCGGCTAAGCCTTCGGGGACCTTCGCCTCGTGGCACTTGCGGTGGATGATCTCCTTGAAGTCTTTCTCGAAACCGTAGTGTCCGAAGCAACTGACGCACTGCTCGAGGTGGACGGCGACGACCTGGAACTCCTCGCCGGAGATCTCTCCGTCGAGGTACAGGTAAAGCTTGTTTAGGACCGTCCTGCAGTCCGTCTCGGGGTCCGCCATGGTTCCTCTTCGCTGACGAGCCCGCGTTGGCGGGCATACTCCCACAACGCTTTCTGCAACGCTTTCCTGCCCCGGTGAAGCCGCGACATGACCGTCCCGATCGACGTCTCCGTGATATCGGCGATCTCCTTATAGGAAAAGCCTTCGACGTCCGCCAAAAGAACCGCCACGCGGAACTGCTCGGGAAGCTCGTCGAGCGCGGCCCTGACCTCTTCGTCGGGGATCTTCTCGAGGACCTCCGCCTCCGGTGTTTTGCCGCCGTCCTCGATGATCTGGCGGTAGAGCGAAAAGTCTCCGAGCTCCTCCGAGGGGACGGTTTGCGGACTTCTCTTTTGTTTCCGATATGAGGAGATGTACGTGTTCATCAAGATCCGGTAGAGCCAGGCCTTGAGGTTGGTTCCGGGCTCGAAGGAGTCGTAGGCGGAGAAGGCCCGGAGGAACGTCTCCTGAAGGAGGTCTTCGGCGTCGGCGGGGTTGCGCGTCAGGCGCATCGCGGCGCCGAACATGCCGTCGAGGTACGGCGGCGCCTCCTGCTCGAAGCGAGCTTGCCGCCCCTCGAGCGTCTCGGCTTTGCCCTCGGACCTATCGCGCGCCACGTCCAGCTCCTCTCGGAAGCCTACGTGTTCCAGACAGCCGACGCTCATGAAACGTTTCAGCTCCCGGAGATCGACGTCGTCGGATGGAACGCCGCCCAGGCGAACCAGAAGGCATCGACGTGAACGACGGGCACCAGGCGCTCTCCCTTCAATGGACCTTCTGTGGCAACGCCGAGGACCGTCCAGATGCTTCCCGTCCGGCGGTCCCGGAAGCCCGAGCCGGCCGGCGCGAAGTCCAGGCGGCCCCGCCGGGTCCGGTTCTCGAACACCCCGACTGACCCGACGTCGCGGCCGCGCGCGGTCAAGGAGCTATCGAGCGCCGATCGGGTGCCGCGTTGCCAGAACTGGACGATGTCGCCGGACCCGAGCCGATCGTTCGTGACGCCGGCGCGCGCGAGCACCGACACGCGGTAGGCGCGCGCGGCGGCTCCGTCCGTCACGCCGACCACGCGCTCCATCGGGGCGAGGCGCGCGTCTGGGCGAGACGCGAAAAAGCTTGGAAACGGGCTGGTTCTGCCGAGGTAGCCGGCGTACGGGTTGAGGCCGTAGGCGCGCGTCGAACCGGTGTCGCGCGACAGCACGCTCCCGTTCGGGAACGAGGTTCGGAAGGCCGCGAAGGATGCGATCTGGGTCGGGATCGTCGACAGCGATCTGCCCTTCGCGCGCCCCGCGACGGCGCGGCCGAGCAGCTGCGGCCACAGCGAGCGCGTGCGCCGGTCGGCCATCACCAGATCGCTGCGATAGAGCTTTCCCGAGACCCGGAAGGCTTCGGTCACCCCG
>JBIOTQ010000001.1:0-58139 GCA_044866075.1 Actinomycetota bacterium | reverse complement strand
CCGCCCTCAACCGCAAGCCTTAAGGTGTCGGTCGGGTACCCGGACCCTCCCGTTTCCGAGAAGGTTGCGCGAAAGACAGGACTATGCGCGTTGTCGTCGCGATCATCATCGGCCTGGTGATCCTCTTCCTGGGACTAGGCGTGTTGCGGGGGTTCGCGATGCCGCGGCGTGGGACCGGCATGGCGGCGTCGCCGGCGCCGCTCGAGGTGCCGAAGCCGCTGCCGGAAGGGGTGCGGATCCTCTACTGGTGCGAGAACTGCGGGATGGAGGTTCTGCTGCTGCGGGTGGGGAGTGAGGCGCCGCCGCGGCATTGCGGGGAGCCGATGACGCGGCGCGAGGAGATCTTGCGGGGGTAGCTACTCGTCGGTGATGCGCTCGGCGCGTTCTTTGAGGGTTTTGAAGTCGCGGCGGGGGCGGTTATCGGGTAGGTAGCTGTCGGTCTTGCTGAAGCCCCAGCCCTCGAGAGAGACATGTAGGCGGCCGCCCCAGGTGCGCTTGAGTGTCCCTCCGCAGGCGGCACAGGTTGGTCGCGGCTCTTCGCCCGGGAGGACGATCTGGTCCTCGCGGGCGCCGCAGGCGGTGCACTTGTATCCGAAGACAGGCATATCCACAGCTCCATCCACATGTTGGGGAGAAATTACGTCGGTGTAATTACGCCCCTGGAATGGGACCTAACGCCACTGCGTCGCCAGGCCGAAGCCAGCGGCGATGAACACGAATCCCGAGATCATCGGCCAGGAGTTCCAGCGGGTCAGGAACCCGAACAGCCCGCTGCCCGCCGTCGTACCGGCGAGGTAGTAAAGCACCAGGTCGACCACTCCGAGCGATATAAGGACGAGCACGACGACCGGGATCCAGCGCGGCGACGGCTTCGGTTTTGGCTTCGCGGGCGGCTGGTAGCGGCTGCGCTTCGATTTGGAAACTGGCATCGACGTCACTCCGGTTCGGCTTCTTCTGTGCTCTTGGAGGAAACGATCGCACCTTCTCGCTGGTCACGGCGACCGTTGATCCTGAGATATATATTACGCGCCCTCCATGAGCGCTCGGTGACCGCGTGGCATCCGCACCGTCCCCAGTCTTCCGCTATCTGCTGGCAATCGTCCTCGCCCTCGTGGGGTTCGGCATCGTGACGACCTCGAAGGATCCGGGCGTGCCGCGGCTGTCGCGCCGGGCCCGGCTGGTAGACCTGATCCGGCGGGAGGACGATCGGACCCGCCGGCTGCGCGCCGAGCTGGCGAACCTTCAGGCGGATCTCGACGCCCTCGCCACCGGTGGCACCGCGCGGCAGCGCTCGCTCGCCGGACTCACGCGGCAGAGGGAGGCGCTGGCGCCCGCCGCCGGGCTTCGCGCCCTGCACGGGCCGGGCCTTGTCGTCGAGCTTTCGGATTCAACGCTGCGCGAATCCCCGACCGGCGACCCCAATGATCTGGTCATCCACGAGCAAGACTTGCAGGCGGTCGTCAACGCGCTGTGGGCGGCCGGCGCGGAAGCCATCGCGATCAACGGCGAGCGGATCACGTCGCGCTCGGCGGTGCGGTGCGTCGGCAACACGCTTCTGCTGCACGGCTCGGTGTACGCGCCGCCCTACCGCGTGAGCGCACTCGGGGAGCCCGCCTCGCTGGACGAGGGCCTTGGTCTGTCCGAGGAGGTCGCCGATTTCCGCTCGGTAGCCCAGGAGTTCCGGCTCGGTTTCCGCGTCGCCCGATCGCCCGCGCTCGTCCTCCCAGCGTTCCGCGGCGTCACGACGATGAGTATCGCGAAGCCCGCATGAAGATCCTCCGCGCGACCGGCAGCATCTTCATCTTCCTCGGCTTGTCGATCCTGTTCTTCGTCCTCTACGAGCTCGTCGGCACGAGTGCGATCACGAAGGGGCATCAGTCGCAGCTGCAGCGCGAATTCGCCGCCGAGCTGGCGCAACCGAGGTCGCTGGGGCCTGAGTTCACGAGTGGACTGGGGTTGGGCCGCTCGAAGAGCGGACAGGTGCGCGCGCTTGCGCGGCTCAAGATCCCGTCGATCAGCGTCAACGTCATCGTCGTCGAGGGCGTCACGCTCGACGACCTCTCGTACGGACCCGGTCACTACCCGCAGACAAACCTGTTCGGCGAGGGCGGCGCGGTCGGCGTCGCCGGGCACCGAACGGGATGGAGCGCTCCGTTCTTCAACCTCGACAAGCTCGGCCGGGGCGACGAGGTGATCGTCGAGACGACGAAGGCGACCTACACGTACCGCGTTACGGACACGACGATCGTGACGCCGTCCCACTCCGAGGTGCTCGACGGGAACCCGCGATCGACGGCGAAGGAACAACTCGTGCTGACGACCTGCACCCCGAAGTTCACCGCGCGAGATCGGCTCATCATCTTCACCGATCTCGTCAAGACGGTTGCGAGGCAAACATGAGGCTGCTGCCGAGCAAGCGATTGCCGCGGTTCGCGATCTACCTCGTCACGACGCTGGGGTACGCCGCGATCCTCTGGTACTACGTGTTCCCTTGGCTCGACCGGACGTTCGTCAACCGGCCGGCGCTGGGGTGATCACGAGCGTCCCTTCCGCCGCGGCCTCGACGGCCGCGCGCGTGAAGGGCAGCGGGTGGTATTCGCCGGTCGCCCACATCGGCGCCTGATCGGCGAAGTGCGGGCTCGCGGGGTTCCCCGAGTTCCCGGTCGTGATCACACCGAGCGAGCGGTCGAAGTCTCCGAGGTCGAGGATCTGCCGCCAGGAGGCGATCGCGCCGTCGGCGAACCCCTCCGACGGGTGGAGGACGCCGCGGTTGACGGTGTCGTCGCCGCCGCCGACCTCGAACGGACCGGCCGAGAACAGCTCGTCGAGCGGCGGGATCGGACCGGCCAGGATGTGCTTGAAGTGGACGCGGTGCAGACGGCCCCAGCGCCACTCGGTCATGTCCGGTCCGAGGCGCGCTTCGAGGTCCGCTATCGCGGCCGTCAGGGCCTGTCCGACGAGCCGGTCTCGTTGGGCGGCGTTGTCGGCTCCGTCGCCGCCGACCCAGAACGCTTGCGGCGCTTCGAGGATGTTCCGGACTGCGTCGTACGCCCAGTTCGTCGTCCACGACTTGCGCGGGAAGTACTCCTCGTAGAGCTGTGGCCCGAGGCGCTCGGCGAACATCGCCTCGGCGACGCGGGCGAACCAGGCGTTGAAGATCGCCGCACCGATCTCCTCGACGTCGAGGCGTAGGTTCCAGGTCTCGACGTGCTTGATCGCTTCCGTCTCGCGCTCGCCGGCGATCTCCGCCTGGAGGAACAGGGGCACGAGCTCGGCCGCGATCCCCGAAAACGTGTCCATGTGGATCGCCTTGAAGTCCTCGTGGTCGAGTTTCTCCTTCGCCGTCAGCAGCGCGACGATGCGCCGCGCGCGGTGCGGCATCTCCCAGTCGTGCGTGAGGTGGTACGGGTAATCGACGTCGACGAGGCGGTGGTTGGCCGTCGCGACGAAGCCCGGCGCGGGGTTGAAGGTGTGCGGCAGGTCGTCGAAGGGAATCGTGCCTTTCCACTCGTACTCGCCGGTCCAGCCCGGCACCGGCGCGACGCCGGAGCCTTTCGCGCGGATCGGCACGGTGCCGGTGAACTGGTAGCCGATATTTCCGTCGACGTCCGCGTACACCATGTTCTGTCCGGCGATCGGCCACTCGCGCGCGGCGGCGCGGAACTCCTCCCAGTTCGAGGCCCGGTTCAGCATCATCACAGGACGTTGCGAGATCGTGAGGTCCGTCTGGATCCAACGCAGCGCGACGGTCTCGGTGATGCGACCCTCCACGACCTCCGGCTGCGTGCCGCCGGCGATCGTCGCCGTGATGAGCGGGCCGTGGCGCGTCTCGCGGACCTCGTGGATCCGCGGCTTCTTCTCGCCGCGCACGTAGATCTTCTCGCGGATCGTGCGGACCTTGTGCCATTTCCCTTTGAACTCGTACTGCTTCCCGTCCAGGGACAGCCTTTCGACGTAGCAGTCGGCCACGTCCGACTGGGTGTTGGTGTATCCCCACGCGATCCGGCGGTTGTGCCCGATCGTGATCCCGGGGAGGCCGGGCAGCGACACGCCGGCGACCTCGATGTCGGGCGACGCGAGGTGCATCTCCATCCAGATCGCCGGCATCTGCACCATCAGGTGCGGATCGTTCGCCAGCAGCGGCATTCCCGTCGTCGTCCTGGATCCGGCTACGACCCAGTTGTTCGATCCCATGCCGCGCCGGATCCCCGCGCCGTACGCCGCGTCGCGGAACTGCTGGGACACGTTGGGGAAGCCGGGCGACGACACCGCGACGTTCGGTGCCTCCGGCCCGATCAGCGGCGAGAGCTCGCGCGCGCGTTCGGGGCCCAGGTGCGCGGCGAGCTCGGCGCGCAGCAGCTCGAACTGCCAGTTCGCCGAGAGCTGGAACGACATCATCAACGAGATGGAGATGCCGTCGACGATCGATTCGTCGAGCGAGTCGGGGAACTCCGGCGTCGCACCGAGGAGCTGATACTCGGTCGGTGGAGGGAGCGTCGTCAGCGCCGCCTGGATGCCCGCGAGATAGCTCCGCGCGACGGCGCGCGATTCATCGTCGAAGTCCTTCGCTTTCTTCTTTGCGATGCGACCCAAGCCGAGCGTACGGAAGAACCGATCGAGCGGCAGGCCGGGCTCGCCGACGAGCTCGGCGAGACGGCCTTGCGCGGCGCGCCGCGTGAA
This sequence comes from Actinomycetota bacterium, assembly GCA_044866075.1. GTDB lineage: Bacteria > Actinomycetota > AC-67 > AC-67 > AC-67 > JBASRP01. Next base: position 53,459 of record JBIOTQ010000001.1, on the reverse strand, counting down.
GTCGAGCTGCCACAGACGCTCGGCGGCGTGCAGGTAGCCCTGCGCGAAGTAGAGGTCCGCGGCGCTCGTCGCGAAGACGTGGGGCACGCCCCAGCGATCGGTCAGGATCTCGATCTCCGCGTCGGGCCCGGCCAGCTCGACGCCTCCGTCGACGGGCCGCAGAGCGGTGCGGGCGTACTCCTTGAGGGCCGCGACCCAATCCTCCATCGGAACCTCCGATCGCGCGTTCGGCGAGAGCCTGCGAGAGGGAAGCCAGGCTAGCGGCGGCGCCGAAGAGCGAGCAAGCGTGGCGGTTTGAGGCCGCGCTCCGAGCAAGGGACAATGGCCGTCCTGATGCTTGCCGACCTCCACACCCATGCCACTCCGGCCTCGTCCGACGCCCGCGCCGGCGTCGATGCGCTGGCCGCCGAGGCCGCGTCGCTCGGCTTGCAGGCTCTCGCGCTGACCGACCACGGGCCGGCCGATCTGGCAGCGGCGCGGGACGCGTTCGCCGCGTACGGCGTCGCGCTGATCCCCGGTCGCGAGGTGTCGACCGATCTAGGGCACGTGCTCGTGCTCGCGACCGATCTGGAATGGCTGGCGGCCCTGCCGCCGCGCTGCCCGTTGCCGCTGCCGAACTCGCGCGTCGGACCGTGCGCTCTTATCTGGGCGCACCCTGCCGGGTGGAGGACGGGCGGCGCGTTGATCCCGCCCGACCCCAGCCGCGGCGCCGAGCATCTCCACAGCGTCGAGGTGCTGAACGGCGAACGCCTCCACGTGGAGGAGGGCGTGCGGATCGCGGCCGGGCTGGCCGCGTCGCTCGGCTTGCCGGCTTGCGGCGGGAGCGACGCGCACGACGCCCCCGCGCTCGGGCGCTGTCTGACGGCCGTGGAAGGAGCGACCGATCCGGCGTCGTTCATCGAAGGTGTCGTCGGCGGTCACGCCGAACCTGTCCTGTCGCGGCGGTGGGCGCAGGCCCGGGGCTACGATTACCGCCGTTCCGATCTCGTCCCCTATCTGAGGTAGGTGAAGGAGCCATGCCGAAGAGCACTCCATCGAAGAGCGCGAAGGCGCCGGCGTCGCGCGCGCGGAAGACGACGGCGAAGCGCGCGCCCGCGAAGCGCGCGGCGTCCACCCGCGCGACCCGAACCACGCGCGCGAAGGCGCCGAGCGGCCCGAGCTGGGAGAGCCGCTTCTGGACCGCGAACTACCCGCCCGGCGTGCCGGCGACGCACGACTATCCGGTCGTGCCGCTCACGGCGCTGCTCGACGATTCGGCCCGGAACTTCCCGAACGCGCCCGCTCTCGACTTCATGGGCAACGTCTTCACCTACGCCGAGGCGAAGCAGAAGGTCGATCGGTTCGCCGGAGCGCTGAAGGACCTCGGCGTGTCGAAGGGAACGGCGGTCGGGATCATCCTGCCGAACCTTCCGCAAAACGTCGTGGCGTATTTCGCGACGCATCGGCTCGGCGGCATCGTCGTCGAGAACAACCCGATGTACACCGAGCGCGAGCTCCAGCACCAGCTCGAGGACGCCGGCGTCGAGGTTCTGATCACGCTCGATCAGTTCTATCCGAAGGTGAAAGCGATCCGTCCGGAGCTCCCGAAGCTCCGCGAGGTGATCGTCACCAATGTGTTCGACGGATTCAAGGGGATCAAGGCGACGCTCGGGCCGCTCACAAAGAAGGGCAAGGCCGTGCTGGCCCCCGTGAACAAGGCGGAGCCCGTGCGCTTCTGGAAGGATCTGATGAAGGGCGCGCGCGGCCCGGTACCGCAGACGCCGATCGACCCGAAGACCGATCTGGCGCTTTTGCAGTACACCGGCGGCACGACCGGAGTGTCGAAGGGCGTCATGCTGACGCACTACAATCTGGTCGCGAACGCGTGGCAGAACCGGCTGTGGCTCACCGACGTGCAGCCCGGCAAAGAGGTCGGGATGGTCGCGCTTCCGCTGTTCCACTCCTACGGACAGACGGTGTGCATGAACGTGGGGATCCTCTGCGCGATGAAGGGCGTCCTGATCGCGAACCCGCGGGACATCGGTGGGTTGCTTCGGGAGATCGATCGCACCAAGCCGACGCTCTTCCCGGGCGTACCAACCCTATACGTGAACCTGCTGAACCACCCGGACGTGAAGAACTACAAGCTCGACTCGATCCGGGCGTGCATCTCCGGCGCCGCGCCGCTTCCGGTCGAGGTACAGCAGCAATGGGAACAGGTGACCGGCGGCAAGATCGTCGAGGGGTACGGCCTCTCCGAGACGTCGCCGTCGTCACACGCCAACCCGATCTACGGAAAGCGCAAGCCGGGAACGATCGGTCTTCCGCTGTCCGACACCGATTGCAAGCTGGTCGATGTCGACGACCCGACGAAGGACGTCGCGATGCCGGGCCCCGGGGAGCTGTGCATCAAGGGCCCGCAGGTGATGCAGGGCTACTGGAACCGGCCTGACGAGACGGAAGAGGTTTTGAAGGACGGCTGGCTGCACACCGGCGACATCGCGGAGGTCGACGAAGAAGGCTACTTCAAGATCGTCGATCGCAAGAAGGACATGATCATCGTCGGTGGCTTCAACGTGTACCCGCGCGACGTCGAAGAGATCCTGTACCAGCACCCGAAAATCCTCGAGTGCGCGGTCGTCGGGATCCGCAGCGCGAAGTCCGGCGAGCAGGTGAAGGCGTTCATCGTCCTGAAGGCCGGCCAGAACGCGACGGAGGACGAGATCGAGGCCTTCTGCCGCGAGCGCCTGACGGCGTACAAGGTCCCGAAGCTCATCGAGTTCCGGCAAGAGCTGCCGAAGACGATGGTCGGCAAAGTGCTCAGGCGCGCGCTCGTCGAGGAAGAGAAGAAGAAGATGGAGGCCGGCCGCTCCTAGCGGGAGACCGAGCGCTCGCCGAGAAGCTTTCGACATCGCGCGTCCGCGCCGTCACGCGGAGCGGCGAAAAAGCCCGAATTACATCGGTGTTCGTCTATTTGTCCTATAGACGCAACACAGGTCCCAGATGCATACAGAAGCCTCACACGGAAACGGGTGAGGTGCTTAGAGATGATGCGTTTCGGCCGGCGCATGCCCATCGAGCTGCTGCGCTCCTATCTCGGATACGTCGCGTCACGCTCGACGGCCAACTCTCCGGCCCGGCTCGTCGTGACCCTCCCCGAGGCGCGCATCGTCGGTCGGTTGCGTGCGCGCCGACCCGACCGACTGACGCTCGTTCGCTAGCCGGCATCCTCCGTCGAGGTGCAGAGCTCGACGAGCACGCCGTTGAGGTCGCGGACGTACGCGATCCGCTGGCCCCAGGGCTGATCGGTGGGCGGCGCGACCACGAGCGCGCCGGCTTTCAGTGCCGCACCGTAGGCGGCGTCGACGTCGTCGGTGACGAGAGCGATCTCGCATCCCGGCGGCGGCTCGGCCACGTTGGCATGGCGATACCCACCCGGGATCAACCCGCCCGCCTGCTCGTGCGAAACGAACGCGAGGCGCGTCGCTCCGGTGTTGAGCTCGCCGTACGCCGCCGGGTCCGCGACGTAGCCGCGCCGCATCCCGAACGCGCGCTCGTAGAAGTCGAGCGTGGCGAGGACGTCGTCGACGTACACGATCGCGTAACCGAACCTCACGGAAAGGCAGCGTAGCAATACAGTCGCGGTGATAGGCTCGCCACATGACCGGCCCCCGGGTTCTCGTCGTCGATAACTACGACTCTTTCACCTACAACCTCGTGCAGGAGCTCGCCGAGCTCGGCGCCGAGCCCACCGTCGTCCGCAACGACGCGTGGACCGTAGACCAGGCGCGCGAGTTCCGGGCGGACGGGATCGTCATCTCGCCGGGCCCGGGGACGCCCGAGAAACCGTCCGACGTCGGCATCTCCAACGACCTGATCCGCGAGCTCGGGCCGACGACCCCGCTCCTCGGGGTGTGCTTGGGACACCAATGCATCGGCTACGTTTTCGGCGGACGCATCCAGCGCGCGCCCGAGCTCGTGCATGGGAAGACATCGCAGATCTACCACCGCGGTGAAGGCGTTCTCGACGGTCTCCCGATCCCGTTCGAGGCGACGCGCTACCACTCGCTCGTCGTCGAGCGCTCGTCGCTGCCGCACGAGCTGAAAGTCACGGCCGAGACCGGCGACGAGCTGGTCATGGCCGTTCGGCACAGAACGCTGCCCATCGAAGGAGTGCAGTTCCACCCCGAGAGCGTGCTCACGACCGAGGGCATGCAAATTCTGAGAAACTTCCTCGACCGCTGCGCGGCCTCGGCCAAGACGCCCGCGTAGTTACGTTTCCGTTCCGGTCGGTGTGGGGGATGGGCTCGACTCGGAATTCGTGTAGATCGTGACCGTCGACCCCTTCTTGGCCTGCGTTCCGGCGTCCGGGTTTTGGTCGCAGACCCTGTCGGGAGGAGCGAAGAAACAACTTCCGGTACTCGAGGTCTGATGACTTACATCGAAGCCGGCGGCCTTCAGCTCCGCCGTCGCCGTCGCGACGTCCTTCCCGAGGACCGTCGGGACCACCGCCGTATCAGGGCCCTTGCCGACGGAGACATTGACCTTCGTCCCGCGCCGGACCTCGACGCCGGCGCTGGGGTTCGAGCTGATGATCTTCCCCTTGTCTTCCTCGCTACTGACGACCTGCGCCTGCCTTCCGAGTTCGAGCCCGGCGTCGCTCAAGAGTTTGGTCGCCTCCGTGACGGTCTTGCCTTTGAGGCTGGGGACTGTCGTTAGCCCTCGGCCCGAGGAGACGCGCAGCCGGACGAGCGTGTCCTTCGGAAGTTCGCCACTGCTGGGTCTTTGATCGATCACGAGACCTGCGTCGACCGTGTCGCTCTCGACATGATCGACGTCGATGTTCGTGAATCCCGCGGCTTTGAGGTTCCGCACGGCGTCCTCTTCCTTCAGCCCGACGACGCTTGGAATGGAGAACGTCTCGGGAGCCTTGTTGAGCGTGCTCACGATCGCCCACGCCACGACGCCGGCTATCGCGAGCATGATCAGCGTCAGAAGGATCCACCCGAGACGGCGCCGGCGGCGCGCGACCTCGACGGGTGGCACGGCGCCGGTGCGACGGATGACCACGGTGGAATCGGTCGCCGTCGGTCGGTGGATGGACGTCTCCTCGATCGCCGGCAGCACCGGCGTGGCCGCCACGGGCTTGCCGCTCGCGGCCCGCATCAGGTCCTGGCGCATCTCCTGCGCGCTCTGGTAGCGGTTGTCGGGGTTCTTCGCGAGCGCCTTCATAACGATCGCCTCGAGCGCCGGGGGGATGTCGGCGTTCAGCCGCGACGGAAGGATCGGGTCTTCCTTCACGTGCTTGTACGCGATCGCGACGGGCGACGAGCCGGTGAAGGGAACCTGGCGTGTCAGCATCTCGTACAGCACGACACCGAGCGAGTAGATGTCGGATCGCGCGTCGACCGGACCGGCTTGCGCTTGCTCCGGCGAGAAGTACTGCGCGGTCCCGAGGACGGTCGCCGTTTGTGTCACGGTCTCGGACGAGGCGGCGCGCGCGATCCCGAAGTCCGTGACCTTCACTTCGCCGTTCTTCGTCAGCATGATGTTCGCCGGCTTCACGTCGCGATGGACGATCCCGTGCGAATGCGCGAACGCAAGAGCCGCGCAGACGTCGCCGGCGAGTTCCGCCGCACGTTCCGGCAGCAGCGGGCCCTCTTCGCGGATGACGTCGCGCAAGGTGCGGCCCTCGATGTACTCCATGACGATATAGTGCGTTCCGTCGTCGGAGCCGGTGTCGTACACGCCGACGATGTTGGGATGGTTCAGCGCGGCGGCCGACTGTGCCTCGCGGCGGAAGCGGGCGATGAAGTGCGGGTCTCCGGCGAACTGCACAAGGAGCGTCTTCACCGCGATCGTGCGTCCGAGGACGCGGTCGCGGCCGAGGTAGACCTCGGCCATCCCGCCGGAGCCGAGCCGCTCGTTCAGCTCGTACCGGCCGGACAGCACCTTCTGCGAGTTGACGCTCACTCAGCCTCTTCCTTTCCCGCGCTTCTTCCGCTCGGGCGGGCCTGAAGACACCACGATATCCACCTCGTCGCCCGGTTCGAGCGTGGCCCCGGCCTGCGGGCTGGTGCGGATCACTTTGCCTTCTTCGACCTCCGTCGACGCCTCGTGGGTCACTTCGCCGATGGCGAATCCGTCGTCTTTCAGGATCTCTTTCGCCTCGTCCTCGTCTTCTCCCCTCAGATCGGGGACCTCGAGGCCCGCCGGCTTGGGTGGAACGCCGGAGGATATCGTGAGTTTGACCGTCTCGCCGCGCGCGAGTTCAGTGCCCGGCTCGATGCTCTGTGTGAGCACTACTCCCTTCGCACGCGCGCTGCCCACCTCACTGATGACGAGGCGCAAGTCGACGAGGTCCGCCGCTTGCTCGGCGGCCGCGCGTTGCATCCCTGTGAACGCGGGAACGCGAACGGTGCCGCCTCCGCCGCCGGTCAGCGCGAGCGCACCCATCACGATGAGTCCGATGACGAGCGCCAACAGGACAGCGTAGAGACCGAGCCGCTTGTATTCGCGCCGTCGTTTCTCGGCGACCCGGCTGACCGATGGCTCGACCGCTCCGCGCGGGATCACCACCGTCGCCGCCTCCGCGCCCTCGATCGGAAGGACCTCCGTCGGCTCGGGATCGTGCCGGATGGGGCCGGTGGCGGGAGCGGTCGCGCTCAGAGCCGACCCGAGAGCCTGCGCCATGGCATCGGCCGACGAATAGCGGTCGCCGGGTTCGAGCGCCATCGCGCGCTCGACTACCTGTGCGATCCGCGCCGGCACCTTGGGTCGCGCCTTCGTCAGCGGCGGCGGGCCCTCGGTGAGGCGCATCATCGCGACGGCCAGTGGCGTCTCGGCCTGGAAGGGCTTCCGTCCGGACAGCATCTCGTACAGGATCGCGCCCACCGAGTAGAGGTCGGACGCCGGCGTCGCCGGCTTCCCGCTCACCTGCTCCGGCGCGAGGTATTGCGCGGTCCCAACCACCATCCCCGTTTCCGTGATCGTGTGGTCGGACGCCGCGCGCGCGATCCCGAAGTCCGTCACCTTGACGCCGCCGGCCGCCGTCAGCATCACGTTGCCAGGCTTCACGTCGCGATGAATCACGCCTGCGTCGTGCGCGGCTTGCAGCGCCGAAAGTACACCGGACGCGACGCGCACAGATTCGCGAGCGTCCAGCCGGCCGTCGCGCGCCAGTCGATCGGCCAGCGTCTCGCCGTCGACGAACTCCATCACGATGCCGCGACGTCCGTTGTCCTTCACGTAGTCGTAGACACCGGCCATGTTCGGATGCGAGAGCTGCGCCGCGGTGAGCGCTTCGCGACGGAACCGTTCGGCCACGACGGGATCGTCCGTCAGCGCCTCGCGCAAGAGCTTCACCGCGACGCTTCGCTCGAGAAGAGTGTCGGTTGCGCGCCAGACCTCGCCCATCCCGCCGGCCGCGATCGGTTCCTCGAGCCGGTAGCGGTCGGCGAGGACGACGCCGGCGGCGCCCGTTCCTCCGTTGCTCGCCCTGGGAGTCATCGTGTACGAGAGTCTTTCTCGATCTTCTTCTCTATAAGCGCTTTGGCGATCGGTCCGGCCACTTTCCCGCCTGTTGCCGCATCGGCAAGGTTTCCCCCGTTCTCGACGACGACGGCGACCGCGATCCCGGGTGCGAAGGCGATGAACCATACGTGCGGGGCTTCGCCTTCGATCCCGGTCTGAGCCGTTCCGGTCTTCCCGCCCATCTCACCGCGCAGGCTGCCGATCGCCGCCGGACGTCCCGTGCCGTTGTCGACGACGTCGATCATCATGTCGCGCATCGTGTCGGCCGTCTCGGATGAGTAGATGGGATCGGAGGGTCGCAGCACGATCCGCTTGATCACTCGGCCGCTCGAATCCTGGATCTCCCGCACCACGTGCGGTTGCGGAACGCGCCCGCCGTTCGCGACCGTCGCCGCGACGACGGCCATCTGCAGTGGCGTGACGCGCACGTTCGACTGTCCGATCGACGAGAATGCCGTCGTCGGCGCGTCGAGGTTCGGATCGCCGCACTCCCGGCCCGGAACCGCGACGAAGCAGCTCGGCGCCGACGGCAGGTCGAAGCCGCGGAGCGGCCCCCCGAAACCGAACTTGCGCGCCATGGTGTCGAGCTTCTCCGGCCCGACCTTCATGCCGATCTGCGCGAACGTGGTATTGCACGAGACGCGCAGGCCCTGGGCCAAGGAGATTCTCCCGCCGCCGCGGCACGCGCCGCCGCCGAAGTTCGGCAGCGTGCGATTGGTGAGCGGCAGATCGAGCGCGCGGGGGTTCGAGAACGTATCCGTCGCCTTGATGCCGTCCTCGAGCGCGGCCGCGGCAACGATGACTTTCATGGTCGAGCCCGGCGGATACCGCTCCTGCGTCGCCCGCGACGTGAGAGGCTTCAACGGATCCGCGTTCAGGCGGTTCCATGCCGCGCGGACACTATCGATGTTGTGCGACGACAGCGGGTTCGGGTCGAAGGACGGATTGGCGTACAGCGCCAGGACCTCTCCGGTCTTCGGATCGATCGCCGCCGCCGCCCCGCGCTGCTTGCCGAGCGCGCTGCGCGCGATGCGTTGCAGGTCGGGGTCGATCGTCAGGTGGATGTCGTTCCCGATCCGCGCCCGTCCGAGGAGGTCGTCGACGATCGCGGAGAAGCGGTCCTGCGGTCCCGCGCCGATGAGGTAGTCGTTGTAGCTCTGCTCGAGCCCGGAGCGTCCGAACACGATCGAGTAGTACCCGGAGATCTGACCGTAGAGCCCTCTCAGCTTGTACTGCCGGAGGAACTTCAGGTTGTCCTTCGTGGCGACCGATCTCGCGACGGTGATGTCGTTCCCGACGACGATCGCGCCGCGTTCGATCGAGTACTCCTTGATCAGGAGCCGCCGGTTCGCGGGATTCTCGGACAGCCGCTCGGCGCTGAAGACCTGAACGTAGGAGAGCTGCGCGACGAGAGCCGCGAAGGCGATCCCGATCGCGAGAGCGACGCGACGCACCGAGCGGTTCACGCGGTCTTCTCCGCGTCGGATACGCGCATCAGCAACGCTATGAGCACGAAGTTGGCGACGATGCTCGATCCCCCGTACGACACGAACGGTAACGTGATGCCCGTCAACGGGATCAGCCGCGTGACGCCGCCGACGATCAGGAACGTCTGGATCCCGACGATCACCGTCAGGCCGGTCGCGAGCAGGGTGTAGAAGGGGTCGCGGGCGCGGAGCGCGATGTGGAACCCGCGCGCGACGAGCACACCGAACAGCAACAGGATGGCGAGCGTCCCGACCATGCCGAGCTCCTCGCCGAACGCGGCGAAGATGAAGTCGGTCTCGACGCCCCGCCGGATCAGATCCGGCCGGCCGCGCCCGAGACCCTGGCCGCCGATCCCTCCGGTCCCCAACGCGAACAGCGATTGCGCGATCTGGAAACCGGAGGTCTCGATGCGGCTCCACGGATCGAGCCACGCCGCGATGCGGTTTTGGACGTGCGCGAACGTTTGATAGGCGAGATAGGTTCCGCCGGCGAACAACCCGACACCCGTGATCACATACGAAGCGCGCGCGGTCGCCGCGTACAGCATCACGACGAACAGGGCGAAGAAGAGCATCGATGATCCGAGGTCGCGCTCGAACACCATGACGGCGAGCGAGACCCCCCACGCGAGGACCAAGGGTCCGAAGTGGCGCGGCGCGGGGATCATCCATGGGCCGATGCGCGTCGTGGCTGCGGTCAGGACTTCCCGTTTGCTCGCGAGGTACCCGGCGAGGAACGCCGCGAGCAGGATCTTGGCGCCTTCGGCCGGCTGGAAGTTGAGCGTGCCCACGCGCACCCAGAGCCGCGCCCCCGACACGGTCCGGCCGATCCCCGGCGCCAGAGGCAAGAGCAGCAATGCCAGGCCCAGGAGCATCAGCGAGTAGCGGAACGACTCGATCCGCCGCGGATCGCGCGCGACGAGAAGCGTCACGATGAACGCGGCGATCCCGATGACGATCCACGCGAGCTGCGGCCCGCCGAGGTCGGGGTTCAGCCGCTTCACCATCGCGTAGCCGAGTCCCGCGAGCAGGAGCCCGATCGGGAGGAGCAGCGGGTCGGCGTTCGGCGCGTACCGTCGCACGACGAGGTGCGCCGCGATCGCGACGCCGGCGACCGAGAAGGCGTACGTGACGAAGCCGGCCGGTACCGAGTCGGAGGTTGCGAAATGCACCAGCAGATAGGCGCCGAACGACAAGATCACCGCGAGGATGATCAGGCCGAGTTCCGCGTTGCGTCTGCTCATGGTCTTTATGTCGGGGTCGGGGATGGTGAGGGAGACGCGCTCGGAGTGGGGGTGGCGCTCCGCAGGATCCCGTCCAGGACGGCTTGGGCGTCGGCCAGGCTCTTCGCGCGGATCCCCTCCTCGAGCCGGGCCCGGAACTGCTCGGGGATCTGCTCGATCGAATAGGTGGTGGTCTTTTCCACGTGGTTCAGACTGAGCGTGGGGAGTCCCCGGAAGATCGCGACCTTCCCGTCTTCGACGCCGACGAAGTACGACCGGTTCACCCACGAGCGGAACCCCAACCAGCTTCCGATCCCGAGGGCGAGCACGACGACCACCCACACCGCGAGCCGGACCGGGAACCGGCGCTCGCGCCGCTTCCGCCGCTCGGCCGGGGGCTTCGGGTGCCGCCGCGGAGGAGCGGCCGCGACGCGCGAGGGAGTCCCGGTCATCTCGACGACGACGACGGTGATGTTGTCCGGCCCGCCCTTCGCGTTGGCTTCGTCGATCAAAAGGCGGCACGCGCGATCGAGGTCCTCGCTCCCCGCGAGGAGCTCGCGGATGCGCTCCTCGCCGATCACGGACGAGAGCCCGTCCGAGCACAGGAGCAGCCGGTCCCCCGGGACGAGGGTGATCTCGAGAGAATCGACGTCGACCTCGGGCTCGGCGCCGAGCGCGCGAGTGAGGATCGACCGTTGCGGGTGCACCTCGGCCTGCTCGGGAGTCAGCTTGCCCTCTTGCACCATCCGAGCGACCAGCGTGTGGTCGCTCGAGAGCTGCGAGAAGCCGCCGTTGCGCATCAGGTAACAGCGAGAGTCACCGACGTGCGCTAGGTGCGCGGACCCGTCCGAAACGGCGACGGCCGTGAGCGTGGTGCCCATTCCGCGCACCTTCGCGTCGTCCTGCGCGCGCTTGTACACGGCGCGGTTCGCCTCCAGGACCGCATCGGCGAGGGCGTCGGCGACGCGGTCGTCGGCAACGTTCTCGAGACGCCGGTCCAAGGACGCGATGGGCTCGATCGCCAGCCGGCTCGCGACGTCGCCGGCGTTGTGTCCGCCGAGACCGTCGGCCACGGCGAAGACGTGATCGCCGCCGTAGTACGAGTCCTCGTTCCTGTCGCGCGCCTTCCCGACGTCCGAGCGCGCGGCCCACCGCACCCCCGCGCTGTTCACCGGCGCACCTCGAGCGTCGTCTTGCCGATCCGGATCTCGTCGCCGACGCCCACGGCGGACGGCTGCGTCACCTTGGCGCGGTTGAGGTACGTGCCGTTCGTCGACCCGAGATCCTCGACGAACCACTCGCCGTCCTTCGGGTAGACGCGCGCGTGCATCTGCGAGACGTAGGTGTCGTTGAGGATGATCTGGCAGGCCTCGGATCGTCCGATCGCGAGCGGCTCGGCGTTCATCGGGTACGAGCGCGGTGAGCCGTCGGATTCGGTGACGACCAGCTCGCGCGGCTGCGCGCGGCGCTTGCGCGGTGCCGGAACGGACGCCGGCGCGGACGACCGGGGGACGCGCGGCCCGACCAGATCGAGGTAGATGACGCGGATCGCGCGCGCGATGAAGAGGTACAGCAACGCGAGGAACAGGAACTTGAGGATGCTGAGAACCAGAACGGGCACGGTCTGTCAGGCTCCGTGGTACTCGATCGTCGTCTCCCCGACCTCGATGCGATCCCCCTCGGCCAGCCGGTGGCGCCGCACCGGCTTGCCGTTCACGATCGTGCCGTTCGTCGACCCGAGGTCGATCACGACCCACTCGTCGCCCTCGCGCCGGACCTCGGCGTGCTTCCGGGAGACTCCGGGATCCGATAGGACGATGTCGCACGCGTCGAGCCGGCCGATCGAAAGAGTGTCCTTCGACAGCGGATAGGGCCGTCGCTTCGATCCCGTCACGACGAGCTCGGCGTCGTGCTCGCTCGCCATCTGCAGGAGCTGCGTGTGCGGTCCGGCCTTCTCGGCCTCCGCATCTTCGCCCTCCACGACGAGCGCCTCCACGCGGAACGTGCCTTGCGCCTGCGAGTCGTCCTCGATCAGCCGGATGTTCGGCGGCCCGAGGAGGCGCCAGCCCTCGCTCGTCGCCGCGCGCCGCGCGACCGCCCCGAGCTCGCGCGCGAGCGCGTTCTCGACCGGACGCAATCGCTCGACGTCCTTCGCCGACAGGAAGAAGGTGAACTCGTTCGGGACGTACACGTTCGCCACAGAGACCGTCTTCTGCTCCTCCATCGTGCGAACCATCCGTTTGCCGAGCTCGACCGGCTGCACCCCGCCGCCCGGCAGCGCGCGAGCGAAGAACCCCTCGACGACGGTCTCGAGGCGACGCTCGAAATCACGAAGGATGCCCAGGTCAGGTCCTCCTCGACGGCATCCTATATTTCCATCCGGGCCGTGACCGAAGCAGGCACGTTCGGGCACCCTGCTCGCCGGAAGGCCAGCTCAGAAGCGACATCCCGTCGAAGGTCGAGGGTTGTGCGGGCGAGAGGACTTGAACCTCCACGCTCTTACGAGCACACGGACCTGAACCGTGCCTGTCTGCCAATTCCAGCACGCCCGCCGGGCCGACAAAGTGTACTAGGTCGCTCCCATCGCGGTTCCGCTCCAGAACCGAGCGAGCGTACCGCCTACTGAGTGCCGGGCAGCACGACGGACACTTGGTCCTTGCGGACCTCGATCACGTCCGACTGCGCCAGGACGCTGCGGCCGTCGAGCGTCTTCACGGTCGCGTTGGTGACCGGCACGTACGCGCGCGGGTCGCGCACGAGGGCCTCCCAGGCGTCCGTGAACCGATCGAGCTCCTCGGACACGTGCAGGTTCCCCTCGATCCAGAATGTCGCCGTGAGAAGCGTGCAAAGGTGCGCGCGCACGCCGGGCGCGCGACCGGCGGCTCGCATCGCGCGGCGGAGCCGGTCCATGAGCGCCGCCGGAGTGAACGGCTTCGACAGGTACTCGGCGCCCTTCGCCGCCGCCTTCTCGACGACCTCGTTCCCGGTCACGCCGGTCAGGATCACGACGGGGAGCGTGCCGAAGTGTTCGTTCGCTCGGATGCGGTCGAGCAAGTCCCAGCCGGACTCGCGGCCGTACAGCCACAAGTCGAGGATCGCCGCGTCGGGATCCTCGGAGATGAGCGAGGCCCACGCGCTGTCCACGTCCGATGCGTGGATGCCGATGAAGCCTTCCTCGAGGAGCAGCTCCGTCACGAGCGTCGCGACGTTGTTGTCGTCCTCACACACCAAGACCTTGCGCATGGCTCCTCCCCGACCGGTTGCCCCGTTGGGCCGAGCAGAGTTTAGGACAGCGGATAGGGTCCTGTTACTCTCCCGGGAACGTGGAGCGTGTTCAGGCTCACAGCATCTCGATCGCGTACGATGCCGTCGGCGCCGGCGATCCCACGGTCCTCGCGATCCCCCAGTGGTTCCTGTCCTCGCGTTCGATGCGGGCCTCGGCGCTCGTGCGCCGATTGTCCGAGCACCACCGCGTCCTCCTCTACGACCGGCGCGGGACCGGCGAGTCGGACAAGCCGGGCCCGCCCTACACGACGGCGCGCGATTCGCGCGACCTCGGCGCCGTGGTCGACGCGCTCGGCCTGCGCGATCTGGTCGTACTCGGCATGGGGATCCGCGGTAGCCAGGTGGCGCTGCACTTCACGGGACACTTTCCGGACCGCGTCCGCGCGGTCGTCTGCATCGGCGGGACGCCGCGCCTGGCCGCCGGGCCCGAATGGCCGTACGGGATCTCCGAGGCGGCCTGGCAGAAGGCCTTCGGCGATCTCGAGACGCGCGACGAACCGCCGCCCGGCGCCTCGATCGCGATGCGCGACGACTGGACCGCGGCCGGCCGTGACGCGGCCAGAGACATCCTGGCGCACACGCGCGACGAGGACCTCCGGCCGTTCCTTAGGAAGGTCACGCCGCCGGCCTTGGTGATCCACCTCTCCGGCGATCCGCTCGTCCCGTTCGAGGCCGCGCGTTGGCTCGCGGAGTCGTTGCCGGCAGGGACGCTGGAGCTCTTCGAGGCCGGCCGCGAAGTGCCGTTCCATGCTCCCGCCGAGCTCGCGGATCACATCGAGGCTTTCCTGGAGACGATCCGCTAAGTCAGGTCGCCGCCTGGGCCCGCGCGGCCGCGACGATGGCGATCAGAGCATCTACTTCTTCGGCGATCCCCTCCGCGAGCCGCGCCGCGGCCATCACGGGCCGTGCTCGGCGGAGCAGGCTCGCATCGACCTCCGAAAACCGCACGTAACGCCGGAGATACGTCGCGGAGAACGCGCGGCGCCCCACGCGGATCACCGCTCGCATCCACGCCGACGGCGCCAGCGGCTCGCCGAGGTCGAGCAGCAGCTTCGTGCGCGTGGCGTCGATGACGGGATCTCCGCGCGAGGCGGCGCTCCAGTCGATCACCGAAACACGATCACCCGCGACGAGGACGTTCGCCGGATGAAAGTCGCCGTGCACGAGCCGATCGCCGTCGGGCAGGGCGTCGAGTTCGCCGAGCGCGAACGCGCGCAACTCGGTCGCGAGCGGCGCGTCTGCGATCCTGGCGCGGAGCACGGCCCTCGTTTCCGGGAGATCGAGAGGCGCGGCGATGCGGTGGAGGGCGGCGTGGGTTTCCGCGAGCCGCCTCGCTTCGGCGAACACCCGGGCCGGGGCGCGCTCCAGGATCGCCAGCATGTCTCGGCCGTCGATCCGTTCGATCACGATCGCGGCGTGCCCGTCGATCTCGACACGATCGATCAGCCGAGGCGCGGGTCCTCCGACGGCCGCGACCGCCGCAAGCGCCGCGGCCTCGCGGTCGGCCGACGCGGGACCCCAGCGGAAGAGCTTGAGGACGGTGCCGGCGTCCCACTCGAAGATCTCGGCTTCGCGTCCTTCGGCAAGCTTGAGGCGTCCCGCGAGACTCACGGCGCAACGATAGTCCGGCTTTCGGCCGAAGCGGGCACGCGGGTACCATTCGGGCACATCTTGTTACCCGCCGGTAGGAAGGCAGGCGAGCGGTCATGAGCGTGATCCAGATCCCTTCCGAGCTCCTCGAGTTGCGAAACGCGATCCGCGATTTCGTCGAGCGCGAGGTCAAGCCCGTCGAGGCGAAGTACGCCCAGGAACTCCAGGAGACGGGCACCATCGCGAACGCGGAAGAGGAGCGCAAGAAGATCCGCAAGCGTTCCGCCGAGCTCGGCTTCTACACGCTGCACATGCCGGAGGAACTCGGCGGCGGCGGCCTCTCGTACCTCGGTCAGGTTCTGATACACGAAGAGGTCGCGCGGTCCGGGTCGCTCCTCGCGGGGCGCGGCGGCGTGCTGCCGTCGGTCGAGGGCCCGACGATCATCTTGGCCGACTGCAACGAGGATCAGAAGAAGCGCTACCTCGATCCGTTGATGCGCGCGGAGAAGGAGATGTGCTTCGCGCTGACGGAGCCCGAGGCCGGGTCGGACGCGACGAGCATCCGCACACGCGCCGAACAGAAGGACGGCATCTTCGTTCTCAACGGACGGAAGCACTTCATCACGCACGGGGCCGAGGCCGACTTCGCCGTCGTGTTCGCCGTCACCGACCCCGAGGCCGAGAAGCGCGCGCGCGGCGGGATCACGGCGTTCTTCGTCGACAAAGGGATGCCCGGCTTCGAGGTGTCGCGCATCCAGTACACGGCATCGACCGTCGACCGGCCGTCCGAGTTGACCTTCGACAACGTCGAGGTGCCCGCCGAGAACGTCCTCGGAGAGATCGGGAAGGGCTTCTACTCCGCGATGCGGTGGATCAACGGCGGGCGCCTCAACATCGCGTCGTCGGCGCTCGGCATCGCGCAACACCTGCTCGATCAGATCACCGACTACGCGAAGACGCGGGTCGCGTTCGGACACCCGATCGGCTACTACCAGTACATCCAGCAGTACATCGTCGACTCGTGGTGCGAGCTCGAAGCGTCGCGCGCGTTCGTTTACGAGATGGCGTCGCGCATCGACGACGGCGCCGACGGAAGGCGCGAGGCCGCCGCCGCGAAGCTGTACGCGACCGAGATGGTCGGCCGCGTCGCCGACCGCTCGATCCAGGTGTACGGCGGAAACGGCTTCATGACCGAGACCGGCGTCGAGCGCTTCTGGCGCGAGGTCCGCGCGCAGCGCCTCTACGAGGGGACGAGCGAGATACTCCGCAACAACATCGCGAAGACGCTGGGGCTGTAGGCGTGGCGCTCGCCTGTTTCATCTCGCCGGGAAAGGACTTTCCGACGGCCGTCGCCCGGGTGAAGGCCGCCGAGGACGCGGGCTATGAGATGGTCCTCGCGACGACGACGACCGGTCGCGACGGCCTGATGACGCTGGCCGCGTACGCGGCGGGGACGTCGAAGATCAAGCTCGCGACCGGCGTGCTGCCGGCGTTGCCACGGCATCCGCTGTCGCTCGGGATCCAGGCCGCGACGCTCGACGAGTTCTCCGGCGGGCGGCTGGTCCTGGGGATCGGGCCGTCGCACAAGATCTCTATGGAAGGCTTCTACGGGATCGAGCTCACGAAGCCGGCGGCGCGGATGCGCGAGTACGTTCAGATCCTGCGCTCGCTCTTCACGACGAATTCCGTGTCATTCAGCGGCGAGTTCTACAAGGCGCAGTGGACGTTCGTCGGATACGGGGCGCGGAAAGATCTCCCGATCTACATCGCGGCCATGGCGCCGGCCATGCTGCGGCTGTGCGGCGAGCTCTGCGACGGCGACGTGTTGTGGGCGTGTCTGCCGACGTTCATCCGCGAGAGCGTGACGCCGACGATCCGCGAGGCCGCGACGAGCGCCGGGCGCGACCCGTCTGAAGTGGAGATCATCGCTGCGATCCCGACCGCCTTGACCACGAATCCCGAGGCGGCGCGCGACGCGTTCCGGAAGGAGTTCTTCGTCTACATGAACCTCCCGTTCTACCGGCGCTCGATCGCCGGGGCGGGATACGAGGTCGAGCTGAAGGCGTTCGACGACGCGCTGGCGTCGGGGGACTCGGCCGGTGCGATGGCGGCGATTAGCGAACGCATGGTCGACGAGTTCTGCGCGTTCGGCGACGAGAAGCAGATCGCCGACAAATACGCCGAGTACCGGGACGCGGGCGTGACGCTCCCGGGGGTCGGTCTCGGCGCGGCGGGCGACGGCTTCGCCGGGTACGAGGCGACGCTCGAAGCCGTGGCGCGCGTGGCAGGTTAGCCGTGGTCGCGCGTATCTCCTCCCCGCACGCCCGACTGGCCCGATCTCGATAGCGATGCGCGCCGTCCGGTTCCTGGGCATCGGGAAGCCGCTGGAAGTCGCTGAGGTTCCCGATCCGACGCCGGGGCCGGAAGAGGTTGTCGTCAAGGTCGCCGCGTGCGGGATCTGCGCGTCGGACCTCCACATGATGGACGGCTCGTTGCCGGTGCGAACGCCGCCCCCCGTTACGCCGGGCCACGAGGCGTCGGGAACGATCGCCGCGATCGGCGCGAGCGTCGCCGGCTGGGCGACCGGAGAGCGCGTGATGATGTACGCGGGGAAACCGTGCCGCGAGTGTGCCGCGTGCCGGGCCGGCCGCTTCGACGGCTGCCTCGCGCCCCTGACGCTCGGCGTCGACTACGACGGCGCCTGGGCCGACTACTGCGTCGTGCCCGCTGCGGCGTGTGTGAGGCTGCCCGACGAAGTGCCGTTCGAGGTCGGAGCGATCCTCGCCGACTGCGTCGCGACGCCGTTCAACGCCGTCGTCGATGTCGCGCAGGTGAAGGCCGGCGAGCGCGTGGCCGTTTTCGGGATCGGCGGGCTCGGCACCCACGCGGTCCAGATCGCGCGGATGGCCGGCGCCGGTTTCATCGCGGCGGTCGACCCGCTCGCCTCGGCGCGGCGGCGCGCGCTGTTGCTCGGCGCGGACCTTGCCGCGGAGCCCGACGGCGCGGTCGCCGCGATCCGCGCAACGACCGGCGGCGAGGGCGTCGATGTGTCCTTCGACTTCGTCGGCAAGAACGCGGTCCTGAAGCTGGCGATCGCGTCGCTGGCGACGCACGGCCGCTGCATCCAGGTCGGCGTGAGCGGCGAGCGCATCGAGCTAGGGCCGTCGATCCTCTTCGCCGTGCGCCACACGACGCTGATCGGCTCCTACGGCTACCGGCCGGCGCACCTCGAGCTGCTGGCGCGGCTGGTCGCGTCCGGAAGACTCGATCTTTCGGCTTCGATCAGCGCGACGCTTCCGCTGGAAGCCGCAGCGGACGGCGTGGAAGCGCTCAAGACGAAGCGCGGGGACCCCGTGAGGATCCTGCTCATCCCCTGAGATGATTGCCCTGTGACGTTCTCGTAGTGATTTACACCCGCATAGCGAGTATCTCTAATGCGAGAACGGTCTCCGATCCGGGTGGCAGTTAGACACGCAGCTGATCGGTTGCGGCCGCGTGCGCTTCCGCGAAGACCTGTTTAAGGGGACGCCCCGTCTCGCGCGCGAGCGAGGCGCAGTCCGCGTACTCGGGCGCGATGCCCGTCACCGTTCCCGCGGCGTTGCGGGCGATCTTGACGCGGACGTTGCCGCCGTCGAGCTCCACGGTCATGAGCTCGCGGGGCAGCGTCCATTTCTCGATCGCGCGGCGGCGCAATCCGAGCGTCGTCGTCTCGGCGAAGATGACGTCTCGGCAGCGCTCCTCGTCGCCGGGCCCGCAAAGCACGTGCAAGGTCGCGGCCGGCCGGCCGTGCTTCATCGTGATGGGCGTCACCCACGCGTCCTGCGCTCCGGCCGAGAACAGCCGCTCGAGCACGTACTCGTAGAACTCCGGGTTCATGTCGTCGATGTTGGCCTCCAGAACTAGCGCCGGGACCGGGCCGAATACCGTTTCGTCCTCGATAGACCGGCCGACCAGCAGCCGGACCACGTTGGGGATGTCGAGCTCGCGCGTCCCGGCGCCGTACCCGATGCGCTCCACACGCATCGCCGGCATCTCGCCGAACGAGACCGAGGTGGCCGCGAGGATCGCCGCGCCGGTCGGTGTGACGAGCTCGCTCGGGATGCCGCGAGAGTAGATCGGGACGCCTTTCAGCAGCTCGACCACCGCCGGGCCCGGGATCGGGTACAGGCCGTGGTCGGTCTTCATCATGCCCATGCCGGTCGCGACCGCGGACGCGTGGACGCGTTCGACCGCCAGGTGGTCGAGGCCGATCGCGGCCCCGACGATGTCGACGATTGTGTCGACGGCGCCGAGCTCGTGGAACGGCACGTGCGCGACGTCCTTGCCGTGCACGGTCGCCTCGGCTTCGGCCAGGCGCTGCACGATGTCGAGCGCGAGTTGTTTCGCGCGCGGTGACAGCGCGGCCTCGGCGATCAAAGCGCGGACGCTCGCGTAGGTGCGCAGCACGCCCGACTCGGCGCTGCGCACGCGAACCGCCGTCGCCGAGATCCCGTGGCGTTCGACGCGCACGGCCTCGAGCTGGAACGGTTCGAGCGGGATCTTGTCGAGCGGCGCGACGACCACCTCGAGCGGCACGCCGGCGTCGACCAATGCTCCCAGCACCATGTCGCCCGCGATGCCGGAGAAGCAGTCGAAGAACGCGACCGTCGTCATATGGTTCGGGTCACGTCGCGCGGGCGCGCAGCATGCGCACGGCCAGTGCCGCGGCGCCGAAGCCGTTGTCGATGTTCATGACCGCGATTCCCGGCGCGCACGAGTTGAGCATCGCGAGCAAAGCCGCGAGGCCGCCGAAAGACGATCCGTACCCCACCGATGTCGGGACCGCGATCACCGGGCACGTCACCATCCCGCCGACGAGCGACGGCAGCGCGCCCTCCATCCCGGCGACGACGATCAATACATCGGCGTCGCGCAGCCGGTCGGACACCGAGAGCAACCGGTGCAGGCCGGCGACGCCGACGTCGGCGATGCGGTCGACTTTCACGCACGTCGCTTCGAGCGTGATCGCCGCCTCCTCGGCGACGGCCAGGTCCGACGTCCCCGCCGTGACGACGCCGACCGAGCCGATCGGCGCGCCGACCTCCCAGCGCAGCACGACCGTCCGGCCGAGTTCGCTGTAGGTGGCCTCCGGCGTGAACCTGCGCAGCGCGTCGAAGACGTCGGGAGAGGCGCGCGTGACGAGGATGGGACCGCCGGGCTCGGCGAGCAACGCATTCGTGATCCCGACGATCTGCTCCGTCGACTTCCCGGGCGCATACACGACCTCCGGCATCCCAGTCCGCAACTGCCGGTGCGTGTCGACCTTGGCGAAGCGGAGATCGACGAACGGAAGTCTCTCGAGCCGTTGAGCGGCTTCGGCGGGTGTGACCTGACCGAGCGCCACGGCGTCGAGGAGCGCGTCGAGCGAGGGCCGGTCCACCGGCTCATCCTAACGGCGGAGCACGAAAACCGGCAGTCCCAACCGGTTCGAATCTCGCTGTTGGCGCCGGATATACTCGCTTTCGTTCCCGATCAGATCGGGGGCTATCGCTTCGCTACATGAGCCCCCGAACCCCGAAGGCGCAACGTCATGAAGCTCGATCCTGAGATCCTTTCCATCGTCGCCGTTGCCGCCGGAGGCGTCGCGGTCGTCGCGTTCGCGTTCGCGGTGCGGTCGACGTTGCGCGTACGAAAGCTCCGCCGGGCGCTCCGCGTCCTCCAGTCCGGCCGCGGGGAGCCGGCCCTCGACGAGGCCGAGGACGTCGTCCGCCAGCTCGCCGAGGTGACGAAGCGCGTCGAGGACCTGGAGCTCGTCGCGCGCGTCTCCGTCCAGCACGTGGGCCTGGTTCGCTTCGACGCCTTCGAGGACATGGGCGGCCACCTCTCGTTCGCCGCGGCTTTGCTGGACGCCGACGGCGACGGCTTCATCCTGACGTCGATCAACGGCCGGCAGGAGACGCGCATCTACGCGAAGCCGATCGAGCGCGGCGCCAGCCGCTACCACCTTTCGAACGAAGAGCAGGAAGCCATCCGCCGCGCCATCGCGTCGCGGTACCGGTCGTCGTGACGCGTCTCGCCTACCTCGGCCCGCCCGGAACCTTCACAGAGGAGGCTCTGCTGTCCTCCCCGGAGGGCGCGACGGCCGAACCGCTGCCGATGCAGACCGTCCCCGAGGTCATCGCCGCCGTCGAGAGCGGCGAGGTCGACGGCGGCATGGTTCCGATCGAGAACTCGATCGAGGGCTCGGTAAACGTGACGCTGGACACGCTCGCGTTCGACGCGACGTCGGTGACGATCCAGCGCGAGATCATCCTCCCGGTTCGTCACGCGCTGCTCGCGCGCAAGAGCGTGACCGTCGACGAGATCGTGGTCGTGGTCTCTCATCCGCACGCGACGGCGCAGTGCCGGAAGTTCCTGGCCGAAACGCTGCCGAAGGCGGAAGTGCGCGCGGCGAACTCCACGGCCGAGGCTGCGCAGATCGTCGCCGAGCGCGGGCCGATCGAGCCCTGGGCGGCGATCGGGACGCAGCTCGCCGCGCAGTTGTACGGGCTCGAGACGCTGGCGCCCGACATCGAGGACCGCCGCGAGAACACGACACGCTTCGTCCTCGTCGGCCGCGACGCCGTCCCGCCCACGGGCAGCGACAAGACGAGCCTCGTGTGCTTCATCGAGAAGGATCGTCCCGGCGCGCTGCTCGCGATCCTGCACGAGTTCTCCGACCGCGGCATCAACCTGACGAAGCTGGAGTCGCGGCCGACCAAGGAGCGGCTCGGTGAGTATTGCTTCTTCATCGACGTCGAAGGCCACGCCGACGATCCCAACGTCACGCACGCCATCGCCGGCCTGCGGACGAAGATCCTCGACGTGAAAGTGATGGGCTCGTACCCTCGGGCCGAGCTCGCATGATCGATATCTCTCTCATCCGCTCGGACCCCGAGCCGGTGCGCGCGGCCCTCGCTCGCCGCGGGATCGACCCGCCCATCGACCGGATCCTCGAGCTCGACAGGAAGCGGCGCTCCTTGCAGGTGTCGAGGGACGAGGCGCGCCGGCGCCAGAAAGAGGAGTCGGCGCGCGTCCGCGATCTCAAAGGCGACGACAAGCAGACGTTGCTCGACGAGATGAAGAAGCTCTCCGACGAGATCAAGACGACGGCCGCGGACGAGGAAGCGACGGCCGAGGAGCTGCGGACGGTGTTGCTCGAGGTGCCGAACATTCCGCACGAGTCCGTCCCCGAGGGCGCGGGCGACGAAAACAACGAAGAGGTCCGTGTCGTCGGGTCACCGCCATCCTTCGACTTCGATCCGAAGGATCACCTCGATATCGGGCAAGCGCTCGGCGTGATCGACACCGAGCGCGCCGCCAAGGCGTCGGGCGCGCGTTTCGCGTCCCTCCTCGGGCAAGCGGCCGTACTGGAGCTCTCGCTCGTTCGGTTCGCGGTCGACACATTGGGCGCACACGGTTTCACGCCGGTGGTCCCGCCGGTGCTCGTGCGGCGCGAGGCGATGGAAGGAACCGGTTTCCTCCCGACGGACGAGCAGCAGATCTACCGGCTCGCCGACGATGAGCTGTACCTCGTCGGCACCAGCGAGGTCTCGATCGCGGCGATGCACCAGGACGAGTTCCTCGACGCCGCGCGGCTCCCTCTGCGCTACTGCGGGATCTCGACGTGCTTCCGTCGCGAGGCCGGCGCCTACGGCAAGGACACGCGCGGCATCTTCCGCGTTCATCAGTTCGACAAGGTCGAGATGTTCTCGTTCGCGCTCGCCGGGCAGTCTTGGGTCGAGCATGAGTTCCTGCTCGCCCGGCAGGAAGAGATCTTCTCCGCGCTCGAGGTCCCATACCGCGTCGTCAACATCTGCGCCGGCGAGCTCGGCGCATCGGCCGCGAAGAAGTACGACGTCGAGGCGTGGATGCCAGGACAAAGCGCTTACCGCGAGGTCACGTCGTGCTCGAACTGCACCGACTACCAAGCGCGTCGGTTACAGACGCGCATCCGCGCCGAGTCGGGTCCTCAGCTCGTCCACACGCTGAACGGAACCGCCATCGCCGTGGGGCGTGCGATCATCGCGATCATCGAGAACCACCAGCAGGCCGACGGGACCGTCGCCATCCCCGACGCGCTCCGTCCGTATACCGGCTTCGAAGTCCTTGGACGTTAGAAACGGACGACCCACCCCCCTGGAGGGCAGGCCGTCCGGCTTGCGGGATGGGCTTAGTACTTGTCCGGAGTTCCCGACGATCCTCCGCTCGACCCGCCGCTCCCGCCGGCGGCCGCGTCCGTCGGCGCGCTTCCGAAGAAGAACGCGCCGCGCATCCCACTGGCGCCATGGAAGCGACAGAAGAACGCGATGTCGTTCGTGCCCGAGAATGTGATCTCTATCTCTTTCTTTTGACCCGGGTCGACGACCTGATCGATGTTCATGGCCGTGATCGTGAACGTGTGTTGATTGCTGCCTTCGTTCTCGAGCTCGATCGACAGCTTCTGACCGTCCTTCACCTTCATGAAGGTCGGCTCGAAGTAGTTGTCGTCCTGCTCGATCGTGAAATTGGTCATCGACGACACGTCCTTCGTCCCGTGGTTGTTCAGCGGGGACGCCGTCGACGCCGGGGGCGTCGAGGACTGGCTCGACGGCGTGGTCGTGTTGTCGTTACCGCACGCGGCGGCCGCCAGCGCGAGGACCGCGATCAGTGGCAATAAACGGAGCCTGAGCATCAAAACCTCCCATCGTCCCCGGGGCTCCTACCCCGGCATACGGAGCCCGAAGCCCGCAGGTTCAGACAAGAGGAATCCCCGCGTCGGGGGCGGCGTTTATGCTCAAGACATGGCCGATGTGTGCTCTCGCTGCGGCGAGGACCTTCCCGCCTCGGCGCGCTTCTGCCCGCGCTGCGGCGCCCCGACGGAGGTCCCCGTTTCGGCCGAGCGGAAGATCGTCTCGGTCCTCTTCGCCGACCTGACCGATTCGACCACGCTCGCGTCCGCGCTTGATCCCGAACGCTTCCGCGAGGTGCAGGCGGGATTCTTCCGCACCGCGTCCGAGTGCCTGAGCGCGCTGCGCGGCCGCGTCGAGAAGTTCGCCGGCGACGCCGTCATGGCCGTCTTCGGGATGGTGCGGGCGCACGACGACGACGCGCTCCGAGCGGTTCGGGCGGCGTGGGAGATCCAGGAGCGTGCGGCGCGGCTGAGTGACGAGCTCAACCTCCCGGCCCCGCTGCGGGTGCGCGTCGGCGTCGCCTCGGGACCTGCCGTTGTGGGCGCCGGACCGGCGGATCAGCTGTTCGTGTCGGGCCCGACGGTCAACCTCGCCGCCCGTCTGCAGCAGGCGGCCGAGCCGGGCGAGATCCTCGTCGGCGAGACCACGCGTCAGCTCACGGCAGGGTCGATCGCGACCGGGGCCTCGCGTCCGATCGAGGCGAAGGGCTTCCCGGACCCCGTGACCGTCTGGCCGGTCGTTTCGCTATCCGAGCGCAGCGCGCGACGCACGATCCCCCTCGTCGGGCGGCGCCGGGAGCTGACGCTCCTGACCGAAACGCTGGGGCGCGCGCGAGAGACGTCCCGCCTCCACCTCGTGACCTTGATAGGGGAGCCGGGCATCGGAAAGAGCCGCCTCGTCGACTACTTCATCGAATCGCTGGGGGACGACGTTCGCGTCCTGCGCGGGCGCGTGAGCCGGTTCGAAGAGGACGCGCCGTTCGCTCCGCTGGCCGACATGATCCGCGGCGAGATGGGCTCGGATGCGTCGTCGGCTCCCGAGGACGAGGCGAAGCTGCTGCGGTCGCTGCTCGAGGACGTCTGCCGTCCCGAGGAGGTCGAGACGACCGCGTCGCACCTGGAGCTCGCGCTCGAGATCGGGCCCGAGCAGAAAACCGACCGTCCCTACCGCATAGCCATGGTGCGTGCGGGCCTCGTGTCGTTCCTCGTGTGCCTCTCGCTCCACAAGCCGATCGTTCTCGCGATCGACGAGATGGAGTTGGCGCGTCCCGAGCTCCTCGAGCTCCTCGAGCAGCTAGCCGCTCGCGCGCGGCGCATTCCCGTTCTCCTCATGTGCGTTGGCCGTGACGAGATGCTCGAAACGCGGCCGGGGTGGCCCGGCGGCCTGTCCGACGCGAATACGATACGGCTCGAGCCCCTTCCGCCCGGGGAATCGATCGAGCTGGCGCGCGCCGCCGCAGGTTCGCTCGACGAAAGAACCGCGGAGCGCGTCGCACGGCACGCCGGCGGCAATCCGTTCTTCATCGTCGAGACGACCGGCATGCTGCTGCACGAGCGAACCACGCCCGACGCACCCGAGCCCGTGGACGGCTCACCGCCGCTCCCGGCTACCGTGCAGGCGGTCGTGGCCGCGCGCATCGACCACCTCGACCCCCGGTCACGCGATCTCGTCCGTAAGGCGTCGGTGTTCGCACGCTCGACGTTCCACGCGGCGGAGCTCGCGATCGTGGCGGACGACCCGACAGAGGAAGCCCTATCCCGCCTCGAGGACGAAGAGCTCCTCGTGCGCGACCGGCAACGCCCCGAGATCTGGCGCTTCAACCACGAGGTCGTCCGCGACGTCGCTTACGACTCGCTGCCGAAGCGCGAGAGGCTGCGGCTCCACCTCGCGCTCGCGGATCGTCTCATCTCGGAGAAGCGGTACCCGTCGGCGCTCGCGTATCACCTCGAGCGCGCGGCGCGCGCATCCCTCGACCTCGACCCGTCGGATCGCGCCATCGCAGAACGCGCCGCCGACGCGCTGCTGGTCGCCGGCGACACCGCGCGGCGCCGGATGGAGCTGCGCACCGCGATCGATCTGTACGAGCGAGGGCTCGCGCTCGGCGGACCCGAGGAGCGGTGGACCGTCCGCGAGGCGCACATGCTCTGCGGGATCGGCGAGGCCTGTTACTGGATCGGCGAGTACGATCGCGCGCGCGAGGAGCTGAACCGCTCCTTGCGGGTCGCCCCCGACGATAGGTGGACGTGCAGCGTCGCGCACCGCTTCCTGGGCGACATCGACCTCAACATCGACGCCGACATCGACAGCGCCGAGCGGCATTTCGGGAAGGCCCTCCCGGCGGCGCGAGGGCTCTCGGCGGAGGACATGCCTTTCGCGCTGGCGCGTTCCCTCCTCGTCGCCGGCTGGGTCCCGTACATGCGCCACGACTTCCAGACGGCGCGTGAGATGTTCGAGGAAGCTCTTCAGGTGGCGCGCTCCAATCCGCACGGCGATCCCTGGGCGGAGGCCCGGGCGCTGACGTTCATCGCCAACACGAGCCAGACCAGCGAACCACTGTCCTTCTACAAGCCGCTTCTGGAGGAAGCGCTCGCCGTCGGCCGCCAGGCCAACGATCCGTTCACCACGGCGGTGGCCGACCAGGCGCTCGCGAACGCGCTTGCCGCATCGGGAGACCTTCCGGGAGCGCTCGGTCACATCGAATCGTCCGTGGCGGCATTCCGAGAGCTCGGCGCGCAGTGGGAGACCGCGAGCGCGATGGGCGACAACGGTGAGATCCTCCGCATGTCGGGGCGTGCGCACGACGCCGAGGTGGTCCTGCGCGAGGCCGTCGGAATCCTCAAGCGGCTCGGCGACCGCCAGCTCATCGGTTTCGTCGCGCCCGAGCTGGCGATGACGCTCCGCGCCCAAGGGCGAGCGGACGAAGCGCTGACGATCCTGGACGAGGCCGCCGCGATCGTCGACCTCGACTACGAGACCGGCGCGCAACGCGCGAAGGCACTCCTCGCGTACGACGCCGGCGACCGCGCGACCGCGCAGGCCGCCGCGGCACGGTTCATCGAGATCCAGAGCCAGGGCGTGCGACCCAACGGCTACGCGCGGGCCGTGTGGTTCGCGAACCGCCTGCTCGGGCCCGAGGCCGCCGGTGGCGTGCAAGCCGCCCGCGACGCGCGGAAGCGCTTGATGGAGATCGGCTGGACGCTCTGGCTCGAAGATCCGACATTGCCAGACCGCCCCCTCCGCTGACTTACTGCGGCGGCGATTTCTGCCTGAGATACCCTGTTCCGCGGAGGGCTACGGTAATTGGCAACCGGGCAGTCTTGAAAACTGCTGAGCCGCCGAGAGGCGGCGTGGGGGTTCGAGTCCCTCGCCCTCCGCTTCGGATGAAGGACGGGAAGCGATAATCAAGCATGACGACTCGCGAGCAAGCCGTTCAAGTCATCGATAACAAAGCCGCATCTCGATACGAGATGACGATCGATGGGGTCGACGTCGGGTTCATCGACTACCGGCTTTCCGGGACCCGCATCGTGTTGTCGTACATCGAGATCGATCCCGCGTTCGGCAGGCAGGGGTTCGGTCGCCACCTCACCCAAGCGGCTCTCGACGATTGTCGGTCTCGCGGATTGACCGTCGAACCCGCCTGTCCGTTCATCGCCGACTACATGCGAAGCCATCCGGAAGACGCAAGCCCGCGCGACGGCCGGTCTCGCCGCTGGCTCCGCGCGTTCAGATCGCGTCGATAACGTCAGGCTTGGCTGATCTCGGCGAGGCAGCCGCCGGCTCCCCGCCACTCGACGAGAACGTACCTCGTCCCCTCCGGAGGGCTCAGCGTGACGGTCGTACTCGGCGATGCACGTGTTCTTCCGCCCTCGGTGAATGAGTGCAGGTCATGGGCGAATGACCACGCGAACGAATAGGTACCGGGGCACGTCGCCAATCTGATCCGGCCCGCCCTCGCCTCGCCAAGAGAAACCAGGATCCACGGATCGGGCCGAAGCGACGACCAGCGACTCGACGTGCGGCCATCGGTCAGGTTCAAAGGCGTGCGGCTCCCCGTGCGCGTATCTCGATACGCGGCGGTATCCGACGACAGGACGACGAATGAGCGCAGCGCGGGGTTGCTGAGCGTGACGAGGCGCATCGCGACTCGCGACCCACGCCGCGGCGTGAAACGGATGCGAACAGTTCTCGTGGATTGAAGGGGGACATCCAGCGTGATGTAGCGGCCCTTGGGATGAGCCCGAACGGACCGGCCGCCGATGTCGACGATCGCTTCCGCAGGCGCCGTCGTCTCCGACGGCGAGATGACCTCGATGCGATCGAGGGGCGTCGGGCGAGCGAACGACGCTTCCAGGGTCACTACGTCACCACGACGGCCGCGGAACGAGCCGTACGTCCCTATAGTGGGCTTTCCCGAGACGACGAACGACGGACGAAGCCTCCGCTCGAACGTCATGAATCGCAGGGCGACCTCTAGGAAATGGGAGTCGCCGGTCAACGAGTACAGCCACTGAAGCAGCTCGACATGGATGACGTTGTACTTGCCGATCGGCGCAGGCCGACGCGTTCTGAGGTCGTACAACGAGACCCCCGGTGCGGTGTACGAGTCGAGGATCGCTCGCACGCCGGCGATGCCGTCGAGGAGCGCGCGTTCGTACTCGGGGTGCGGATCTACCGCATTGAGCATCCAGACTCCGCCGAGAGCGAAGATCATCCCGTTGAGGATGTGCGCGGGGCGCGCCCCGGCTCCCGCGACTTCCTCGTAGAAGACTCCGCGTCCCACCCGGACGGCAGTTCCCCGGTCGCCGAACGGTGCGCGCATCGACACGAACGCGCGTCTCGCGGCCGACAGATAACGGTCGTCGCCGGTAACCGTGTATGCAGCGGCCAGGCACGCGATCCCGAAACCCTGACCCATTCCCGAGATCCACCCCGGCCCGGCGCCGAAGGCCCGGTTCGTGAAGTTGTACTTCCAAACGGTGCCTTCGCCGGCTCGCTTCCCGCGCCGGATGAGAGCGTCCGCCTGCTGCCGAACGAGACGCGCCGCCTCGCTCTGCCCGGTCTCCACCCAGATCCGGTGCGCCGTGTAGCAGTGAAGGCCCGCGGTGACGGGGCTGAATTGCCAGCCGGCGCCGTCGTGCTCGTCCCCGTAATTCCGCATGATCGCTCCGTCCGACGCGTAACGCGCATGACCGGGACGCGGCAGGGCGAAGTGATTGTTCACGGGGTAGACGACGGGGGTGGGCGCCGGAGTCCGTGGGACGGCTCGCGCAGGGGTCGCGCGCGAGGCCCGCGTTGCAGGGCGTGCCGGCGGGTCGGGCACCCCCATGCATCCGGTGACCGCCAACGCCACGCACAGCACTCCGCTTCCGATTCGCACGTCGGTGCTCCCCTCCTCGGCCGGTGGATCCAGGCGATCCGTCAGCCAAGAGGCCGGAGCCCGCCGTTCGGTTTAGTGCCGGACGGAAGAGGTCATAGGCTTGGCGCGAGACGCGGCTCGAGAGGAGGATCCATGGCGACCAACGATCAGACGCTTCCGCCGGTCGTTTCGCAGGGCGAATGGCAAAAGGCCCTCGACGCCCTGCGCGTGAAAGAGAAAGAGGCGACGAAGGCGCGCGATGCGCTCGCAGCCGAGCGCCGCCGGCTCCCGCGCGTGCGGATCGACAAGGAGTACGTCTTCGACGGTCCCGACGGCAAACGGAGCCTGGCGGAACTGTTCGACGGGCGCAGCCAGCTGATCCTCTACCACTTCATGTTCGCCCCCAGCGTCGAGGGCTGGCCCGACGCCGGATGCCCCGGCTGCTCGATGGTCATCGATCAGCTCCCTCATCTCGCGCACCTGCACGCGCGCGACTCGTCCTTCGTCGCCGTTTCCGTCGCGCCGCTCGCGAAGATCGATGCCTACCGGCGTCGGATGGGATGGGACGTCCCCTGGTACTCGTCGGAGGGCACCGACTTCAACGTCGATTTCGGACGCTCTCGGCCGGAGGGCGAGACCTTCGGATTGAGCGTGTTCATCCGCGACGGCGACGAGGTGTACCGGACCTACTTCACGGAAGGTCGCGGTGTCGAGATGCTCGGCACCGTGTGGGCGTTCCTCGACCTGTCGCCACTCGGGCGCCAGGAGACGTGGGAGGACTCGCCCGAGGGATACCCGCAGACGCCGCCGTACGAATGGTGGCGCCGCCACGACGAGTACGAGAAGCCATGAGTTCTGCCCTTAAGGTCATCACGGTTTCGCCGGGCCCGGTTGCATCGTTGCGCCATGCGTACATTCGTCGCTTCGACAGTTCTCGTCGTTCTCGTCGCTTGCGGCGGGATCGAGCCTCTCCCTAAGCCGTACGCGAAACCCTCCCTCGCACCGACCACGGCATCGCCGACCCCGGCCGAAACCGGGCCGGCCGAAACCGGGCCGTCCACAACCGAGAGGATCTCGGGCGCGTCGCAGTGGGGGAGATCCCCTCGCCCGACGACGATCGTCGCCAGCCGGCGCGGCGAGATCGTTCTGATCTCCTCGTGGGATGGATCAGTCATCCGCACCATCGCCGGCCGCACCGCCACTCGGGGACAGGACGTCCCGCTCGTCCTTTCGCCCGATCGCAAGACCGTCTATTTCACGGTCGCTTTGAACGATCGCTGTCACGAGATCCGCGCCGTGTCCGTCACGGGGGCAACGAGCAAGCGCGTCGCCGCCGGCAGGTCGCCGGACGTGAGCCCCGACGGTGAGCGGCTCGCGTACGTCGCGATCGACGACTGCAAGAGCTGGCGAGACTACGTGGTCGTGCTCGACCTGAGGACGGGCGACGAACGCGAGTGGAGATTCCCAACCGAGTGGGACGGGGCGGCCGTCGGAGACGTGCTCTGGGGCCCCGACCCACGGTTCGTACTCGTTCACGGCTGCGGTGCAGACATGTGCGTACCCATGATGCTCGACCCTTCGGGCTCGGACGGCCGCCTCGACGGCGCTCCCTACGGACCGGGACTCGAGCCCGGTAATCCCCTGACGTCGTTCGACGATCAGCCGTTCACGATGACGAGCATGGCCGTTCGCCGGGAGTACAACTCAGTCGCGTTTTCCGTCGCGTACCCGGACGAAGGGCCGGACGCGATCTTCCCGACGCTCGAATACAACGCGCGGAGCGATCGATTGAGGAGGATCTTCTCAACGAGAGCTGCGCCGCTCGATTTCGACGCCAGCGGAGACCACTTGCTGTACCTCGCAGCCGGCAAGCTGTTCCGCTACGACGGGCGGCAGAGGCTTAGTCTTGGGCGCGGATTCGCCGACGCGGCCTGGTAACGTGACCCCATGAACTGGTGGGCCCCCGCGTCCGCGGGGGCTCACGAGTCTCTCCTTCTACTTCGAGAGCTGTCCGCGCAATGCCCCCGCTGGGAAGTCGGCGTTGTGGACGTTGATGTAGTACGCCTCCGGATGCTGCCGTATCGCCTTGATCAAGGCCGGCTCGACGTTGTCGACGCACCCGCTCGATTCTCCGGATGTGGGTGGGGCGAGGTGAACGACGATCGGTCCGGGATCGGTCGGCGGCGCGACGTGGATGTGCGCCAACGTCGCCGGGGCGATCCCCGACACCGTCAGGTGGAAGCAGACTTCGTTCAGCCCCTGGTTCAGTGTGATGCTCGCAGTGCCGGTGCCGTCCGGGTCGCCCGGGCCCGGCCGCTCGGCGGCTCCCGTCAGCGTCGTTGCGAACGGCCGTCCCCCCGCGCCGGCTCCGGCGGAGATGGCGAGAGCGGCGAGCGCGAACACGGCAAGGCCGCAGAAGACGATGATCACGCGTCGAGACATTGGGCCTCCTCTCGTGATGTCCGATTTGCCCTCTCCCGAGCTAGTACGAGGGACGAGCGCCGTTGGTTCAGCCACAAAAGGTGAACCCCCGCGCCCGCGGGGGTTCGACCGAAGCGAGCGGGCGGGAAGGGCTAGGACCCTTCCTTGACCTCGTAGATCTCGTCGGCCAGCAAACCGTGCGCTTCCCGGTGGACCGTCATCGCAGCCTCGGCGTTCGGCGCCTCGACGAGACACCACACCTTGCCCTGCTTCTCGTCGAACCAATACTGCTTGTAGGAGACCCCATGCTTCCCCTGGGTCTTGAGATCCGCCGCGTGCGCGGCCTCGACGTCCTTCAAGCCCGCCCCTTCGGGGAGGCTGTTGTGAACATCCATGTACAGCGGCATGGCATCCCCCTCCTCCGGCCGGCTGGCCCGGCCACGATCGTCCGGCGTTGAGATACCGGTCTCCCTGCGGCTGACTACGTTACAACGTCCCCCCTCCACTCTTCCCGTGTGATCGCGAAGATCTCGTGATCCTCCCACACACCTTTGATCTCGAGATAGCGGAGCGCCGTCCCCTCGCGCCGGAACCCCGCCTTCTCGAGGACGCGCATGGACCGACGGTTGTCGCGAAGCGTGCCGGCCTGCACGCGATGGAGATCGGCGACGTCGAATGCGAAATCGAGCGCAAGGCGCGTGGCTGCGGTCGCGTAGCCCTTGCCGTTGGCCGCTTCGCCGATGAAGTAGCCGAGGTTCGCGTTCTGCAAGGCGCCTCGCGTTACGTGCGAGAGCTGTACCTGTCCCACCAGCTCATCACCCGGCAACGTGAAGATCCCGAAGGTGTACCGGCGGCCGGCGTCCCATTCGGCGCCCTCCGCGGCGAGGCGTTCCCGTTGCTCCGCAACCGTCTGGGGAAGGACGACGGACGAGGGTTCGTACGGAGCGAAGAAGTCCTTGTTCGTTTGCCGGAGGTCGAGCAGCGCTTGGGCGTCCGCTGCGACGTACGGGCGGATCGAGACGCGTGTCGCGCGCAGCTCGGCGCGAGGAGGCGTGGGTGTCTCGTTCGTTCCCACACCTTTTAGGATAAGCGCATGGCCGAGGACGCGAAGTCGAGGCTCGATCGCGAGCTCATCGAGCTCCTCAATGAGCTTCGCGTCGTTCTGCCGGGCGTGCAGGTGCTGTTCGCGTTCCTGCTGACGGTCCCGTTCAGCAACAAGTTCCAGAGCATCTCGACGCTGCAACGCAACGCGTACTTCGCCGCGTTCCTCAGCACCACGGTGGCGAGCATCTTGTTGATCACGCCGTCGGCCTACCATCGGCTGCGCTGGCGGCAACGCGACAAAGAGCACATCCTCGTGTTCTCGAACCGTGTCGCGATCGCCGGCCTGGCGTTCCTGGCAGTCTCTATCGCTCTCGTCGTCTACGTCGTCTCCGACGTTGTTTTCGACGCCAGGGCTGCGGGGACTGCCGGTGGCATCGCCGCCGCGGGGGCTCTCGCCTTCTGGTTCTTGATCCCGCTGTTGCGCGCGGCCGAAGAGGAGTGATCCGTGAACCTCGGCGTGTCGCTCCCCACGGTCGGCCCGATCGCGGAGCGCGAGTTCGTCCTCGATCTCGCGCGCGCCGCCGACCGCCTGGGCTTCCACTCGGTGTGGGCGACGGATCACGTCGTCATCCCGAAGGAAAGGACGAGTGAGTATCCGTACAAGCGCTCGACCACCGAGATGCTCTTCACGCCGGGCATCACGTGGCTGGATCCCGTATCGACCATGGGCGTGGTCGCCGGCGCGACCGAGAACGTTCTTATCGGGTCCGCCATCCTTGTGCTGCCGTACCGCAATCCCGTCGTGCTGGCGAACGAGATGTCCACGCTCGATCGCCTGAGCGAGGGCCGCATGATCGTCGGGATCGGCGCCGGCTGGCTCGCGGAGGAGTTCCGTGCGCTCGGCGTCCCGCCGGAGGAGCGCGGCTCGCGCACCGACGAATACATCCGCGTGCTGAAGACGTTGTGGAACTCGAGCTCACCGGTTAGCTTCGACGGCAAACACGCTCACTTCACCGATGTCGTGCTCGCGACGCAACCCCATCGCCCGGGAGGCCCGCCGCTCTACGTCGGCGGCAACACGCCCGCCGCTCTGCGGCGCGCCGGAACTCTCGCCGACGGGTGGCTGGGCATGGAGGTCTGGGTCGAAGAGATCGCGGAGATCCGCGGCGGGATCGAACGCGCCGCGAAGGACGCGGGCCGCGACGCGTCGGAGGTCGCGCTGTCGCTGCGGCGCGGGGTCAAGCCGCCGTTCGAGATCGGCGACTTCCTTCCGGAGAGGCGCTCGATCGCCGGAACGCCGCGCGATGTCGCCGACGAGCTCCTGCGCTATCGCGACGAGGGCGTGTCGACGATGATTCTCGATCTCGCGATGTTCCCGGCCGAGGCAATCCGCACGATGGAGTGGCTCGCTGCCGAGGTGAAGCCGCTCCTCGACTGACCGCTCATCCCGGCGGTCGCCGGTCGACGACGAGCTGTTGCGCACTTCCGCCGATCGGCCCCTCGGCATCGTGGAGCGTCCCTCGCGTGAGGCCGACCCCGTTCGGCGCCACCGACGTCATCGCGTCGAGCCCGATCCACTCTCCCCGCGGAAGGCGATGCAGGTGAACCGCCAGATCGACGTTGATGAAGACGTAGCGCATGAAGTCCAGCTCGCCGCTGATCCCGTTGCCGAAGTCGGCTGCGACCAAGACGCGCTGCAACGGCGTGGGCTCCTCTCCGTCGAAGAGGGAGGTGCGGAGGCGGCACCAACCGGTCGCCGGTCCGATGTCGCTGAAATAACCGGAGACGAAGCGCCATTCCACCGCTGCCCAGAATCCGAGCGTCGAAAGGTCGGGCTCCCATTCCCTGCCCACGTCCGGACCGGCTCCGATCGGGGCCGCTTCGGTCGCCGGCGCGATCCCGTCCGCGAGGCGCTGGCGCCACGCCGACGCGCGTGCGACGGCGTCCTCGCCGGCGAGGAGCTCGGCTTCCACAAGCTGAACCCGCTTGCCGCCGCGCGCGACGCGGGCCTGCGTCCGTAGGGGCGCGAGCGGCACGGGACGCAAGAGGTCGACGACGACGCGCATGATCGAAAGCCCGTCGACCGGGTCGCACCGCTCGAGCGCACGAGCCAGCGCCGCCGCGGCCGGACCGCCGTGCTGAGCACGAGGATCCCACGGGCCGCGCGCCAGCTCCGTCGGAACCATGGTTTCGCCGTCGAGATGAAAGACCGGACCGAGCACGCGGCGAGCCTAGCAGCGAGGCCGTCGGACTTCGTCGGAGGCGCCGGTAGAATGCCCCGGTTGCACGGAGGCGTCGCCTAGTCTGGTCTATGGCGCGGGATTGCTAATCCCGTTGGGGGCGCAAGCTCCCTCGAGCGTTCGAATCGCTCCGCCTCCGCTTGTTTCGAGGGCGTCGCTTTCGGTTCGCCGGATAGCGGTGCGCCGCTAGAATGTCATCCCGCGCGCCCGTAGCTCAGCTGGATCAGAGCGTCTGACTACGGATCAGAAGGTCGGGGGTTCGAATCCCTCCGGGCGCACTTATTCTGACCAGTGCTAAGACGTTCGTTCCATCGTGACGCGGCAGCCATCGCAGCTGCGATGTTCACATCTGTTCATGGCGCTACTCAGTCACATCGACAGCGCCCGCAGCGGGTTGGATGAGAGACTTCAATGGCCACGCGATGCAGCCAAAACGGGGTCAGATCCAAGAGCGTAACTGCGAGCCCCGAACACGTCCCCGCTTGCGTCGCTCATTCGAGAAGATGCTCCGCCGTCACGACGGCATGCGGCGCAGTTCGCAGGATATGGTCGAGCTCTGGCGAGGCGACCGGGACCGGCTTGCTTCGGATCGAAACTTCCGATTCGTTAAGCCGCGTATAGAAGTTGACGTGAAGAGCGGGGTCGATTTCGGGATAGTCGGAGCGGTTGTGCGCTCCGCGCGTCTCTCTTCGTTCGATCGCGCCGCGTATCGTCGCTTCGGCCGCGAGCAGTCCTCCGCGCAAGTCCAGCGCGTACGCGAGATCGTTCCACCCCTCGGCCCCCGGCCGGACGTCGACGTCTGGGAGCGCTGAGCGGATTTCCGAGACGTCGACCAGCGCCTCCTTGAGGTCTCGCTCGTTGCGGACGAGGCCGCACTGGTCCCACATCAAATCGCGCAAGCGACGTTGGAGCGGCCGAGCGAGCTCGGAACCCGGACGCACGAGCGCGTCCAGTTGTTCGTTCGCCTCGCGGACGACGCCGCGTGGCCGCAGGACGACGTCACTGTCTTCGGCAAACCCCGCCGCCGCTTCTCCTGCCCGGCGCCCGCTGATGATCGTTTCGGAAAGCGAGTTCCCACCAAGCCTGTTCGCACCGTGCAGGCCCGCACATGCCTCGCCCGCTGCAAACAAGCCGGGCACCGTCGTCGCGTGCGTTTCGGGATCGACGGCGGCACCTCCCATCGTGTAGTGCGCCGTCGGGGCGACCTCCATCGGCTCGCTTGTGATGTCGAGCATTTGATGCTCGATGAACTGCCGGTACATGCGGGGCAGCTTCTCCAGAATGTGGTCCTTGCCACGATGCGAGATGTCGAGGAGAACAGCGCCGCGCTCGGTCCCACGGCCATCGGCGATCTCGGTATGGATGGCCAGCGCGACACGATCGCGGGATGAGAGTTCGAGGCGCTCTGGGTCGTAGCGCTCCATGAACCGCTCGCCCACGGCGTTGTAGAGGCGTCCACCCTCGCCGCGCACCGCCTCGGTGACGAGCCGGCCGGCCATGTTCTCGGGCCACATCATCCCGGTCGGATGGAACTGGACCAGCTCCATGTCCATGAGCTCGACGCCCGCCTCGAGCAGAAGGCCGAACCCGTCGCCGAAGCTCTCGTCGCGCCGAGACGAGGAGCGGCGCCAAAGCCTCGTGTGTCCGCCGGTGCACACGATGACGGCATCGGCGAGAAAGGCGGTGCGCTCCCCTGTGTGCACATCGAAGGTAAGCGCGCCGAAGCACGCCCCGCCGGCGACGAGAAGCTTCGCGACGTAGGCGTCCTCGACGATTTCAGGAACGCCGATATCGGCGGCCCGGCGATGAAGCGCTCCAAGAACAGCCCGCCCGATGAAATCGCCCGTGTAGCACGTTCGCCGGTAGTGGTGCGCGCCGAAGAATCGCTGATCGATCCGCCCGTCTTCGGTTCGGGCGAAGTCGCAACCCCAGACGTCGAGCTCACGGATCGCGTCCGGTGCTTCCGTGACCATGATCTCGACGACCCGCGGATGAGAGAGGAAATATCCCTCGCGGATCGTGTCGGCAAAGTGCTGCTGCCAGGAGTCTTCAGGGTCCCGGGTGCCGAGCACGGCGTTGATACCGCCAGCTGCAAGCACCGTATGGGCGTCGAATCGCGGGCGCTTGCCCACGACCACGACATCGCTCCCCGCCTCGTGCGCAGCGATCGCTGCGCGCATCCCCGCCGCACCCGAGCCGATAACGAGAACGTTGCAGACGCTCGTCCTCATCTCATTGCTCGCGGACTTCTTCGAGGCGTCGCTTGGTCGGACGTCCGGGTACGTGCGCGGCGCTTGCGCGTCAGAGTTTCGACCGCCGAATCATGCCGGGCCATGAGCAGGAGCGCTTCAATCGCTCGTGGGTGAAGGAGCCGGCTGCGACCCTCGAGGGGAAGTCGAACGACGCTCATACTCCGACCATAGGCCCGATTACCTAAGTCGTCCAAGACATTGTAAAGGTCATTTCGATAGCGCTAGGCTATGGACATGCAATTACAGCAGCTCGTGTACTTCGTCTCCGTGGCTCGGAACCTTCACTTCACGCGGGCGGCCCAGGAGGTCCACGTCTCGCAGCCTGCCCTCAGTAAGCAGATACACGAGCTCGAGCGCGAGCTCGGCACGGCGCTCTTCAACCGCGCTCGCGGCAACATAACGCTCACGGCGGCCGGCGAAACACTTCTTCCGCTAGCCAGGCGCATACTCGCTGATGCAGACAGCGCGCGGGTGCAAGTGCAAGAGCTCGTCGGGCTCGCCCGCGGCCGCTTGCGCCTCGGCGCGACGCCCAGCTTGTCGACCGTCGTCTTGCCGGAGGCCCTCGCCCGCTTCCACCACGCTTATCCCGGGATCGAGCTCATCGTCGAGGAGAACGGCAGTCGAGACCTCGTCAGGTTGCTTGCGCAAGGCGAGCTGGATCTGGCGCTCATCATCCTGCCGTTGCATAGACGTGATCCGGCTCTCTCCACGTCGCAGATCCTCAAGGAGCCTCTCGTGGTTGCGGCGCCCGCCGATGGGTCGATCGTCCGCGGAAAGTCGATGCGGCTACGCGACCTCCAACGCTACCCGCTGGTCATGTTCCGCGAGGGCTACGATCTCCGCGACGCGACCCTCACGGCGTGCCGGCGCGCGCGGATCGACCTGCGCTACGTCGTCGAAGGGGGTGAGATGGACGCGGTGCTCCGGTTCGTCGAAGCCGGGCTCGGTATCGCGGTTGTCCCCAGCATGGTTCTCGAAGGACGGCCGCATCTTCGCAGTGTCGCCTTCGCGGGCGCCGGGCTGTCGCGCATCGTCGGGCTCGCCCATCGACGCGACGTCGACCCGCCGGCCAGCGCGCGCGTCTTCCGCTCGATGCTGATGAAGCATCTCTCGGAAGCATCCCGTTCGAAGGCGCTCCCGAGGGGAGTCGAGTTCGCCGAGAGCGGCTGACAAGGAGCCGATGACTACGGCAGCGACGAGCGATGTTCGCTGCCACAGCTCCTGATTCCGACGCACTGCGTTGACGAGGCCGGACCGGATCCAGGGCGACCATAGATCCGCACTGCGTTGACGCATCGATAACTACGGATCAGAAGGTCGGGGGTTCGAATCCCTCCGGGCGCACGATGTGCAACTGACTTAGACCGCTGACACAGGGGTCTGGGTCTTCTGCCGCAGTCTCTCATATGGCGTCTGGCCGCCCAAGGAGCCGTGGGGCCGGTGGTAGTTGTAGAAGTTCTCCCACTCTTGGAGCTTGTCGTTGAAGAGCTTGGTGTCGTCGATGACAACGCCGTCGAGCATCCGATAGAACTCGTCAGCGTCGATTCGGTGTGAGCGTTCGACTTTGCCGTTAAGCCGAGGGGTTGATGGCTTGATGTGGACGTGCTGGATGCCCCGGTCGAGGACGTGCCAGTGGAACTGTTGGGCGAATTCGGCGCCGTTGTCGGTCTGGATCACGTCGACGCCGAAGGGGAGCTTCTCCAGCACGTAGTCGACGAACTGGATCGCAGTCTTCTGGTTGCAGCGCTCGTAGATCCTCAGCACGCGAAGCCGTGTGCAGTCGTCGATGGCGGTGAACCTGTAGTGCCGGCGCCGGGAACCCTTGAGCGGCTCGAGGAACTTCACGTCGATCTGGACCCGATGGCCTGGCTGCTGCTTCTCGTAGCGCTTCCAGCGCTGGCTGTGCCGCTTGTAGCGCTGCGAGGAAGGCAGGCGGCTCATGCCGAGCTTGTTGAGGATCCGCCAGACACCGGAGGGGCTGATGGTGATGTCGTGGTAGCGCTTGAGATACATCGTGATCTTGTGGGGACCGAAGTGGTAGTTCTGCCGCAGGTAGATGATCTTGCCCACGACCTCGCCGCTGGTCGCGTTGGGGCTTCGGTGAGGAGCTCGGGACTTCTCTCGCAGCCCTGCTAGGCCCTTTTCCTCGTAGCGTCGCCGCCAGATGTAGAAGCACTGGCGGGTGATGCCGTAGTAGCGGCAGGTTGCCGCCACGTTGCCGCTGACCTCTTCGGCGTGGCGGAGGATCGCCAGCCGTCGCTCAGCGCCTCGGTTCAGCTCTTTTTCGGTCATGAGGTCCCCTCATATCTCAGGGACCCCCGTTGTCAACGATGTCCGTCAGTTTCAGAGAAGCCCGCCGTCCACTATCCGCTGTCCTCACACACCGCCGGGCGCACCAGCTGCGACGTTGCTTCGGCCGAGGCCCGTGAACCGTTTGCACGCCGCTCGCTCGCACCGTTGCGGCGTGAGCGAGGCCATCCCACAATGAGATCTCGTGGGGCGTGAACTCCCGTCCGGGGTCGTCACCTTCGTGTTCACGGACATCGAAGGTTCGACGAGGCTGTTGCATGAACTGGGCGCCGCTGGATACGCGAAGGAGTTGTCCGTCCATCGTCGCGCTCTGAGGGACGCATTTGCACGCCTGGGCGGCGTCGAGGTGGATACCCAAGGCGACGCGTTCTTCTACGCCTTTGGTTCCGCAGGATCGGCCGTCGAGGCCTGCAACGACGGGCAGCGAGCGTTGAGTGCGGGGCCGATCCGCGTGCGTATGGGCATCCATACGGGCACGCCGGAGGTGACGGAGGAGGGCTACGTCGGTGAAGACGTGCACAAGGGCGCCCGCATCGGCGCGGCCGGACACGGCGGTCAGGTGCTGCTCTCAAGGGAAACCCGTGACCTCGTCGAGGTCGACGCGCTAGACCTCGG
The DNA here is from genome assembly GCA_044866075.1 of Actinomycetota bacterium. GTDB lineage: Bacteria > Actinomycetota > AC-67 > AC-67 > AC-67 > JBASRP01. The sequence goes on along the minus strand of JBIOTQ010000001.1, from coordinate 13,431 downwards.
AGAGCATCGTTTGAAGGACTTTGCCGAGCCGGTTTGGATCTTCCAGCTCGGCAGGGAACGCTTCCCGCCGCTGAAAACGATCTCGAACACGAACCTTCCGCGACCCGCTAGCTCGTTCGTCGGCCGGTCTCATGAGGTCGATCGCGTGGTTGCACTCCTCCAAAACGGCGCCAGGCTACTCACGCTGACAGGACCAGGAGGTTCAGGGAAGACGCGACTTGCCATCGAGGCCGCAGCGGAACTGGTCCCCGATCATCGCAACGGCGTCTTCTGGGTCGGGCTGGCGACGCTGAGGGATCCGGCTCTCGTGTCAGACGCCATCGTGAAGACGCTGGGCGCGACGGAAGGGCTCGCCGAATACATCGCGCAGCGGGAGATGTTGCTGCTTCTCGATAACTTCGAGCAGGTCGTCGACGCCGCGCCCGAGCTCCCGCCCCTGCTCGAGGCCTGTCGCAACCTGCGCCTCCTGGTGACAAGCCGCGAGCTGCTGCGCGTGCGGGGTGAGGTCGAGTTTGCCGTCCCGCCGCTCGATAAGCGAGAAGCGGTCGAGCTGTTCAATACGCGATCCGGTCTGCCTGTGGACGATACGATCGCCGAGCTCTGTCGGCGGCTCGACCACCTGCCGCTGGCGGTCGAGCTCGCCGCGGCACGTACGAGCGTCCTTTCTCCGACCCAGATCCTCGACAGACTCTCCAGTCGGCTCGATCTGTTCAAGGGAGGGCGCGACGCCGATCCGCGACAGGCAACGTTGCGGGCAGCCATCGAGTGGAGTCATGAGCTGCTTGCGACCGATGAGCAACGCCTGTTTGCTCGACTGGCGGTCTTCGCGGGCGGATGTACTCTCGACGCCGCGCAGGACGTCGCCGACGGAAATCTCGATGTGCTCCAGTCGCTGGTCGACAAGAGCCTCGTCCGGCACAGCGACGAACGCTTCTGGATGCTCGAGACGATCCGCGAATACGCCATCGAACGGCTGCTTGAATCCAACGAATCCGAGGAACTGCATCGCCGTCACGCGAATTTCTTCTTGGCGCTGTCGGGGGAAGCCGCACCACACCTGCGACGGGAGTCCGCGGAGTGGCTCGACCGGATGGAACCCGAGCTCGACAACATCCGTGCGACTCTGGAACATCTCGAGTCATCCGGCGACGGCGAATCCGCGTTGAAGCTGATGGCGGCAGTCTGGTGGGTGTGGGCCTCGAGAGGTTCTCTCCGCGAAGGAGTGCGTCGCCTGGAAGGCGCGCTGCAACGGGATCTGCGACCGACTCCGGCACGTGCTCATGCTTTGATCGGTGCCGCCGACATGATCGGCGACCTCGGTGATCCAGAGCAGAGTGGCGTTTGGCTCGAGGAAGCGCTCGTGCTCTGCCGGCAGCTCGGCGATCTCTGGGGCGAGGCCTATTGTCTGATGGGGCTCGGCTTTCCGTTCGCCGAGCGGGACCAATGGCTGGAAGCTCGGAGCCGATTCGGCAAGAGTGCCGAACTCTTCACCAAGATCGGAGACCGATATTGGGCGCTGGCCGCGGCTCGAAGACTCGCTTGGACGTACGAAGAACTGGGGAACTTCCAGCGAGCTCGTGCGCTGCGCGAGGAGAACCTTAATGAGGCTCGTGAGGTTGGGGACAAACACACTGAAGCGCAGACGCTTGCGTGGCTCGCGGAGTATGAGATCACCGACGGCAGGGCCGAGCGGGCCATTCCGCTGTTGAGGGAGGCCCACGCCATCCATCGGGGGCGACAGGACACCGCCGACCGTTACTGGGATGCCATCATCCTGTGCCGAATCGCCGGCGCGCTCGTGCGGTTCGAGCAAGCAGCGACGGCGGCCTGCCTCCTGTCCTGCTGGGCCGCCATCTTTGAAGAGATCTACGGACGCGAGGAGCCGTGGCTCGCTAAGAAAAACGGCCAGACCCTTGCCATCATCAAACAGCAACTCGACGATTCGGCATTCGCCGAAGCACAGGAACGAGGACGGACCCTCACGATCGACGCGGCAATCTCGCTCGGTCTCGAAGCGCTCCAGATGGCCATCGGACCCAGCGGATAACGGATACGCACAGCGCTCGCGAGTGACCTGGCGTTTCAGCTCGTAGCACACCGCTGGCGGTGTGATAACTACGGATCAGAAGGGCGGGGATTCGAATCCCTCCGGGCGCGCGAACGAGCCGCCTTCTCAGCGTCCTTCGAGAACCGCGCGTGCGTCCGCGACGTCCGCCGTTTCCATCTTGCCCGCGAACGTCGCAAGGACGGACCGGAGTATGTCGCTCCAGTCCGGCTCGCGTCCGGTTCGGTGCCGTGAACGAACGAGCCGCGTCGCGGCCCGAAGCTCCGTGGTGCGCGCGCCTTTCTCGCGCCCCACCTCGATTCCGCGCTCGAACCACGACTCGGCCTCGTCGAACCTCGATAACGCGAAAAGGACGTCGCCCTTCAGGACCGGTACATCGCTGAGGACGATCGCGTATCGGCCCTCGAGCATGGCCGCCGCCGCGTCGGCGATTTCGATCGCGTCTTCGGCCCGGTTTGCGTGCAGGAACCCTCGCGCTCGGAGTGAAAGGATGAACGGCCAGAATACCGGCGGCGTCGATAGCTCCTGATACAGCGCGAGACCGCGATCGCTCATCGACAAGCCCTCGCTCGTCTTTCCGAGCGCGCTGAGCGCCGTCCCCTGAACCACGAGCGACACCGCCTGCCAGACCGGGTAGCCGTGCTCTTCCGATACGCGGAGCGCCTCGCCTGCGCGGTCGAGCGCCGAGGAGAAATCGCTCCTCCAGGTATCGAGGAAGGCGGAGTGGAACAGCGCGTACGCGCGCGTATACGGATGATTCAACTGCACGGACGCCTCCAACCCTCGCCGCGAGTGATCGAACGAGGCGTCGGGCTCCCCCATCAACCAGAGAACGAACGCGGACGTCGTATGCGCGACGACTCCGGGATGCGGTCCCAGACGGAACAGCGCGGTACGAGGCCGGCGCGGATCGAACAGCGTGATCGCGCGTTCGAGATGCTCGGAAGCCCCCGCGATCTCGCCCATCGAACCGAGGTTTGCCCCGAGAACCACGTTCGCGTCGAGAACCAGGTCCACGTCGTTCGACTGCTCGGCGAGCTCTAGGAGCTGCCGGCCGATAGCTAGCCCGTGCTCGAAGTCGCCTTGATAGAGGTGCAAGTTCCATATGTTTCGTAGCGCGGGGTAAAGCTGCGGGAGGCCGCCGGCTTCCTCCAACTGCAACCGCACGCGAGCGTACGCTTCTTCGACCTCTTTGGTAAGGCCGCGCAGCGCGAGAAGACCGCGGGCGAGAGACGTCGCGAGCGTGATCTTCTGCTGGACGCGATCCGGCGAGGACGGAACCGCCGACAGCACGCGGAGGAGATCCTGGGCCAGCTCGACGGCCGACGCGTACCAGCCGCGCGCCTCGTGAAGGAGCCACAGGCTCTCGAGGAGCTCCTCGAGCCGGGCGAGGTCGCCGGCTTCCACCCAAAACCGCCACGCGGTCAGGAGATTGCCGACCTCCGTCTCGAGTTCGCCGAGCGCCTCGTCGCGCGTTGCATCCTCCAGCGCGGCCCGTCTCGAGCGCGCGAACTCCGAGAAATACTCGGCGTGTGCTCGCCGCGCCGCCGACGCGAGCGACGGCTCTTCTGCGAGCCGTTCCGAGGCGTACTCGTGGATCGTCGTCAGCATCGACAGCCGCTGCGGGCCGCTACCGTTTACGCTCCGTACGAGGCTCTTGTCGACGAGTGACGCGACGCGGTCGATCACGGAAACGTTTCGAAGGGGGGCGATCCGCGTGCTCACCTCCTCGACTGCCGGAAGTGGCGCGGACGGGAAGACGGAGAGAACGCGGAAGACGGTGCGTTCATCGACATCGAGCAGTTCGTAACTCCACCGGATCGTGTCGCGGAGCGTTTGCTGGCGCGCCGGCAGGTCCCGTGCGCCTCCTCCGACGACCTGGACGCTCCCTCTCAGTCGTTGCAGCAGATCCTGCGGCGAGAAGAGCGTGAGCCGCGCCGCGGCGAGCTCGATGGCGAGCGGCAGCCCGTCGAGTCGTGCACAGATTTCGACGATCGCCGGCGCGTTCTCGTCGGTCAGCATGAATCCGCCGCGTACCTCCGCGGCGCGCTCGACGAAGAGGTTCACAGCCTCGGAGGCGGAAGCCGCCGCGGCGGAGATCGACCCGGCGGCCTCGGGCAGCGAGAGCGGGGGTATCGGAAAGATGTGTTCGCCTCGCACGCGGAGCGCCTCGCGACTCGTCGCGAGCACCCGCAGGCGAGAACACCGCTGGAGGAGTTCCGCCACACCGTCCGCCGCGTCCATCACCTGTTCCAAGTTGTCGAGGACGAGGAGCATGTGCTTCGCGGCGAGCTGCTCCTTCAGCACGTCGAGCGGACGTTGCTCTGCGGACTCGGGCAGTCCGATCGCGCGTACGGCCGCCTCGAACGCCTTGTCGGCTTCGCGGACGGGCGACAGGTCCACGAAGAAGAGCCCATCCGTGAACTCTTCGGTCCGGGCCGCGGCGACCTGCAGCGCGAGCCTCGTCTTCCCGATGCCGCCCGGCCCGGTGAGCGTCACGAGGCGCGCGCCGCCGCCGAGCAGGTCGCCGACGGCGGCGACCTCGGTTGCGCGTCCGAGGAACTCCGACGTCTGCGTCGGCAAGTTATTTGGACGGTGGGTGAGCGTCGCGAGCGGCGGGAACTCGCTCTCCAACGCCGGATGGACGATCTGGTAGATCCGTTCCGGATTCAGGAGGTCTTTGAGGCGGTGCTCGCCGAGATTCCTCAGGCCCGCTTCGTCCGCGAGTGCGTCTTTGACCAGCGCCGCGGTGCTCTCCGAGATCAGCACTTGCGCGCCGTGGGCGGCCCCCGCGATCCGCGCGGCGCGATGGACATCCAGGCCGACGTAGTTCGCTCCGCCGAGTTTGCCTTCACCCGTATGCAGGCCCATTCGCACCCGTACCGTCGCGTCGTCGGGCCAGTCGTGTGCGGCCACCGCGCGCTGCGCCGTGATCGCGGCGGCGGCGGCGTCGGTCGCGTCGGCGAAGACGACGAAGAACGAGTCGCCCTCGGTTCCGAGCTCGATACCGGTGTGCGCCGAGAAGGCCTCACGCAGCAATCTCTGTTGAGTTTCGAGGATTTCGGTGAACCGATCACCGAGGCTCTGTACCAGCCGCGTGCTTCCCTCGATGTCGCTGAACAGGAACGTCACCGTTCCCGTCGGTAGGGGGGCTGCGTCGCGGGCCATGTCCCGAGATTATGCGCGAGGCCCCTCCCAAGACGCCCAGGCCTCGGGCAGGGGCCACCGACTCGAACCCCCCACGTAATCTCTGAGGCACGCCCACGCGCCGACGCTCAGAGACCCATCATGACCTCATTCGCCGAGCGCTCGCCGGACTCGACCGCCCCGTCCATGTAGCCGGACCACCGGACGGCAGTCTCCGTCCCGGCCCAGTGGACGAGGCCCACCGGTTCGCGAAGCGCCCTGCCGTACTGATACCAGGTCCCGGGCGTCGGGACGCCGATCGGTCCGCCGCCGGAGAACTCTTCCGCGTTCCACAGCATCTCGAAGTAGCCGCTCATTCCGCCGAGTGGTGCCGCGGCCCTCGGTCCGAAGTAGCGGGTGAGGTCGGCGATCACGACCTCGTATCGCTCGGCGCGCGTCCGTTCCGTCCAGTAGCGGGCCTCGTCCGCCTCGATGAATCCGATGATGCAGCCGGGTGAAACATTCGAAGTTCCAGGGTCGGGATAGGGTGTGTTGTCGAACGTGACGCGGACAGCGCCCACCTGGCTCGTGACCTGTCCGGCGAGTCCGTCGTCCCGCCAGAAGGGCGTCGGGTACAGCACGTTGACCTTCAGGATCGACGTCATGGGGAACCGCTGCGTCAACTGATCGCGCAGGGCTCCGCGGGGGCTCAAGGAGCCGAGCGGGGGGTCGTAGGCGATACGGCCGGCAAGGGCCGGCGGGATCGCGACGATGCACCGGTCGGCGGTCACGTCGAACCCGTCCCCGCGAACCGTGACTCGGCCGGAGACGTGCTCGATGCGGCGTACCGGCGCGCCGAGCACGAGGTCGTCGCCGAGCTCGGCGGCCATCGCGATTGCGATCGACTGCGACCCGCCGATGAATCGTGAGTCCTGCGCGCCGTTGGTCGTGTCGATGAGGTTGTCGAGATTGCCGGCCGACGCGATGTAAAAGAGCAGCTCGAGAAGCGAGATCTCGCCCGGCTCGACCGACATCACCGCCTCGAGCGCGAGCGTCACCAAGTGATTCGTCGGGGACTCCGGTGACAGAGGGGGCAGCAGATACTTCCGTGCCCAGGACTCGACCGTCTGGTGATCCCAGACGGCGGCGTGCTCGGCCTTCCACGGCGCCGCGGGGTCGACCTGGCGCGCCATCTCGTTCAACGTCGCGAGCGCCATGGCCGAGTTCGCCGTGCTCGGGTCCGGCGGGATGCGGGTGCGGCTCGAATAGCGGATCGCGCCCACGCCGTCCAGGTAGTTGATGTAGTCGCCCGAGTCGTAGGTCTTGAACGTTCCGATCCCGAGCAAGGAGGCCAACGCGAGCACCCGGTCCTGCGGGTTGTAAACCTTCTGCGTCGGCACGCTTGCGGTCGCGGGCTCCGAGGGAAGGGGTCCGACGAACTCGCCGCCGAGCTCGACGACGCGGCCCGGGAAACCATTCGCCGCCAGATCTTGATTGATGACGCGCCCGCCCACGCGGTCGCGCGCTTCGAGCACGACGACCGAGACCCCTTTCGCGCGAAGCGCGCGTGCGGCCGTCATACCGGCGAAGCCGGCGCCGACTATCACCACATCGGCGGAGCGGCTTCCCGACGGACCGGCCGAGTTCTCGATCGACGCCGGCGAGGTTCCCCCGCCGGCGGGCCGCACCGCGAGGCCTGCGGCGGCCCCAGCCATCCCGCCGAGCATGCGGCGCCGGGTCACCTTGCGGGCCACGACGGCTACCTGGTCGGCGCCGACGCCGCGAAGGCGTCCGCGGATTCGAGATCAAAATCGCCGTGGTCGCTGCCGAGTCCTTGCGCGACCAACCCGGCGACCGCGCACCCGAGCACGGCGGCGTCGCGGTGGGTGCGCCCGAGCGACAGCGCTCGAAGGAATCCGGCGGAGAAGGCATCGCCGCATCCCGAGGTGTCCACGACATCCACGGCGAAGGCAGGAACATCCTGGACGCCGTCGGCGTCGACGACCACCGCTCCATCGGCGCCGCGGGTCGCTGCGACGCAGGAGACGCCGTGCTTGAGGAACACGCTGGCGCCCTCGATCAGGTCGTCGGTTTCCGTGAAGCCCGTCACCTGCTCGTCGTTGGGGAGAAGGTAGTCGACGTACGGGAGGGCGGGCTCGATGATCGGGAACAGGCCCGGGATCCCTCCCGGCGCAAGCAGATCGGCCGAGGTCACGACGTCGTGCTCGCGCGCGTGAGCCAAGACCGCTGCGGCGCGCTCGCCGCCGAGGAACTCGAGGCCCCCGATGTGTAAGTGCGTCGCGGCCGCGATCGCTTCGAGGGGGAGTTCGGCAGAAGCGAGGAGCCCGTTGGATCCGATGACGTGGAACGCCGGGCGGTCGCCGTTCGGACGTATGGGAAGGACGCTCGCAGAGGTCTGGAACACGTCGGTGCGCGCCAGCAGAGATGTGTCGACGCCGTACCGCTCGAGCAAGGTGACGAGCAGATCCCCCATCGGATCCGTGCCCACCGCGCCCGCGCTCCGGACCCGGACGCCGAGCTTCGCCAGCGTCACCGCGGTTCCGCCGGCGGCCCCCGCTGGCGAGAGCCTGATCTCGTCGACGAGCTGGCCGCCCTGCCCCTCCGGAATGGATTCGATGGGCCGCGCGAGCACGTCGAGAACGTGCACGCCGAGCGGAATCGCAATCATCTCGATCTTGCGGTGGGTTCGGCAGCGACGAGGCCGATACCTGCCCAGGGGCCCACCCCTTTCCGACCGCGAGCGCGCCGCCGAAGAACGTCGTTGGCGTCGATCGGTAGCCGTCGTGACTCGGTCGGCGCCGAGGGTCTAGCCGTGCCGCGCCTCTCCGGGGGCGCTCTCGTCGCGTAGACCGGCAACCGCCTCGAGGCAGCGCGCGGCGTCGGACCGATTGCCCGCGCGCGCGAACGCCTCCGCCGCTTCGCGGAACATCGCACGCGCCTGCTCGCCCTCGCCCTCCGCCTGACGGAGGATCCCCCGAGCCTCCCATACGGCGCCGGTCCAAAGTCCCCCCTGCCACATGCCGGCGATGCGCTCTGCTTCGGCGATGAACCATCGCGCCCGATCGAGGTCGCCGGCTCGTGCGGCGGCCGCCGCCGCGCTCGTGAGGTACCCCATCGAGCACGGCTCGCACGGCCGCATCTGGCTCAGCTCCTGCTCGGCTCGGCGCAGAACGCCGACGGCGTTCCGCGGATCCGCTGCGGCCTGGATCATCGTGCCGAAAACCCTCACCAACAGGTGGGTGACGATGTCCGAGCGGAGCGCGAGCGAGCGCGCCCGGCCGAGCAGTCGGTTGGCGTCGTACTTGCGACCGCGACTGACGGCCGCTTCCGCCAAACGCTGCCTCGCGAGTGCGGAGCCGGAGATACACCCTTCCCGGTCGTTGGCCTCCGCCGCACCCTTCAGGTAATCCTCCGCCTCGACGAGATTGCCGGCGAGCAATTCGGCCTCGCCTAGCATGAGCAGCGCCAGCGCCGCGCCGGTCGCCGAGCCTGCCTCCTCAGCGATGCGCATCATCTGGCGTGCGAACTCGGCAGCGGCGTCGTAGCCCTCCGAGCTGCTGAGGAAGTACTCCGCGAGGCACAGGTGGGCGTCGTAGACGATGGGTTCCATGTTGGCGCGCATCCGCATCGACTCGGTGAGCTCCTCCGCGAACCGCTCGCGCCACCGTCCCTGCGCCATCGCGACCTTGGCGAGGATCACCGCAGCTTCCCCGAGCTCACGGCCCAGCCCCGCGTCGAGGGCGATCGCGCGCGCCTCCTCCGCCGCGCGCTCCGCCTCCGCGATGTCGTTGCGATTCATGTGCACCAATGCCCACGCAAGGAGCGCATGCGCGCGCTCGGCCTCGGAGGGCTGCGGAGCCCCCTCGGCGGCGAGAACCTGTTCGTAGAGGGCAACCGTCGACGGGTCCGGCCCGACGCCGAGATGGTCCCGGAGCGCCTCGCGCAGCCGCTCGAAACGCCGGATCGCCTCCCGGCGCAGACCGGCCTCGAGATGGGCCCGCATGAGCGCGCGCGCCGCCTGCTCGTCGGTTGGGTCTCCTTCGGCCAACCGGTCCCACAGCGCCCCGGCCCGCAGCACATCCGCGTAGCGTCCGTGCAGACGGCTGCGCGGCTCGACCGACCACGACTCGTATCGATCGTCCGGAAGAAGGTCGCCCCGATACAGCTCTGCGGCCGCCCTGCTCAGGGACTCGTCGCCGGCGTCCAGCGCGCGTTGCGCGGCGGCCTCGAAGCGCTCGACGTCGGTCTCAAGCCGGGCATCAGGCCACAGTACGAGCACGCCTCGCTCGTTCGCGATCGTTTGCTCATCGCCGGTCGCGAGCCTGGCGAAATGCAACGCCTTACGGAGGTTGGTGCCGGAGGCGTTCGGATCGCTCTCGGGCCAGAGCGCCTCCATGACCTGCGCACGATGCATCCTGTGATCGGGAGCGAGAGCGAGCAGCTTCACCACGTCGGCCGCGCGGCGACTGCGCCACGCGTCGCCCGAGATCGGGACACCGTCCACCACGACCGAGAACCGGCCGAGCAGATCGATCACCACGGTTTGCACCGCCGGCAATCGTACGAACGACGTCGGGCCCCGGCCACCCGTCCCGGCGGAACGGTGGCGGAACGGTCGTCTTCGTAGCGTGGGCAAGCGGAAGGAGGTGAACACGGATGACTTTGTACATGGACCTGCACAACAGCCTGCCGGAAGGCACCACCGCCGCCGAGGTCGCGGAAGCCCACATGGCGGACCTTCGGGTGCAGGAGCGCTACGGCGTGCGCTACCTAAACTACTGGGTGGACGAGCAGGGCGGCAAGGTCTTCTGCTTGATCGAGGCGCCGAACGCCGACGCCGCGCACGCAGTGCACCGCGAGGCGCACGGCCTGGTTGCCGACGAGATCTACCCCGTCGTGCAGGGATGAGCACGCGCGAGTTCGACGCGGGGACCCTGGGCTGCGGCGATGGGCTCGCGGCGGCGTTCAGAGACCGCATCGGACAGATGAATGTTGGGGATCTGTTGCGCGTCCGCACGAGCGACCCCAGCGCGAAGGAGGACCTCCCATCGCTGGCCCGGTTGATGGGGCACGCGATCCGGGACGTCCAGGCTCAGCCCGACGGAAGTCTCACGATCACCGTGGAGAGAAGGAGATGAGCGACATGCTGTTGTTCAACTGCACGTACGGCAAGGAGGACCCCGAGCGAGCGACGCTGCCTTTCGTCGCAGCCAACATCGCGGCGGCCGCCGGTCAAAGGGCCGCGGTCCTCTGCACGATCGAGGCGGTACGGCTCGGCACCGAGAGCGGGACCGAAGGAATCGCCTCGCCCGGGCTTCCGGTGCTGAAGGACCTGTTCGAGGAGTTCGTCGGCAACGGCGGCGAGGTGTGGCTCTGCGGCTCGTGCACCAAACCTCGAGGCATCACAGAGAACCAGTGCGCCAAAGGAGCGAAGATCGTCGGCGCAGCCAAGGTCGTCGAGGAGATCACCAACGGCGCTCGCGCTGTTGCGTTCGCGTGAGGCAGCTCGCGGCGAGGATGACGAAGAACTGAGATCGTCGCTGAACAGAGACCGCGGGGGACGATATTCCCCCGCGGCCTCTAGGAAAAGTTACGAGAGCGCCCTCAGCATCTGCGCCAGAGCCGTACTCGAAGGTCGATAGTCAAGGGGCGGGCGGATCTCTCGCCCCGGTCAGCCGATCGGGGTGACCCGCCTCGCGGGCGGATGGGTTTCGTACATCCGCACCGCCACCACGATTCCTGAGAGGGCCGTAATCGCTGCGACGGTGTAGATGGCGGCCCTGATCCCAACCGCGTCGGAAATGACGCCGGTGAGCAGAGCACCGACGACGAAGCCGCCGTCCCGCCAGGTTCGGTACACGCCGACGGCCGAGGCACGCCACGCGGGATGCGCGACGTCTCCGATGGCGGCCAGAAGCACCGGATACACCATCGCGGTGCCTGCTCCCAAGACGATGGCTGCGGCGACCCACGGCCCGAGCGACCCGGCGGCGGCGATGGCTGCGATGGCGACGGCCTGTAGCCACATGCCGGCGGCGATCATCCACTTGCGTCCCAACCGGTCCGACAGCGGGCCGGTGACGAGCTGTCCGACGCTCCATACCCCCGGATAGAGGGCGGCGATGGCGCCGATCGCGGCCAGCGAGAGGCCGGCCCGCGAGAAGTAGATCGGAAGCAGTCCCCATGCCATCCCGTCGTTGAGGTTGTTGACGAGTCCCGCCTGACTGCACGCGGATAGTGCCCGCTCGCGAAAGCTCGTGAACACGAAAACGTCTCGCGCGGAACGTGTGGACACACCAAGGTCCGCCGCCTCGGCCCGCGCGTGTGGGCTCGTTTCCCTCACGAAGAAGACGGACGCGGCGAGTCCTAGTCCGGCGTACGCCAGGCCCAGGAAGAATGGTTCCGGCCGCAAGCCTGCGTGCTGGGCGATGTAACCCGTCGCCGCCGCAGTCACGGCGACGGCTGCGTATCCGGCCGTCTCGTTGAGACCCATCGCGAGCCCCCGTCGCTTGGGTCCGGCGAGATCGATCTTCATGATGACCGTGGTAGACCATGTGAGTCCCTGGTTCACGCCGAGCAGCACGTTTGCGACGATCACCCATCCCCACGTTGGAGCCCACATCAACAGCAGAGGCACGGGGATGCCGGCGATCCAGCCTGCGACCAAGATTCGCTTCCGACCGACCCGATCCGCCAGCGTCCCCGCTACGAGATTGGCGAGCGCCTTCACCGCACCGAACGCGACGATGAATGTCAGGGCAGGCGTGAAGGTGCCGAGACCGAAGACGCGCGAGGCGATCAACGGGAGGATGGTCCGCTCCTGTCCCACCATTCCGCCGACGAGCGCGTTGACTCCGACGAGCAGCGAGAACTGGGCGATATTCGGCCGTAGCCCCAGCCGAACCACGGGGTTTCCCGAACCGGAGCCTGGCTGGGCGATCCGGGCGAGGCTCATCGCTCGAACGGCAGCCCCGCGTCCCGCCAGGCGCTCGTCCCCCCGTCCAGGTTCGCCACACGCAGCCCGCGCCGCTCGAGCAGGCTCGCAGCCGTCGCCGATCGTTCGCCGTGTCCGCAGTAAGCGATGACGTCCTCGGCGTCCGGCGTCTTGCCGGCGATGATGTCTCCAAGCTCGATGCTGGTCGAGCCGGGGAGCCGCGCCGCTGCGTGTTCGGCGCGCTGACGGACGTCGAGCAGGGTTGCGCCGCGCCCGGTGCGTTCGGCCGCCTCCTGGGCGCCGACCCTCTCGACGGACGCGACGGGCAGACCGGCATCACGCCAATCCTCGAACGTGGTCCATCCACTGATGGCGTCGTATCCGATGCGGCGGGCCAGACGAAGCGCCTCATCGAGCTGCGCCCTTTCGAGCAGGAGCACGACGTCGGCGCCGAACGGGACGACCCAACCGAGCCACGACGCGAAGGCCGGGCGTAGCTCGATCGACACCGCTCCCTGCGGATGAGCGTCCGCCCAGGTCGCGGCCGGCCGCGCGTCGATGAGCCATGCGCCCCGATCCATGATTTCCCGAACCTGTTGTGCCGGGAGCCGCGGCACCGGGTTGAGATCCCCGACGCGTTGGGGTCCCAAGCGGTTCACTTCGCGCAGGTGGTTGAAGTACGTCGGATAGCTCCCCAAGCCTGCGCTCAGCTGCTCGACGAAAGCGGCCGCATCGGGAACGCGGAGAAGAGGGTTCGTCTCCCGTTCCCGGCCGATCGTGCTCGTCCCGGCTTTTTGTCGGCCGGTCGAGCAGAACGACCCGCCGCCGTGCGTCGGGCACAGGATCGTCTCGGTCGGCAGCGAAGCCAACCGACGAAGGCTCGTGTACTGCGCCCGGGCCAGCTCGGCCGTTCTCTCCGCGCCGCTCAGGTCGGTGCGTGCAGCGCCGCCGACGATCAGCGAGCCGCCGCTGAACAGCACGTCGGTTCCTCCGATGGTCGCCAAATAAGCGAGATGCTCCGGAGTGTGGCCTGGGGTGGCGAGCGGTTCGACCGCGACGCCGCCCACTTCTATCCGGTCGCCGGCCGTGATCGGAGAATGCGCGAAGTCGAGACGCGCGAGGGTTGCCCCGTGGATCGTTGCACCCGTAGCGCCGCGCAGCTCGAGGGCGCCGCTCACGAAGTCGGCGTGGAGATGCGTCTCGAGCACGGCTGCGATCCGGACGCCCAACCGGTCGGCGAGCTCGAGATGTTCGTCCACGTCGCGGCGTGGATCAACGGAGAAGG